>JBFGVE010000208.1:2500-3786 GCA_041565275.1 Bacteroidia bacterium
GCCCACTAGAAGACACTATTGCGTACATGTTTCAACGGGGGAAAACATTTTACTTGCCAATTCAAAGTTTGAGAATAGGTCGAGCGCTAGTAGTGCCCAATGCCTCTAATCATTCGCTTTACCTAACAAAACTTATTGTCTTCAGCTATCCTGAGGGAAACTTCGAAAGGAACCAGCTACTAGATGGTTCGATTAGTCTTTCGCCCCTATACTTAGATTAGACGAACGATTTGCACGTCAGTATCGCTACGAGCTTCCACCAGGGTTTCCCCTGGTATCACCCTATTCAAGTATAGTTCACCACCTTTCGGGTCCTAATATTTACGCTCCTACTCAAATTTTCGGTTGAATTCGGTTGCTACTTTTTGTCTTTCACTTTCATTCCGCTAAATTTTACGTGTTGACTCGCGCAAATATTAGACTCCTTGGTCCGTGTTTCTAGACGGGGCGGGGAATCAGTTTATCCTTTTAAAATCACCTTTTATAATGGAATTAACGTGACAAAACATAAACTCCGTAGCCAAATAGAAATTATTCCAAGTTGATTCATGCAAGCATTCACTGATTCTCCAGTTTCCCCTTGACAATTTCAGGCCCTTTAAACCTTCTTCTCAAAGCTCTTTTCATCTTTCCCTCATGGTACTTGTTTACTATAAATCACAACAGTTTCTTTTTTTTGAATGACATGTAACATTCAGTGATGCTCCATTTCCAAGGAGTACTACTCATGCATTCAGATCAATCGAGAAGTAACTTCGTGACGGGACTATAACCCTTCGTAGTCGTCATGTAATGAACTTACGATGTTAGCATCTCATAGATCAAAAACCACATAGCGCAGTCGCGCTTCGGTGCAGAAATTCTATCGTTCCACTCGCCGTTACTAGATGATCTTGGTTAAATTCTTCACTCCGCTTATTTATATGCTTAAATTCAGCGGGTATTCATTCACAGAAACAGAAACTGAACTTTAGGGTCTAGATTGTTTCAACATCCAAAGAGTTGAGGAGAAAGCGATACATAAATTTTTCTTCTGCTCAGCGGACACTGTCAAGCTTTGACTTAGGAATGGTAAAATCCCAAATTTTGCATTTCTCTTTCTCTTTACGTATCAAGCGACGTCCTTTTCAGTCTGCTGTGTTAAGACATTCATTGTCCTGGGCTGCTTTTCATATATGTCATGTAACTCGAAAAATTTGTCATTTTCCATCGGGCTCGCCAACACCTCACAACATGCCAATGATCCTTCCACAGGTTCACCTATGGAAACCTTGTTACGACTTCTC
>JBFGVE010000209.1:0-3781 GCA_041565275.1 Bacteroidia bacterium
CCCCACAGGGGGCCCCGCCAAACGGCCTTGCCAGTGGATCAAACGTTATGCGTGGCCATTGAAGTTATCCCTGTAGTTGCAGGAACTGTAAGATCTTCTTCACAGAACAAATTTGCATCGGGGATGTCTTTGTGTTTGATTTTTGTGGGATATAAATAGGCGACGTTGATTTTCAAGTCCCCATCGCTCAACAGACTTTCCTCGTTATCCTGTTTGGGTTCTTCTCCCTGTTTTTCGCCTCTGATGTACCAACCAATAATTGTCCACCCTCCCGATTTGTTCACGAAATGCAGAGTTTTAAGGAACTTTTCTTGGATCGAACGGGTGTTTTGATGAATCGTTAAGGCGTCAACATCAGCAGCGATCTTCTCTCCTTTGAAGAAAAGACGACTGGTTCTTAGAGACGTGAAGTTCTTGACATGATTTGTATTCCCGTTCGCCTTGAATTTAAAGTCAAACTGCAGTACAGCGTTCCTAGCTGATGAATCATTTTTTGCGAACATGCCCCAACACCCACAGGGAGCATTATGGTTGTGTTTAAACTCCAGTCGATCGCAATAGTCAGCATTGCAGGACGTCTTCCAGGGCACCGGCAAATGGTCGTATTCACACTTGATTTTGTGTTCTTTTAGGATGAAATACTTCATGATGTGAGATGCGGTGTCAGCAATGATAGGTGCAGGTTTGATCGGTGGACCGCCAAGAATAATGAAGGGAAGCTTGGTCTCGATTATAACTGATTTGGTTGGCAGGTGGCCTATTACGCGAGGATTCTGGACTGCCAGTCTAATACCGACTCGAACATTGTGCTTGCTTCGGTGCCAGGACCAATGAACGTTGTGCTCATCGTTGTTTTTCTCCAGAATCACGCAAGTCATCAGCGACCTATCGTTCAACGACCCAAACAAATATTTGTGTTTATAGGTAGATTGCATTTTTCCTCTTTTTTGTTTTTTGAAAGTAGTGAAATCAACTTTCGTTTCAGCCTTTGCTCTCGATAAACCCAATAATACCAACCAGAGAAATTTGCTTGTTGTTAGAGTCGAGAGGCGGGATAGATCCACATCTTCATCGCTGCTGTCGTCGCCTTCGACTTTTTCCTCGCGGCGGATAAGACATTCTAAAGTAATTGGCTGACAGTTTTTACTGAAGCCTTGAGCATTGGCGCCGATTGGTATATATTCGTTGTGTTCGCCGGGTTCTGGAATTTTTTCTGCCTTGCCATAGACGCTGAAAGCTTCTAGGACCGAAGGTTGTGTATCTTGGACTTGATCAGAGGCCGGCAGCTGTTGACCAGTGTTGGGTAGAATACCATCAGGCATTCTTGACGTATCTTGCCCGGGTAGATCCTGGACGAGATCCTGTTGTTTTGTTGGAGCCTCTAGAAGATCCGGCAGCGGCAAAGATTCTGCTCCTAGCAACGGTTGGTCTGGTAGGGTTGAACCGGGAAGCAAACTATTTCTAGTCTGTGATTTTTTCTGCAGGAGTGTCACTGAATTATCTTTGCTCTGTCGTTTTTTTGTTTTTTTTTCACCAGTCATGGCCAAAGCTTTGTGAAATGGTAGAAATGAACACGCTAAAATTGTGAAGGACAGATTTTTTGATTCCTCGTATCGTGTAGGTACGTACCATGTATGCTAAAAAGATATTTAAGGCGATTGAAGGTTCTGCTTTCAGACTTGAATTTTCCGGCTATGGAGCTGCAAGGTTGAGGTGAAGGTTGAAGGTTCTGGTTTTTTGGACCTGAAGGTTCTGATTTTTTGGACCTTGAAGGTTCTGGTTTTGGACCTTGAAGGTTCTGGTTTTGGACCTTGAAGGAAGTCGACTTCAACCACTACTAGCTGGGTAGTCGTGTAAATAAAAAATGGATTTTCTAAGTGGTCTGTGTTAATGTATTGCCTATCAGGGTCGGGTACGTTCGACGCCTGCTAATGCAAGTCGGTAAAAAAAAAGAACAACAAATGAAGAACAAAGTCTGCAGGTACCATTGGTGAAATAAGAACTTCTTCAATGAAACTGACACAAAAAGAATGGCTAAGAGAACAAAAATTATGTTTATGTGTGACAACGAATCTAGCAAAGGCTCTGAAAAAGAAAATCCAAGACCATCGCAAAAAATCCCATTTACTCAACCAACCTTTTCAGAACTGGAGAAAGACGGAAACAGTGATAGCGACGGTAGCAAGTCCAGCACTAGTTCGTCCCCGAATACCGCTACACGCGCATGTGCACAGATGCTGCAAAATAATCAAAAGCAACCAGATGACACTACCACTAGATCAGAGACTGATATCAATTTTACAGAGGATGCGATCGAGACATTGAACGTTAAAAGGCACAACCCTGGACCCTCCAACACCATGAATAACAGCGTCGGCGAGCGCCGTCTTAAACTTGCGAGATTGAATAGAACCGAGGATGTAGAACACGACTTTCGTACAATTCGCGAAGTGTCTTTTGAGACCGCTCTGACTTACGGTTTTTCCTGCAAGAAAGCCATTGTTGTAACATACAACCCTGATCCAAACAAGCAGCACAAGCATACGAGACTTGGGACGCTTTCCCAGACCGCACGCTATCTTCCAAAATGGAACAAAATCACTATTCCTTGCTACACGATAGGAAAACCCCTGGTACAGATGTTTCTTTTGTCGGGAGACGCCGATATCAGTCAGATAAGATTCGAGAATTCGGGCCAAGTAAGCCACTTTGAACTTGGTATAGTTGGTGAATTTGATGATCGTACTATATTCTGGGTAAACAATTAAGATTTCCTGACTCGACGTATCACGGTGTGAGAGAAGCTGGTAATGTACAAATCGAGACTTACTACATTACAAAAATATACATATCATGGTTGGAAGGCTTACTATAATTCTGTCTTATACTATTCAAATGTAGCTAATGATCCAGCTAGCTAGCTGATTGCACAAGTACCCGTATGTTCACTTGTAACTGCGCTCAATCTCTTCCACATGCCATCTTCCTTGTTTGGATCTTCCGGTTCGATAAACACCGCCCTATTTTCCCTAGACGGAAATTTCTGATTGATGACGTCAGTGTATACGCTCCACTTGTGAGTTGACTTTGTTACCGGGCAAACATAACCTATCATCTCGCAAAGCCCATGACGTGTTTGTCGTCGACAACACTTGCAGAAGGCATTGCCAACAACAGACAATAGCGAATGATCAGCAGCTGTTTTCAATTCAGATTTACGAGCATACAAGCCTGAGAGGGCTACCCTGTACAGGACAGTAGTGTTCCAGTATTGGTAGCCTCTCTTTTCGGAACTTCGCTTTAAATATTCTCGGTACGCTTCTTTGGTATCCATAAGAACATAAATGAGTTCGCGAATATCAAGATGCCAGAAATGTTTCAACCTCAAAATCAAAAGGAGACTAGACGGAAAGTCTTTGTCGTCGAGCTCATACTCCACCAACGCGTCACTTGCAATAAGAATAGATTCTTGCGCCTCCGAAAAGCGAAACTGAGTACTCCTAAACAAAATATGCTTGTTTCGAGGAGAAAGATACACCTTCATGGTTACCTGGCGGCGGTGGTCAAGGAGCGCTACAAGCGCGAGGCGATGTCGAGCGCCTTCCGTATCCTCGGCGAGGGGCAGCTGTCGCTGACCAAGTTCCTGCTGGTGACCGACCGGCGGGTCGACCTCCGCGACTTCCGGGCCACCCTCCAGCACCTGCTCGAGCGCACCCGGGTCGAGACCGACCTGTTCGTGCTGGCCAACCTGTCGATGGACACCCTGGACTACACCGGTCCG
>JBFGVE010000210.1:0-3708 GCA_041565275.1 Bacteroidia bacterium
GGAGTACAGTTTAGATTCGCGTCAGTATCCATACTGGTTGGGTTTACAGCACAATTTATATGGGGTCTGGATATATTCCAGTAAAGCAAGCTATAACCCGGTTGGGGTTGGAAATACAACTGGATTGTGTCCGGACCCCAACTGAGTTGTCCGGACCCCAACTGGGTGATAGTGTCATCCAACCCAAGTTGTGGTCCAACCCCAACCGGAATGTACTTCCGACTCCAACCGGGCTGTGCCCAGACCATACCTGGGTGACAGCGTTACCACAATCAGAGGGTGCTGCGATAGCACTTAAAAACAGTCAGTATTATGAGTATAGTCCATTTTTGGGGTATTTCGGATGATCATCCAAATCATCAGATCATCCATAATATTAGAATTATGGACGCCATGATAGACAGTTACCCGTAGTGCGAATTAAAAAGTTGATACATCAAATGTGCACCAGCCTACCAATGAGCAGAGTTGGTAGAAAAACAAGATAATGACTATACTAATTCCTAAATTGTCAGAATTCAAGTGACAGGTGTACGAACCGCATAAAGGAAGTGCTGGAAGAAAACATGAAATAGCCAGAATTCATGATGTAAATCCTAAAGATCTGTTAAAAGAAGCCTTGCATGATTAACGAACATCAAATAGAAGAAACCCTGATCAACCAGCTCACGGAGCTAAAATATACCCATCGACCTGATATTCGGGACCGTGCTTCATTAGAGCAAAACTTCAGGACTAAATTTGAAGCGCTCAACCGTGTGCGGTTATCAGACAGCGAATTCTCCCGGCTAAGAGAAGAAATTATAGAACCAGATGTGTTCATCGCTTCTAAGAAACTGAGGGAACAACAGTATTTCCAGCGTGAAGACGGAACACCCTTGCATTACACTTTGGTGAACAACAGAGACTGGTGCAAAAACGACTTTGAAGTCATCAACCAGTTGCGGATAAATACCGAAAACAGCCATCAACGGTACGACGTTATTCTGTTGATAAACGGCTTGCCTGTGGTCCAGGTAGAATTGAAACGCTTGGATATTTCCCCGCGAAAAGCCATGCAGCAAATCGTAGACTATAAAAACGAACGTGGCAATGGCTTTGGCAATTCACTCATGTGCTACATGCAATTGTTCATTGTCAGCAACCGTTCCAATACCATCTATTTCGCGAACAACAAAGCGCAGCATTTCCAATTCAATGCAGATGAGCAGTTCTTACCCATCTATCATCTGGCGGACGAGAAGAACAAAAAAATCAAGCACCTTGAAGACTTCACTGACCGCTTTCTGAAAAAGTGCACACTGGGCGAAATGATCAGCAAGTACATGGTACTTGTAGAAACAGAGCAAAAACTGTTGGTTATGCGGCCATACCAGATCTATGCTGTAAAAGCCATAGATGAATGCGTGAAACAAAACCGCGGAAACGGCTACATCTGGCACACCACGGGAAGTGGAAAAACGCTGACTTCATTCAAAGCTTCTACCCTGCTCAAAGACAACCGTGAGATTGAAAAATGCTTGTTTGTAGTGGACAGAAAAGACCTTGACCGCCAAACACGTGAAGAGTTCAACAAATTCCAGGAAGGCAGTGTAGAAGAAAATACCAATACCGAGGCCCTGGTCAGGCGCTTGCGCTCTACCGACTATGCCGACAAGGTGATTGTCACCACCATCCAAAAACTGGGGCTGGCCCTGGATGGCACACACAAAAAGAACTACAAAGAACGCTTAGGGCCCCTGCGTGACAAACGCATGGTGTTCATCTTTGATGAATGCCACCGTTCGCAGTTTGGAGAAAATCACAAAGCCATCAAAGAATTCTTCCCCAATGCTCAACTGTTTGGGTTTACTGGAACACCCATCTTTGAGAAGAACTCCACACAGAAGATCCGTGAAGACCAATACGAAACCTATAAAACCACGGAGAGCATTTTTGAAAAGCAATTGCACGCCTACACCATTACCCATGCCATAGACGACCGCCATGTACTCAAGTTTCATATCGACTATTTCAAAGGTGAAGGAACGGTAACTGCCAAGCCTGGAGAAGGTATTGCACAGAGAGCAGTAGTAGAAGCAATTCTCGATAAGCACGACAAAGCCACCAATCAACGCAAGTTCAATGCCGTGCTGGCTACTGCTTCTATCAACAATGCCATAGAATACTACCGATTGTTCAGGGAAATCCAAAAGCAAAAACAAGCAGAAGATCCCCATTATGTGCCTTTACGCATTGCCTGTGTGTTTTCGCCCCCTGCCGAAGGCAACAAAGACATCCAGCAGATCCAGGAAGACTTAGCACAGGAGAAAGAAGACAACAAGCAGGATCCTGAGGAGAAGAAAAAAGCCCTGAAAGCAATCATTGCGGATTACAACACACAATTCGGCACCAACTGGGACATCAACAATTTTGACCTGTACTACCAGGATGTACAAAGCCGCATCAAAAACCAGAAGTACAGCAACAAAGATTATCCGCGCGCAAACAAGATTGACATCACCATTGTAGTGGATATGTTGCTCACAGGATTTGACAGCAAGTACCTCAACACCTTGTACGTAGATAAGAACCTGAAATACCACGGATTGATCCAGGCATTTTCAAGGACCAACCGCGTGCTGAACGACACCAAGCCCTACGGCAATATTCTGGATTTTCGTTCCCAACAGGAAGCCGTGAACCAAGCCATTACCCTGTTCTCTGGCGAAGAAGGCGGCAAGGCCAAAGAGATCTGGATGGTAGATCCTGCGCCTGTGGTGATCGACAAGTACCAGGAAGCGGTAGAAAAACTTGGAGAGTTTATGCAGGAGCACAATTTGGTAAGGGAACCGCAGGAAGTCTACAACCTGAAAGGAGATGCAGCCCGCATTGCCTTTGTGAAGAATTTCAAAGAAGTACAGCGGCTCAAGACCCAACTCGACCAATACACTGACCTGGACGGGGAACAAGTAGAGCAGATTGAAAAAATCCTGCCCAAAGAGACATTGCAAGAGTTCCGCAGCTCGTACTTAGAGACCGCCAAGCAACTGCGGGAAATTCAGCAAAAAGAAGGAGATGATGCACCCGACGCTGTGCAGCAACTGGATTTTGAGTTTGTGCTCTTTGCCTCCGCGGTGATCGATTACGATTACATCATGGGTCTGATTGCCGACAGCACCCAAAAGAAGCCGAGCAAGCAGATAATGACCAAGACACAGGTGATCAGCTTGCTGAGATCCAACTCCAACCTGATGGACGAAGAAGAAGACCTGACCGAATACATAGAGCAGGTGGACTGGACAACAGGGCAAACTACCGAAGAGCTGAAAGCCAATTTTGAAACTTACAAAGTAGAGAAATACGACAAAGAGCTGGCAGCCATTGCCACCAACCACGGCCTGCAAACGGCAGCCCTCAAAGCCTTTGTAGAGAAAATCATAAGCCGAATGATCTTTGACGGAGAAAGACTCACCGATTTGTTGGAGCCACTGGAACTGAGCTGGAAAGCGCGCAAAACCAAAGAACTGGCCCTGATGAAAGACCTGGTGCCGCAACTAAAAAAACTAGCCCAAGGGCGTGAAATATCAGGATTGGCTGCTTATGAGTAAGGAAATGAGATTGATACCGCAGTTAAGGTTTCCTGAGTTTGAAGGTGATGGGGAGTGGTTGGAAGAACCACTAAAAAATGTAGCAAAAATCACTATGGGTTCGTCACCAAAATCTATA
>JBFGVE010000211.1:0-3701 GCA_041565275.1 Bacteroidia bacterium
ACTCCCCGCCTAAACCACCATCAACATGTCCACATTGAGATGTTTCACCAAAAGTGCGGGAGAACCGCGAATAAAGACCTACGTTCCCAATTGCTGTGTTCGATATTCCCCAACCAAATCACCTACCTGGGAGAAGGCAAATATCGAACACAAGACGCGAATGAGATAATCGCCCTTTATTGTGGTTTAGAGCGGGAATATGAGGCCGCAAAAACAAACAAGCTGGCCGTTTCTGACCAGCTTGTTAAACTACGCTCCCCCTCTTGGACTCGAACCAAGGACCTATTGATTAACAGTCAACCGCTCTAACCAACTGAGCTAAGGAGGAATATGATTTCCGGTTTTTAGCCGGGGAAAGCAAATATAATACAAGTCCAGAATTCCACACAATACCTACTCTAAAAAATCAGGGAAATCAGCAGAAAATTCCCCTGTCTCTATTCCTTTCAACATCAGCTGTTCTTTCTCACTCTTTGGCTCCATACGCGGGAATAGATATGGCTGAGATATAATTTTAAAATCAGCTATCTTCACGGTATGTCTTTGACCGATGGCTTCGAGATCTTTTCCGATGAGTACTTTATGCGGAAGGCTTTGCAGGAAGCTCAGATCGCCTTTGAAGAGGATGAAGTGCCGATCGGTGCAGTAGTGGTCTGCCGGAACAAGGTGATCGGTCGTGGGCACAACCAAGTGGAACGACTAAAGGACGCTACCGCTCACGCGGAAATGCTCGCCATTACCGCAGCTTCGGACTATCTCGGTAGTAAATTCCTGGACGAATGTACTATTTTCATCACCTTGGAACCATGTTCCATGTGCGCTGGTGCTCTCCGCTGGGTTCGCGTCCGGCGTATTGTCTTTGGTAGCACAGAACCTAAATTCGGATACAGCCGGTTTTCCCGCGAACTCGTGCATCCCAGGACCGAGATCGTTTCAGGTATACTTGCAGAGGAGGCCGCCGCCCTGATGCGCACTTTCTTCCAAAACCGACGGATCCCTTAAGCCATGGGAAGCCGCTCCAACGCCCTTCTTGCAATTTTTCTGCTCACCATTCTCTCTATTATCTGGGGTAGCTCTTTTCTCCTTATGAAATTGGGATTGAAAGCATTTTACCCCATTGAGATTGCAGCCATGCGACTCGCCATTGCAGGCTTTCTCCTTAGCCCCTTTCTTTACAAATACATTCGGAAAGTCCCACCTAAAAAGATATTACTGCTCGCTGCAATCGGGATCATCGGTAGTGGATTTCCTGCAATTCTGTTTCCTATGGCTGAGCAAGTGGTTCCCACCGCAGTCGCAGGAGTCCTGAATGCAATGACCCCAATCTTTACCGTGGTCATTGCGGCCATCTTCTTCAGTGCCCGGTTTCCATTGATAAAATTGGTAGGCATTTTTACAGGCTTGGCGGGAACGATCCTGCTGATGTTAGCCGGAGGACTTGACATGACGGCTGGAGAACAAACGGATACCTGGGTTTATATTCAGTATTGCGGATACATCGTTCTGGCCACCGTCTTTTATGCTACCTCTGTCAATTTAACTAAAACTTACTTTCAAGATACAGACCCCATTGGAATAACTGCTATTTCTCTGTTCTCAACCGGGGTTCCGGCCCTGGTCTATATCCTTACCAGTTCTCATTTTCTAGAGACAATGAGAACCAGCCCACTGGCCTGGGAATCATTTACCTATGTAGCATTACTGGGGGCATTGGGAACTGCATTTGCTCTGATCCTTTTCTATAAGCTCCTACAGATATCTAATCTGATCATCGCTTCTTCAGTGACTTATACCATTCCGATTATTGCAGTGCTTTGGGGGGTGTTTTACCTACACGAAGCCCTGAGTTGGCAGCATTTCCTAGGCTTCGCTGTGATCCTGACAGGTGTTTGGGTGGTGAATATGAAAAAGTGATCACCCTCGGATCTCCTGGCACAACTCTACCAGCACTCCATTTGCGTCTTTGGGATGGACGAAGCAAACCAATTTGTTGTCAGCACCGCGCTTAGGATGCTCATTGAGAATTCGAAACCCTTCTCCACGTAACCTCTCCATCTCCGCGTGAATGTCTTCCACTTCAAAGGCAATGTGGTGGATCCCTTCCCCTTTTTTCTCAATGAATTTATGAATAGCACTGGTTTCAGCAGTTGCCTCCAAAAGCTCCACCTTGCTTTCTCCTAGCCGGAAGAAAGAGGTCTTAACTGCCTCAGACGCTACAAATTCCTCCTTGTAAGGCCTGGAATTGAAGATGGTCTCGAAGATGGAATTGGATTTGAAAATGTCTTTGACAGCGATGCCTATGTGTTCAACTTTCATATCAGGTTTCTAAAGTATCAAATTAATCCGACTTCGCGAAGATTACTGATCTGGTTATATTTTAGTGCAATACAGGGTTGTTTTTTATATTTTGCACGCTCAGGATAGTTAAAAACCAAATAGTATTATGGGGTTACATCGTGAAGGCCGGGTGATTATTCCGGTATCTTTCGTCATCATTGCTGGTATTTGTTCAGTGCTCTATTTTACCCTGCTGAGAGATAGTCGGATTTGGCCTTTGGGAATTGTGTTGTTGTTTGCCGGTATCATCCTTTTTGGTCTTATCCTCAATTTTTTCCGCAACCCTAAAGTCGACGTTGTTACCGATCCAGAGGGAGTTATTGCACCTGCGGATGGCAAAGTAGTTGTGATCGAAGAAATTGAAGATCCTCATTACTTTAAAAGTAAGGTCACCCAGATCAGCATTTTCATGTCACCCTTCAATGTGCATGTCAACCGCAATCCAATATCGGGAGCGGTTAAGTTTCTTCGCTACCATAAAGGTAAAAACCTCGTTGCCTATAACCCAAAATCTTCTCAGGAAAATGAGCAAACCATGTTTGTGATCGGGGACGAAAAATGGGAGATTGGGTTCAAGCAGATTGCTGGTGCAGTTGCCCGGAGGATTTGCTGGTACATCAAAGAAGGCGATAAAGTAGAACAGGGTCAGGAGATGGGTTTTATCAAGTTTGGTTCCCGGATCGATGTCCTCATTCCAACGGATGCAGAGATCCTGGTGCAGCTCGGCCAGCCTGTTCACGGAGGCGTTACCACCTTAGCTCGAAAGCAACCTTAGTCTACCTCAGACTGGGAACAAACTCCATCACTATTCCTCAAAGCGTTCATTCACCAATCCTACAAACTCTTTACAGGCTTTATCGTTCCGATTGACAGAAGGATCATTGAATACGTACCGGTTGAGGACTGATTCGGCCTCTTCCCGAGATACCGTTTTATTGATCTTATCCAGTACAACCTTGAACTTAACTGAACTTCCTCCGAACACCTTTTGAACAAATTGGAACTGCTTGTGGACAGGGATTTGTTCAGTTCGGATCATTTTTTTACCTAAAGACTGATTCAGACTTGACTTTCCCTTATTATCTTCGGTGCCAAGTGCTTCAGCAACCGTCTTTTTGTCCTTGAATTTCGCCTCGGCTTTTTTGGCTTGGGCAAACAAGTTGATGGTGGACTTTTGCCCTTCTTGAGGACTGCTCTCTTCTTCAGGAGTTTGAGGGTTTTCTTTGACGGGTGTGGTTTTATTTTTGCCTTTTGGAGAGAGTAGAGATGCCACTTTGCGGTGAGGCTTTTCTTTCTCTCTTTCAGAGAAGACATCATTGACTGATCGCTTCTCTGACTTGTTTTCCTGGTGAGCAGAAGAGACC
>JBFGVE010000212.1:0-3689 GCA_041565275.1 Bacteroidia bacterium
TTAAAAAAAGAGTGTTAACAGGGTTACTCTATCAAACTCGCAAATATTGTTGAGCGTATCGTTACATCATTCTCCAGATTCCAGAATAGAATTGGGTATGAAATTATACTAAGTTGCTGACAATTAATGGTTTGATTCCCTCAAAATCCAGAATCAGATATATTGAACCAGTCCGGTATTGGGTATCGACGGAGACATTTTCCGGGTAGCTACACCCTTCATTATCCACAATCTTTTTCCATTCAGCCATTCACAGGATTGGAATTGGCGATGGAAAAGGAGCTATCCTGAACTTACCCTGACAGGCTTAGTCTGGATCATAAATTCAGCTCTTCAGGAGGGAAAAGACATTCCTGACCACCAACGGGTTGTAACTGTGACCACCATCCTTTTTTAATTGGGATACAGCGACATCAAGGGTAACTAACCCTTGATTCATACTGTGACCACCATCCTTTTTTAATTGGGATACAGCTGAGTTGTACTGCGACCACTTTGGGTCGTAATCCGACTACCACCAGGGTAGTGTTCTGAATAAAACTGAATTGTATTGTGACCACAACGTAGTTATGTACCGACCATTACAGGGCTGCACTCTGAACACAGTTGAACTATACTCCAACCACCCCAAAATAATACTCTGGACACTACAAGGTTGTATTTTATGCCACCTGAGTTATACTCCGTACACAACTGTGCTTTGTTCAAAGCTCCACCAGGTTATACCTTAATTTCAACTGAATTGTGCGCTGACCCCAACTTGGTTGTACTTCCAGAGAAGGGGTGAATTGTACTTCCGACATCAACCGGGTTGTGCTGTGACCACAACTGATCTGTACTCCAGGTATACCTGGAGTGTACTGTGACTCCGACCTGATTGCACTCCGGATGTAACCGAAATGCACCTGACAACACATCACTGCCCGAAACGGAATCAAAGTAAATAATGTATATTTGTAAACGGTCATGCACAATATTTCACTCAATATCAGCCAAGAAGTCGGGGAAATAACTCGGAGAAGCTTTTTGCAGAAGTTAGGAGACCGTATGGATCTTTGGCTTGGGAAAGGAATTGTTCGCCCCCTCATCCCAAAGCTTGACAATCAGATATAGACAAAGAGTTGGACGAATGGCTTGAATCCGATTTGGCTCCGCTGAAAGACTAATATTAATATGGCAAAGCAAGGTGACCTTTTTGGGTAAATCTTGATCCTGCCCAAGGCATTGAATCGAAGAAAGTCCGGCCATGTTTTGTTATGAATTCGACCTCCCACTTTGGAAAACTTTGGATCGTCGCTCCTTTGCTCAAGTGGAAACAATAATATTGAGCCTGGGCAGTACTTCTTCGAGCTCATCAAACCCACTTCCGAAGAACCCTTGAGGGGTACACTGAGGGCTGAAATCGTCAATGAAAAAACTTCCTAAACGCATAAGCTGGGTCCTGGTGGCAGGATTCCTGTTAGTGGCAGGAGGATGGGCTTATAAAAATATGGTACTGATCAAATCTCCTGGCTTTCAAGTCGCATACCGTATTGGAGAATCCGATTTTGAGGATGCAAGGGTTTTCCATAAATGGGGAGACAATGAAAATCTTTTCTGTTCAGTGAAGTTTCCTATTCAGTAAACACAGGTGTTCAGTAAGCACATGTGATGGTTTTCAACAGGACCGGTTGTTTCATTTCGCGTAACGGACCATTTACGTGAAGTAAACAGACATTCAACCGTTCCGCTCCTGTCGCACAAAGGCATGGAAAGAAAACCTACAGCAATTCCATGACGAGATCGGAAAGCTCAGGGAAAGGTGTCATTTAACATCAATTCGCTCAAACCCGAATTTCGTAAATTTGGGCGACAGTATGCCGTATATTATTGATCCATCGGGAAACTCAACGTGTGTTGTGGGTAGCATTAAAGGTATTCTAAAGGATTCAAGTGGCCTGCATACCTCTGTTTCAATCCCGTTGTTGACCTTGGAGATGACCATCTCGCCGGCTTCATCATTTCCTAATACCGTTTCTCTGCCTGTAATGGTGTTGTATATGAAGTACAGGCTCCCGTTTCTCTCAAGGTCAATAAAAGAGTTATACCGCGCTGTGCTTTGATTGTACTGCCGCTTGCTTATTTTTTCAATGGTACCAGTTGTCCCATCGCTTTTTAAGCGGATGACAAAAACATCGCCGTGTACATAGACGGTGGTGTACGTAACATATCCTCCGTTGGCAACTTTTTTAGTACCTAAGATATATTGTTCGGCAGTGTAGTACTTTGACCCGTCGCTTAGTGTCTTAACATCGCCGACGGCATAATCAAAGGGGTCGTATTCCTCCTGGTTATCAATACTTCGCCTAAATTGTTTTAACTGCCTGTCACCCAATCCTTGTTCTAATAAGCCCGCAGCAAATTCCATGGAGCTGAGGGCAGTCTTCCTTCCACTGGAAACATCATAGCAGAATGAAAAAGAACCACGGGCGCTGATGGTTTGTGGATTTGAATATATGCCATTGATCTGTACTGTCTCATCGCGCACGGAAAAGTTCATGCTCCTGATGAATTTTGATTCAAGCTTTATATCTCTGTACTCTTCCTTTGTCCCCTTGCCGGAGTACTTGTAAAGCTGGAAAGTAAAGTTAGGGACGTCGGTAAAGTAAGTGGATTTGGAAAAGAGGCTCCTGGTTCCAAATTTAGCAGATTCATAGTAGTTCTTTCTGTCTGTAAAATGGGTCCCTAACAAGTAGACGTCTGCATTGTTATCTACCCTGAATTGCTTGTACTTAAAGATGCCCGCATCGAATTTGGGCATAACATTGTTCCTCCAGATCAGGTTGAACTCATTGTCAAAGACCTGGACGGTAAACCTGAGGGTTTCACCTTTATTGCTCAGCACTGAATAGAAAAACATGATCTTAGTCCCATCTTCAGAAACTTCGTGCTGCATAGCAGTACTTTTATACCTGCCGATCCCCGAATAATCCAGTTCGGCCATCATCCTGGTATCATCTTCCAGCTCCAGGGTCTCAGTATTGACCGAGCGGGAGAACAGGTAGTGCTTCTTCTTAGCATCATTTTGGAAAGAGTAAAAAACAACAAGCTTATTGTTGATGACCCGCGCACCTTCAAAATCAATTTTCTTTCTTTTTCGATCAAAGATCTAGGTGGATTGATTGATCAGATTGGCTTCCTTATCAACCTTGCCAATAGAGTAGTGCACTAGACTACCAATCCCGCTGGGCCCGGCAAAAACGGTTGCATGCGGTTCAAACAGAAAAAAAGCGTGTTCATCGAGAAATCCGATAGCTTTCATTCCGTAGACTCTGCCCTTGGTGCGCAGAATTTCTGAAGATTTCCGCTCAAAGCTTATGTTTTGTGCTGTGAGCCATTGTATCGCAGTCGCGGCTACAAGAAAAAGAATTATTTTTTTCATAAGAATGTGTACGAACCGTTAAAAGGTATATCCAAGCTTTATGGTTGCAGGAATAAAAAGTCGCGTATCCCAGACCTTACCGGGTGTAATTACACCTGCTTTTTCCATGTATTGATAAATCCGTATTCCGGCACCGGCATTAAGATCAAGTGTCATGATCTTAAATAACGGGACCTGGTACCCCCCATTTAAAAAAATGAAGTCAGCATACAGCTTTCCCTCGATGATATTAAGCCTTGGCTCCATTGCAAAATACCAACGTTCATAA
>JBFGVE010000213.1:0-3580 GCA_041565275.1 Bacteroidia bacterium
GAGTAACCGAAAAATGTCACGGGCAGAATGCCCAGTGGCTAGTATAACAGCACGTCCTTCAAAACGATCTCCTGTTGCAGTATGTACCCCTTTGATAGACTCATCTTTTACCACAAAATCCGTGACTCTCTGCCCGAAATGAATTTCCCCTCCATGTTCCAGAATAGTCTTCCGTATGGATTGAATTATTTTTGGAAGCTTATTGGTACCGATGTGAGGATGGGCATCAATGAGAATATCTTCGGTGGCTCCGTGACGTACTAGAATTTCCAGTATGCGTTTGATATTACCGCGCTTCTTGGATCGGGTATAAAGTTTGCCGTCAGAAAATGTACCGGCACCACCTTCACCAAAACAATAATTGCTGTCTGGATCTACAGTTCCATTCTTGTTTAATTTTGCTAGGTCACGCCTGCGTTCTTGAATGTCCTTGCCCCGTTCGATTACAATGGGCCTGATGCCCAGTTCGATCAACTGAAGGGCAGCAAACATTCCGGCGGGGCCGAACCCAATGATCAATACCGGATCTGCATTTTGAACATCTTTTAATGGAAAATCCCAACGGGGTGCTAATTGGATCTTCTCATCTACCCAGACGCGTAATCGAAGCTGGAACACGGGAGGCTTCGAACGTGCATCGATGGAACGGCGCAAAATTTCCGCTCCACGGATACGGTGGGGAGAGACCTTCAGTTTTCTTGCCACCTGCTTCCGGTGGTAGCCAGGGTTATCCACATTTTCAATCGGTACCCGAATGTCAACCTCCCTAGGCATAAAAAATGATATTTACACAATATTGTACAGGATCAGTGACGATCAGGAAATACCAAAGGCCTTCCGGACGTGTCCTACGTAATCAAGTGCTTCCCATCCAAAGAACTTGACTTTGGTGGGCTTCTTGGTACGAATTTCAGTCCGAACACCATTCACTTCTACGATATCAACATAATTCAAGTCTATTTCTTTCTCATAAGACTTTCTACCCATATGACCATAGGCAGCAGTAGGGGAGTAAATAGGTTTGAGGAGATCAAAGCGATCGGCGATCGCTTTAGGGCGCATATCGAAGACCTCCCCAATCTTATTTCCTATTTCAGCGTCTGAAAATCCTATTTTACTGGTGCCATATGTGTTGACATTGATGGAAACGGGCTTGGCTACACCTATTGCATAAGCAACTTGGACCAACACTTCGTCAGCAACTCCTGCTGCAACTAAATTCTTAGCAATGTGACGAGCTGCATAAGCGGCAGAGCGGTCTACCTTGGATGGGTCTTTTCCTGAAAATGCACCACCGCCATGGGCACCCTTACCTCCGTAGGTGTCAACAATGATCTTTCGACCCGTAAGTCCTGCATCGCCATGAGGACCACCAATCACAAATTTTCCGGTTGGGTTAATGTGGTAGATGGTATTGCTATCCAGCCATTGAGCGGGGATCACGCGAGGGATCAGGATGCTTTTGATGTCCTCTGCGATCTTATCGAGCATTTTCTGGTCAAGCTCTGCTTTGGAAAGATCTGGATCAGTATCAGTATTGGCAAATTCATCGTGTTGAGTAGAAATGACAATGGTGTGGACCCGCTTTGGTTTTCCCTTGTCATCATACTCGATAGTCACCTGTGATTTGCTATCAGGCCGGAGATAAGGCATCAAATGTGGTTCTTCTTTTCGAATTTTGGCAAGCTCCTGGAGCAAATGGTGGGAAAATGCCAGAGCCATGGGCATATACTCTTCGGTTTCCGCAGTTGCATAACCAAACATCATACCCTGGTCACCTGCACCCTGGTCTTCATTAAGGCCCTCACCTTTATTTACACCTTGGGCAATGTCGGGGGATTGACTATGGAGGGAAACCAAAACACCACAGGAATCTGAGTCAAACCGGTAATCACTGTGTGTATATCCGATTTTTCGGATTGTTTCTCGCACAATTTCAGGAATTTCGACATAGGCTTTGGTGGTGATCTCACCCGCTACAACCACTTGACCGGTAGTAACCAAGGTTTCACAGGCAACCCGTGAAAAAGGATCTTGCGTAAGCATGGAGTCGAGAATAGCATCAGAGATCTGGTCAGCGACTTTGTCTGGATGGCCCTCTGAAACGGATTCTGAAGTAAATAGATATGACATATCAGGGATTTGGTATTACCTTATTAACTAAAATATTCTTAGCTCTCATTCAAAAAAAGAGATACAAAATTAAGAACAATCTTCAAAAAGCAAAGGGTAGATAATGCCCAATTATTACCCCTGTACTCTGCGAGTATTATTACCTTTGTACCCTATGAGTCGTAGCAAACTACTTAAAATAGAAGAATTTAATCGCTTGCCGAATTGCATCAATATGGACCCGACCATTCGGAGCAATTGGGCCCGGCATTTTGACAATCAAAATCCGATTGTATTGGAACTGGGTTGTGGGAAAGGGGACATTTCAGTAGGATTAGCCCGGATTCATCCGGACATCAATTATGTTGGAGTGGACTTGAAAGGAGTCCGAATGTGGACTGGTGCAAAAACTTCCCTCAACCAAGGCCTTAGTAATGTGGCTTTTCTCAGAACCGATATTCATGGAATTAACCGGTTTTTTGAACCCGGCGAGGTAGATGGAATTTGGATTACCTTTCCCGATCCTTATCCACGCAAGAAAGCTACCAAAAACAGGATGATCAATGAGCGATTTCTGAGCCTCTATGCCGAAATAATGAAACCTGGTGGGACAGTCTGGTTCAAGACTGACAACAACAGCATGTTCGACTATGCTTTGAATCATTTCAGCGAATTGAATGAAAAGGAAGTGTTCCACATCGAGGTAAAGGAGGTCACCAGAGACCTCCATGCCTCTGAGTTTAAAAACGAGGAGAATGGCATTACAACAGACTTCGAACGGAGATTTCTTAACATTGGGAAAACCATCAACTATATGTCTTTTACTTTATCAGAAGGCCCTAACCTAGATACGGTTCCTTCTACCGAGCGAATTGCACTGGATCATTCCGAGATAGCCCCAAGGCTGAGATCCTAAAATGCTCAATTGAATGGAGGTACAGACTCTCTTTTTTACTCCTCCCGACCTACCGAACAGATTATTTACTTAACTTGCAGGCAAGGAATTGGGGGTGCCGGGACAGTCTGATACCTGAGAGGCGATTGTTTTGATTTCCTAGCAGGCGAATGACTAGCAAATGCCTGGCCGAGATCACACCCTTTGAACCCGAGCCGGTTTGTGTTGGCGAAGGGAAATTCAGGAGAAAAATTCTTATGGTAAAAAAGAACGGTACACCAAACTACAAAAAAACGGCCCGCAGTATCGGTGCGGTTGAAAATACGACTGTTACTACTGGCTCTATTCCTGGATCGGATAAGGTGTATTTCGAGGGAGAATTGCCAAGAGTCCGGGTACCCATGCGAAAAATCACCCAGTCTGATTCTCCTTCTTCTTTTTCCTCAGAGGGAAAACGTGAGGAAAATCCTCCCATCTATGTTTATGATACCAGCGGCCCCTACACGGATTCCAATGCGGACATTGACATTTTCAAAGGGATCGCCCGTATGCATCAATTCTGGATTGAAAGTA
>JBFGVE010000214.1:0-3541 GCA_041565275.1 Bacteroidia bacterium
AGTCCTTAGAGCATAGATAATAGCTAATAGCTCTTTTTCTCGTACCGAATAATTTATCTCAGCTCGGTTGAGCTTCCGACCAGCGAATGCGACGGGATGTTCCTCACCATCATCTCCAAGTTGATAGAGGACTCCCCCAATGGCATAATCAGACGCGTCCATCCTAACACCACATGGTTTGGAGAAGTTGGGCAATGCCAGCGTGGGTGTACTAGACATCGCGGTCTTCAAATTGTTAAAGCTAGCAAGTTGATCCGCAGTCAATTCAATGGTCTCATTTTTCTTCTTGCCCTGAGTAGATCGGTGCAAGGGCGCTACGAGTTTACCGTAGTCTTTACAAAATCTTGCGCAATATCCTATCGTGCCCAGAAAGCGTTCTTGTTCTGGGGTTGGCCAACTCTTTATGATAGCGACTTTATCGGGGTCCATTCGAACCCCGTTCCTACCAACAAAATCCCCTAATACCGGAATTTCATCAGAGACGAAGACACATTTGGCCAACTTGATTGATAATCCCCGCTCTTCACATCGTTTCAATACACGATCTAATGCGGCCAAGTGGACTTGTACATCAGTGCTCTTCGTAAATACATATATATCATCAAAGAAAGCCCTACTAATATCCTTCAGACCCTCGAAGATCTTCTGCACAAATCGATTAAAAGTGGCTGGGGCTCCAGCTAACCCTTGTGCAGTTACTAAATATTCATAATGACCCGTCGGAGTGCTAAAAGCTGTAAATGCTCGGTCTTCCTCCCTAAGCATTAGCTGATAGTAGCCCGACAATAAATCCATGCAAGAAAACCAATGAGCACCCGCCATGGTATCCATAATATCATCCTTCCTTGGAATAGGCTCCTTAGGAATACGGGTTTTAGAATTCAGAATACGATAGTCATGAACGATACGCCATCCAACTGGTTTCTTCACACAAAAGATTGGACTCGAATATGGTGATGTAGATGGTCGAATCAACCCAGCATCAGTCATTTCTGCTGTCCATTTGGTCACAGCAGCTTGTTGCTCAGGGGATAACCGAAATTGTTTCACAGAGATTGGTTTATCATCTACTAATTCAATCTCATGTTCAATACCTGTAGTGTCAGAGACCTTATCAATAGTAAGCTTTTCCTGGAATACCGAATCCTTATACTTGAGAAGTATTGGATATGCTGGATTGGACTCGAGGCGCCCCCAACACTGCTCCTGGTATCGTTGACTCTTTTCCGACTCCACGTGCTCTGGCTTAATAATAAAGAAGAATGCATCCGACTCATTCGCCGCTAGTTCCTGCTCATACTCTTCTGGTCCAATAACACGAGTCGGTCCACTTCCACATTCATAATCCGTTTCCATCATCGACATCATATATTCTCGATGATTGATCTCCATTCGATATTGTTCCTGCAGGACGAATGATTTCAATTTCGCTTCCTGCTCTATCGGACAGAGATCCTTTTCTGGTAGATGAGGCCTGGAGCTAAATTCACCTTTAGTCCAGTCGATCACTGGATTAGCCATCTTTAGAAAATCCATTCCAAATATTGCATCACAGCCCATCGGAATCGGATCCATCACAAAGACTGGAAACTCGTGCTTGCCTAATCCGTCAAATTCAAATTCAGCCACAGCAACCAGTCTCTTGATCTCGAAACTTTTCCCTCCCCCAGTTGATATTTTCAACGGTTGTTCACATTCCGTAATTGCTAGCTGACATTCAGCTGCAAAGGCTTTGGTGACTGCATTAAAACTACATCCGGAATCAACGAAGCTAAAGGCGGATTTTCCCTTACACTTGAACGGCAGCTGGAGAAATCCCGTAGCAGTTTTCACTGAGCCAGTCAAGATTTGTTCATACATGTTAAAACAAGTATGATCATGGAGATAGTAAGTCGGATCGTTCAATAATTCTTGTGTATTATCCACCTTATTGATTGAAGGATCCGTATCCTCATATCATTCCTTTCGAGCTGTGTTGATCTTTTCCTTCATAGTTGCAATCTCCGCTCGCCATTTCTCGCGCACTTCCGATTTGGCTCGACATTCATGAGGTTTATGCGTTTCATCTCCACACTTGTAGCATTTGTTCAGCTTGAAGGCTCGCAAATCATCCAGTGCCTTTTGGGCTTTAGTCGATAGGACCGCTTTCCGTCGCTTTTTCCCTTTATCATTATCTTCATCACCAGAATATTCACGTGCTCCTCTCGCTGTGCTTCCTCGTGGAGTGCGTACCCTCTTCTTCGCCTCAGTCAAGTGCGCATTTTCCCATTCAGTTGCTAGCTTTTGCGCTTCAGCCACTGTACGAGGTCTTTGTAATCTGACATAGCATTGGACCTCCTTCTTCAACCCACGCACGAATCCCATCTTCATTAGATTTGGAGTGAGGTCATCTGTTTTAAGAGCAGCTCGATTCATCCGATTAATATAATCCGCAACGGTTGTTTCTTGCACGCCCAGATAATATTCCTCAAATGCGTTATCTGGTCTTTGGAGCACATCAAAAGCTTTTGCCAGATCACGAGTCAACTTTTCCCACGTTAGTTTCTGTCTCGCTTTCAGCCTGGTGCTCACATACGTAATGTACCAAGATCGAGCGAGGGAACCTTTCTCAAAGAATGTCCTTAATTGGGAAATGAAGTCTTTATTGTGTAAAGTGCGATTTTTCCCAGTTGTATAATGGACGCATTCCACTTCCATTTCCTGTATCCAAGTTATCAAGTCTTCAGCCTTTCCTTTCAATATTGGAGGGTGCTTTGGTACTCGAAACCTGTGGACTTTCTTAACGCGGACCTTTTTCGCAGCCTTAGACTCACGCTTCAATTCCTTAGCTCGTATTTTATCCGATAACGCCTGCCGCAAATAGGCCTGCTCTTTTCGGAGCGCCCTAATTTCCGCTATGAGCTTACTTTCGGCTGACCCATTGGTATTTTCCATTGTGGTTCGTCGCTTCTTAGCTGGGGGAGGAACAGTATCAGCCACTTTGGTTTCCTCGTCAATAGTAGATGATTTCACGTCTCGCTGTTCTTGTTCCGTCTCCTGAATAATGCGATCTTGTTCCGCAATGTACTTTAGACGAGCTTCCTCTAGGCGACGATTCTGGCGCTCTTGTATTCTTTCTTTAGCACGCCTTTCACCCAAATCCACTGCCTTTCGAAGACGCTCACTGCGCTCTCCACTAGCTGCTGCTTCACTTCGAATCCTTAATCTTTCTGCTTTCGCGAAATCGGTTTCCCGATCCTCTACTATGTCACCATTCATTATGGAGGAACAGACGGAGGCGTGTTCTTCGCAGGATTCTTCATCTTCAATTGCCAGTGTGTTACGATCCCGGGGATTCAGCCAAATGGAAGATTCCTCACGCTCGTCGCCCGACGATTCTGCCGAGCCTTGCGAAGAGGTCTCATTGTCACCGTCAATTACTGATCCCCAATCCACATTTGGTTCAGGGTCGTATTGAGAACCCACACTGAGAGCGCCAATGCTAACCACACTTGAAGCTGCGGATGTGGGCAGGTGGAACCTGGGCGCTGTGGGCTTTGTG
>JBFGVE010000215.1:0-3455 GCA_041565275.1 Bacteroidia bacterium
AAGGTAAGGTCGATTAAGTTGTAAGTGGAACCAGTGTCAACTAGGGTGTCCCATATCTCTTTCCCAACACCGACAGGAACTCGTGGTACAATTCCAAATCTCCGCAGTGATTTGAAGAGCGCATATAGAGAAGGTTTCTCCTTTTTAAGGGGCTTGGATGCTTCCTCATGGATCTTCAACTTATCTTGAAGGCATTCTTCAAATAGTTTTCGGAGTCGCTGGGGAGGAATAACAAGTGGCGAGTTAAGAAGCTGTTCCTCAGTTTGAAGGCATTGCAGTAGTTTGGCAGTAACAAATCTTCCGGGGTCAAGTTTCTGGGGTGGGGAGGCGAAACGAACCATAATAGGCCGGTGGTCAGATCCTAGACAGCTAGCCAGAGTTTCGAAGATCTCAATTCGAGGGCAGTTTTTCGAGAGCAGGATATGATCAATGCGCATTCCGATATCCTGTTGCTGTCGCATGAAAGTGGGTTCGGGATACCAGGTTTTTTCAACATACGATTCATGGAGGCCGGCGTCATATAAGTTGAATACTTCAAGCATGTCGAAGTGGGCTTTCCTTTCCCATATCGTAGCGCTGGGCATCTCAAGAGCCGCTTTCTCGTCATCAAGCCAGGGCCTTCTTTCGGAGATATCCGATTCGCTTGCCGCTACGTTAGTATCCCCGAGGACAAGTAATTTTCGGGAAGAATGGTTTCGTAATCCCAGAAGATGCTGATGAAAACTGATGTCAAAGCGACGGCGCCGAATTTTAGATTCCAGGCTGTAATTGCTTGCGGGTTTGTAAACTCCAACCAAGTCAGCGTCTTTAAATTGAAAGGTAACAACTCTCCCCTCTGGGTTAAGGTGTCCGTCTGTTTCCATGCCGATAATGATGCGCTCAGGTTTAACTCGACTCCAAATAGAAACGCCAGAATATCCAGAGTTGAAGCTACAGACAGCCCAACCACAATAGGGAAAAGCTTCCATGAGTTTCTGGAATTCCGTGTTTTTCTGAAGCTTGTCTACAGGATTGTACTTCAGTCCAGACAATGACGTCGAATCTTCTCCGAAGGAATGCGTCGACACCACCCTTTTTAAATAGGTTCCGAAGCGATCGACTGTTAAATGTTGCAATTTGAAGCCCAACGCGATCAAAGAGGTAGTCGCTCTCTGGCAAGTTAATTGTCTGGGTGACCCACTGATAGGGTAGAAATTCGGGTTCCATTACTTTCGGGATGTCGTTGCCGCGAGTAAGAATTTCTTGGTTGAATAGAAGAAGCGTAGCGCCATGCTTAGTGAGGGTGCGTCGTTGCGTTTTGGTCATCTTTTGAAGGCACTCAGAAGTATTCTTGAAGTCGGGGTACTTGATTGAAATCTGGGAAAGGTTGTCTTCCAAATCCGATGGGTTGCGGAGAAATATTACTTGGGAGACTTGTCGGCGGAAAGTTTTCCGAAGCATTTTATGTTTGCGAGAGTGTGGTTCAAGCCAGAGATGATGACCAGGTTTGATTTCAAGGAGACTTGGAAGAAGCGGTAAGATTAGAAGGTCAAGTTTCCCTCCACGTAGATAATGGAACGGGGCGCGATTTAATTTAAGAGTGTGTTCCGCAGTGGCCTCGATTCGGGAGAAGTGTTCAATTTGAGGTGAGGATGGAGGTGGAGGAACGGTGTCTGGGGAAGAAGTAGGAGATGGTTGATTGTGGACGGATGTTGAGGTGGAATTATTGGTGAGTGCTGAAGTGGGGGTGGATTGTGGTAGAGTATGAGTGGGCGTTGAGGTGGGGGCGGAACGATCCTCATCCTATTGGACAGCAGCCACAATGTTAGGAGTTTGAAGTTGGTAAGCCGCAAGTACCAATTTTTTCTGATGCGCCTCAAGAATTTCTCGTCCTCGAACTTGGACCTCTTGATCGTTGCTGTAGACAATCTTATCGTTTTCCATTTGGACAGATGTGAAGTGACCACTGTTGTTTTTGATCTGGGCATAGTGTTCCCGAATATTTGGTCGATGAAGCTTTCCAAGCGGTTTGTGGTATAGTAAATATTTGGCGTTATACTCACAATTTTCTTCGGGCGTGACATCAAAGTCGTTGCCGGAGGAAGTGATACTCTGGAAAGGTAAAGTTTCATGGTCACGTAAATCAATGCGGGCCGTGGATCGTATCAGGTTTCCTGCCCCTCGAACTAATCTCTCGAAGGAAATAACCAGGATCGCAGGTTTTTTTGAAATAAAGGTAGTCCTGGTGGCGTGCCCTTGAACCTTACAGTGTGGACAGTTCCGGTTTTTTAGGGTTCGAGTTTCTGAAAGTGCATCCAGAAAATCTTGGAGTTGTAGTCCTCGAATCTCAACTTCGGGTTTTCTTCGCAGTAGGAATTGGGTCGTGTTGTAAACGTTGAACCTCAGGACTCGCTTAACTTGAGTGTTTCCGGAGATGGATTTACAGGATAAGCATTGATCAGCGAACGTGGTTTCAAATTCAAATAACTGCGAAAGCAAAGGGTCCATCTTGTCGAGTAAATGGTCCAGCAGCTCGACGGCATCATGTTGGTGTCCATCTGAAAAGGAGCTAGGTAACTTCGTCATAAGTTTCCGAAGTAACTTAAGAGCGCCCGATGCATCATTTTCCCGACAGGCGTGGGTGAGGTTAATCCAGTGTCGAAGAGATTTCCCAGCGAAAGACATCCCAGTTGGTAGGAGGGGTAGAGCTGCGAACATTTTGACGACCGCGTTGACAAAACAAGTGTTCCCAAGATTAGGAAGCCCGATCATGGAAGCTTGAATCTTAGGTACTCGATACTCAAGTGGAATTTGGAAAACCCAGAACTTGTCCAGCCTGGTATTCTCACTTAAGGTCCTCTTTTTAGTTAGGTTGAAGAGCGGGTAGGGATAGAAGACAACGAATGGGTTTTGCATCATAAGAGCGAGGGATCGAAGGGCCCATTCTTGTTCTTTCCTGAAGGAGTCGGTGTTTACTCGAGAGGAGTAAAACTGATCAGCTTCCAATACAATTTGCCGCAGCAGATGCCAAGTGGTGTAGATTGGTTTCACGAACGTGTTGTCCGTAAGCTGGTCGAAAGAAAGGTGATCCACTACCATGGTTCGAAGATCAGCAACCCAGGTACTTTGGTCCCCATTGCTCAACACAAAGTTACTTCCATCGTTCTGTCGAATTTCCACAGAGGCAATCTCTTTTTGTTCACCCTTGAAGGAAAATATTGAATAAAGCCTGTTAGGCGCTCCTCGAAACACAATTCGGGATTCACAGGTTTCTGGAACTAGGACGGGTTTGGAGGCTTTAGTAGTTTTCAAGAAATCCCCTGATCCTGGTGCCCAGAGAGTCTTTATTCCAGCGGGGACGGTGGGCGGAGTTATTTCGGAGAAAGCAGCGGGCTTTGGTGGTGTTGTAGTGAGATCAATTACAATTCCACCTTTCTGTGGTGTTCGGAGTGATTTCTGACCCCATCCATTTAGAA
>JBFGVE010000216.1:0-3442 GCA_041565275.1 Bacteroidia bacterium
CTCCCCCTTGGTCGGTTCTTTTGCGAGTTTCAGGCCCGTTATGATTTTAGATTCAAAGGCACCACGTTTTAAATCTTTGAGTTATGTATCAACGTTTAAAGTGCCTCCCAAAACACCGAAGACATGGAATGTTCCGTCATTTAAGATCCTTGCAGACAATTACCCTTTTACCATGATTGCGGATTTGGCTTACAAAGGGATTTCGGAAGGTCTTGACCTCCCCTTTTTGGGTGATCCTTTAAAGTATGTTGAAGCTCCTAACGCACCGAATGTGGCAGGTCGTGAGAATGAGGTTCGTGTTCATCTGTCAAAGGAAGTTGAAGCGGGAAGGATGCTAGGCCCGTTCTCTAAACCCCCCTTCCCTTCTGTGGTTGCTCCCATGCAACCAAGGATATGCCCAATGCTATTGGTTCCAAAAAATAAACACGATCCGTCATGCTCCGAGTTCAGATTATGTGCCAATTTTTCTAAATTTACTCCTGGCTCGGTGAATGATCTTTTCTGGAATCCACGCCTGATTTCGTTTCATGCTAGGGCGAGAGATATTAGGAATGCTTTGGCAGAAGGAGGTTCAAATGCTCGTGTATGGGCAGCTGACATCCCAAAATGTTTTCGGCGTCAGAAAAACTTTTCTGCTTTACTTCCCCTCTTTGTGTATGCCCTGCCGTCGAACAAGGATAGTTCACAAAGAGAGTTTTGGGTAGATCTTATGAATTCGTTTGGATGGCGTCCAAGCGAATGGGGATGGCAATGTATTCTTGCTATTATTCTTTGGGCTGCAAAGAGTGAAGGAATAACAGGTCTGATTGCATATGTTGATAATTTCTTTATCATAGGCCAGAAGGATATTTTGCCAAAAATGAAAGACAAATTTTTATGCTTGTTGAATAAGATCGGAGCTCCACTCCATGAAGTTCAAGATAGTGGGTCATCTTTTACAGGGTTAGGATGGGATTGGGTCTTTTGTGACTCTCAAGGGTGGTCGATGCGATGCCCTCCTGACAAGTTTGCCTTGGTCTGTTCTTATCTGCAGGCATGGTCTCACGAAGATGTTCGCAAGTTGTCACTATTTATGGTAAGGCGGGCAGTGGGTCTCTTATCATGGATTGCTGAAGGATGGCCTATTGGTCGTGCCGATATTACTCCTCTTATCCATATGCGTACAGCAGGAGAACGTATTTTGAAACGTGATGATACACCTGACGACGCTAATGATATTATGTTAGCTTTGTCTGATCATGCGAAGTACTCACTGGCTTTTTGGTATGCAGAATTTTCTAAATGGGACCGCGTATTACCTGTCTCTTTAGATTGGGGCCCCCATGGTTCCTGGGAAGTATTTGGACGTGTTGATGCTTCTACAGATTGGGGCTGCGGTGGGTTCTTTTTATGTAGGTCCAGCAAAAAGTTCTTTTACTTCTCACATCAATGGTCTGCTTCAGACCGGGGTAGGGCGTTTGTATGGGAACGTGAAAGCACAGGTGCGTTGGAAATGCATGCGGCATCTTACTGGTTTACCCATTTTGCTTCTATGTGTTATAGAAAGCGTGTTCTGCTGGAAATGGATAACAAAGAATCAGCTAGATCACTAGAAGCTGGGTACTCTAAATGTCATCGAATTTATCCGCATATTCGTGACGTTAGATCTTTTTGTGCAGAAAATTATATCAATTTACGTGTTCGGCATATCATTGGACGTACATATAATGGTATAGCTGACCACTTGTCTCATGGCAGGATTATTCAGGCGCAATGTCTCGCAGATCAGACATTCGGTCAGAGTATGCTCCGATCGACCGTCACCATATCTCCGCAGTAGACCCAGTATTGGCTGGAGTTACTGCTAGGTCCATGAAGTCACATCTCTCTCCGTCAACACAAAGAGGATATAACTCAGCGACTAAGTCTTATTTATCTTTCTGCGCGGTTCGGGATCTACAACCTTGGCCGTGTGATCCAATTTGGGTTTGTGCATGGATCACTCAAACTGTCATGCACATTTCAGTACGTTCTATGAAAGTTTATTTGGCTGCTTTACGCTCTGCGCAGTTAGACCAAGGTTATGCATGGTCTCTCGCAGGTAACCCGCAGGTAGCCCGCGCGATGCGTGCCGCTAAACGTATGTATGGTGTTTCAGGCCAAGCTTTGAAGGTCCCGATTTCTTTGGCTACTTTGGCAAAAATGTGTCGTCATCTGCCAGGATGGCCTGTGCCTGATCGGATGTCTCATGATGATAGGCTCTTTGTATGTGCATCATCTATCGCAGTTTTAGGTTTTTTGCGAGGAGGTGAATTTTTGTTTTCTCCAGGGTCTTCTAGACCATTGCTTCGCCATGTGGATGTTGCGATCGCGGAATGTAGAGGCTCTTCTTATGTAAGTGTGAAGATACAACGACCCAAAGCAAGGTGGTGGATAACGGATTCTGAGGTTTTATGTTTTGACCCGGGCCCCGCTTGTCCTTTGAATCCGACAACATGGTTGCGTTGTTATCGGAATTTCTCAGTTGTTCCATTGCATCCAAATGGTGCGGCGTTTAGGCTAGCGTCTGGCGCTGTCTTATCTAAACCGTGGATGCTATCAAGGTGTACCGTTCTCTTATCAAAAGCGGGTATTGCTGTCGTGGATTCAGTGGGACATCCAGTACCAGTTCGTGCTTCATCATGGCGAGCAGGTGGCGTGCAGTCAGCCAAGGAAGCCGGTGTCAGTGACGCATTAATACAGGCCATGGGCAGATGGGCATCAGTCGCATGGTTTAACTACCATTTTTCAACGCAACAAGACATTCAACGTGCTGCACACTCCATGTGGGCAGCAAACGCGGGTAGTTCCAGTTCCCTGGTGGTGGGGTCTTTTTCACCATCAGCTATTTTTTCAGATTCTGTATAGAGTTTCTGTTAAAACGCTGTTGGGGGTGGGGTAGTGTGTTCCGCGTTCCCCTAGCTGCAATCGATGTCCTCGGACATTTATCTCTCGTCTATCACTATGTAACTACGGCTTTAGCAGCTAGTTACAGATAGACGCAGATTGGTTCATTATTTATGCTAGTCGATTGCAAATGGAACGTCTGGGTCACTGCTCCACTTAGGCTTTTTCCCCATCCACCAGTCTACGTGATTGGTTTAATCTTATATTAAACTTATGGTTCTGGGACACGGTCTGATATCAAGTATTACGATTTTATGTCTGGGGGTTTGGTACATGACTACCTCCCAAACCCACCTACCAAACCTTGGTAGGGGGTTTGGTACATGACCACCTACCAAACCCACCTACCAACCTTGGTAGGGGGGTTTGGCGATGCAACTTGCCAAACCCGCAAACCCTTTGGTAGGGGGTTTGGTACGGGGTCACCTACCAAGCTTTTTTTGGTAGGGGGTTGGTAGGGGGTTTGGTAGGTCCTTGGTAGGGGGGTCAAAATTTGCAGTGAACGACGATCGCGAAA
>JBFGVE010000217.1:0-3418 GCA_041565275.1 Bacteroidia bacterium
GGACTATCTTTTTTCCTTTTAAGTCCCAAAACCTTCCACATTTTTTCTCCGGATCCCTACCAAGGAAGACACACCGTTTCGCATTCGGTTGGTCTGGTCCTTTTGACCTCTGTTCTTTCGGCACATAAACGAACGCCTCGCACCCAAAGGTTTTTACATGCCTAAGGTCCTCCTTCTTTGGTTTTCTCTCCTCCCATTCAGCCAGTGGGGTATTGAATTTGATCCCACTATGTGGACTCCTGTTGTCAAGGTAATTCTTGTACCTAACGGCCTCCTCCCAGAAGACCCCGGGTAGACCTGCCTGAAACAGGAGTGCATCCGCCCCCTCCTGCAATGTTCTATTTTTCCTTTCTGAAAAAGGATTTTGATTGGGATCATAAGGCGCCGTGAAAGACAAGGAAAATCCCTCTTTTTCCGCCAGGTCCTTGAGAAGTTCGTTGTTGAACTCCCCGCCACCATCTGCATGTAGATGGCAGAGCCTCTGGGAACATCTGTTGTGAACCCATTTCAGCCAAACCTGAAACTTCTCAGCAAAGTCAGATTTGTGTCGAAGAAAGAACACGAAGGAGTACCTAGAACAAATATCGACTAGCACTGCAAAGTATTTCTTCCTACTTAGACTCTCTTTCGCCATGGGCCCACATAGGTCCGTGTGAACCTGCTCTAACTTCTTATGCACCTTCGGATAGGTGCCCTTCATAGGCCGCCTGTGTGCCTTAGCAAAGACACACGCATCACAGAAACTAAGGGATCCCTTTTGATCCCCCAAAAGATGTTTCAGATACCGGACATTTAAGTGGCCCATTCTTCTGTGCCACAAATCCAGCTCTGGTAGTCCGATATTATGGGACTGACTGAGTGCAGAAAACTCTGTTTTTGATTCCCTCAATGGTTCTGACTCAAAAACATACAGCCCTGTCTCTTTATCCAGGGCTGCCTCAAGGATAACTTTTTGTCCTTGATATACTTTGCACCTACGGTCGCCAAAGAGAACTTTCAGGCCTGCCTGATCCATTTTAGCTACTGATAAAAGCCCCTTCTCTGCTGTAGGCACGTAAAGTACATCCCTAAGGAGGACCCCTTTCCCTTTTTCCTCTGAAGATAGACTGATAGAAATGGTTCCCCTACCTTCAGCAAAAGCAGTTTTGTTATCCGCTACTAAGAAGGGAATTCTCTTACTTCTAATGGAAACAAAATCTTCCCGGTTTCCACTAATGTGGGATGTTGTCCCACTGTCCAAAATAAACTGGTTTTTGATGGCCCCCTTTCTACGAGCGGTGAAAGCTCGATGGATCGCCCTGTCTTGGTCGAACGGTACATACACACAAAGTGCAATCAACAACAGAACAATCTTCAAAACCAAACGGGCACGGGAACAAACAATCAAACAAGCGCACAAGAAAGCAAATAAGTAGTGCACGACGAGGCACAGACCTCGGAGGATCTGGGCCAAGAATTTTCCCAGACAAAGAAATTTCCCCCAAAAATTGACCAGTTCCTGGAAACCTGCTAAGACAGAAAAAAATTGTCTCAAACATTTGAAACGGTGCCATGAATTCCGGAACATTCCCTCAACGGTCACAAAAAAATTGGACAGGCACGCGCACATCAAGCACACCCATCCCAACAACCACAACCCATCATCAAAACTCACCGAACCCTCTTGGACAAAACAAGACCTCTCACCAAAAGACTCGGCAGCCTCAGCAGGATCGGAGGAAGAAGCATCGCTATCGCTCTGGTCATCGTCCTCCTCTCCCCTTGCTGCCTTCGCCTGTTCACGTGCACGCTTCTTGGGGCAGTTATGGCCCGTGTGTCCTGCTTGTCCACAACCATGACACATAACAACGCGTTTGATGTTTTTCTTCTTCTTCTGTTTGTTTTTCTTGGATGTATCATGTGGTGTGTGATTGTTTCTTTCACGTTGGTTTGCTTTTCGTTGCTTTGAGCGAGTGTTTGCAGATGAACCTGCTTCGGACTGCTTCCCTTCGTCGTGGCTGAACCAGCATTTGTCTCCAAACTTGCAGGTCCCTTCGCGTTGCCAGGACCAGCATTTCTGATCCTTCGGGTTCTTGATCTTCGATGTCAACCACGCAGCATTGGCTCGGTCCCGTCCACCGCTCTCCGCTTGCTGGGCCACCGGGATGATCGCGGCCACTGCTTCCTCCCAGGTTAGTCCTTCTCTCTGGTCAAGAACAGTAACAATGGTGCTGTATGTGCGCGCATGATGTTTGAGTAAACCTTGAATGAGCACGATGAACTGCATTTGTTCTGTGATAGTGACTTCCGCCCCCTGCATGGAGTTGATCCGGTCAGCCTTCTCCCGGATCTCCGCCACGAAGTCTTCAAACTTTTGGTCCTTCTGCAGCGCCAGGGCGAAGAAGTCCACCACCATCTTGGATCTGGTCGTCCGGGTGTTCACCAGAAACTTCCTGTGGATGGCTTGCCATAGACCTTCGAAGTCGCCCACCTCCACGGACTCCAGGACGCTGTTCAGGCTTCGGCCTAGGGTCTGGGCGACGATCGCGTAGGCCATCCTCCTCTTGGTTGCAGGTATGCTCACCTTTGCCCGCGCGCCACTACTACTACTCTCTCCTTTATCTTCATCATCATCATCACTGCCCGCACCCTTTCCCCCCAACCTTGCTTGCCTTATTGGCTTGACCCGTACTTGGAGTAGTTCGTCGGGGATGTTTAGGGTATACAGGGCAATTGAAATCCTGATTTTCCATTCCTTGAAATTCTTTTCGTTCAAGGTTGGAACCCCTTTAACAAAGTCGAACTTTATTCCTTCAAACGACATTTCCCCGTCAGCACTTAGGCTACATAACCCTGGAAGAGGTGATAGTTGAGATGGGGATAGTACCGGTTAGAGTACTAGTAGACTTGAGTCGTTTGCGGAAAATGAGTTCTCTTTATTAAAGTAAATTGAATTGAAATGAAATTAAAGTTAGTTCGTTAGAACTGTAGCTAACTGACTCTAACTGTCGTCAACAGTTAGGTAGTAATAGACAAACGCATTAGCCAATGACAACACTTCATTTCAGTGTAAAGACATAATCTCGCACACGCACATTGTATCTCGTAGTTCATGACAGTGGAGATTGTAGTAATGAGATAGTATCTCAAGATACTATCTAATACTCAATGAGTAAGAAAATATTAGGTGAATATGTATATATATACTATGTATATAGTTATATAGATACATATGTAGGGTGATAGGTAAGTGATATGTATGTAGGAGGTTATGTAATCAAGTAGACAAGCAAGTAAGTAAATAAAGAAGTAAGTAAGTAAATAAATAAATAGATAAGTAAATATGTAGGTAAGTAAATAAATAGGTAAGTAAGTAATTAAATAAATAGATAAATAATAAATAAAGTGTGAGTATATATATATATTAATATATATATAC
>JBFGVE010000218.1:0-3412 GCA_041565275.1 Bacteroidia bacterium
ATCGACCTGGAAAATTAAAAATAACCTTGATCTTCGATTGGGGGTCGTAGTCCTCGTTTGGTGGAATGCTATCATCGACTCGCTTCCTCTGAGAGGGAGCGAGTACTTGAGAACAGGGTCGTAGTCCTCGTTTGGTGGAATGCTATCATCGACGGTTTGAAATAATGGAATTTATACCGTACTTTTAAGTCGTAGTCCTCGTTTGGTGGAATGCTATCATCGACATGTGTGTGGCCAACGTGGCCACATCGATAAGTTCCTGGTCGTAGTCCTCGTTTGGTGGAATGCTATCATCGACCTTTAAATTTCCACAAGACTTTATCAATCAGGTGGCTACAGGGTATTTTCTGTAAATAATTCTGGGCATTTTGTGCTTTTGGTGTGACATTTTGTCTATATAAACAGTACATTGATCTCATGCAGTATCCGGGCCTTTGCCCAATGTACTCATTTTCTTGAAATTATCCTGGTCAATTATGTGGCTGTAGATGCGGTCTGTCTCGGTATTACAATTTTTTGCGTAAAATTTCGATATCCCTCTCCAGCATTTCGGCCACTTTTCAGATGCTATCTTTCCTACAAATACTGAATATTGGATCCTGTCAAAACCAAAATTATTCTTAGCCGCAATTTCACAATTGAAAGTTATACAAAAGTTTGGATATCAGGTTTTAGGATGTGTGTGGCAAGGAAGCGGGAAGTTTGCTGCGTCAGCATTAAACAATAATTTTCCATTAGTTTTACTCGATGATCTATCTCAAGCTCGCCTGGAGAAATATATGGCGCAATAAAAGACGGACGACAATCACTGTCGCTTCTGTTTTTTTGCGGTAGTTCTCTCGTCTTTGATGAGGAGCGTGCGCGAAGGATTATATGAGAGCATTATCAGATCCATTATCGGGGACAATACAGGCTACCTGCAAATTCAGTCGAAGGATTACGAAGAGGCAAAGCATATTGATCACTCTTTTGATATTTCTTTTACGCCCACTTGATCTACGATAAGTGGGTGGTCATTTGACCGAAGTACACGTTTGTAGAGACGGGTCGCTGTTATGTACAATTGGAGTTTCCAGTTTACTGTGTCCTGCTACACCAATATACCAACCGGCAGTGTGCAGCACTGCAATTACGGCCAAGATCCATTGCCATGAAAGCAAATGGTAAGAGATATTAGCGAGAATTAACAGGGGATATATCCACGCAAAGCAGAGCGCCGTCACACTTTTATCAAGCTTCAACATCGTAAAAATGCGAATAGAAAAAACGCGCTGTTCAGGTTGGAAGGTAGCAGAAACCGATAGATGGGGTGGTCTGTGTTGGGTATCGGAAACTCAATAATGCTAAGCAACAATTGCCCGCTGTAGATCACAAGCGGTAACGCGAGCTGATGTAACCACTTATTTGCCGAGTTTTGATGAAACATCTGATAAATTGCCAGCTGCTTAATAATGTTGAAGTTGCTTTTCATCGTTCGGTCATGCTGCACGGTACAGTTTTTATATCTATATTTCTGAAAATGAAAACCACCGTCGTTATCCTGTTTTTCTCCTTCGGAATCCTGAATCAATGTGATGCACAAAAGGACACTATTGACCCTGAGCGGTTTATCGCTACGATAACGTTTGATGAAGGCGTGCCGATAGTAAGTAATGTGGAGCCCAATTTTCCGAACTCGTACCGTTTTAACACTACTCAAGACGGGAACGGAGATGGTGTTGTAGATACCGATGATGCATTAGAGAATCATGTAAAATATGCTATCGGTGACAGTGTCTTTGGCGTTGGAAGAACAGGACTATCTAACAGAGGACCAAACGACCAGCGACCTGCCGTATATTTCCATTATTACAAAGAGGTGAACTATGAAGTCTACGAGTATTGGCTTTATTATGCCGACAACGATTTCTGGAACAAGCACGAGCACGACTGGGAGAAGTATTTTGTATATGTTCAGAATGACCAGATCGTCTCTTTGAGAATTAGTAGTCATGGGGATTTTGATGAATATTCGTATTGTGACATTTCCCTCGATGACGGCCATCCAATTATTGACGTAGAGGGAGATTCTCACTCCATGAGTGCAAGTCCGCGGGGCGGTGTAAAGATCCGGTACAATGGTGAAATTTCGGAGAACGATGGTCGCCTTGACTATGGCGACGGGCTTACCATCCCTTGGGTTATTTACACCAATGATTCTGACGTTTATGTTATAGGTGGTGTTCCTTTTGATCAGACTCCTGATAAATTTAATTATGGAGATCCGGAGTATCCCATTTTACCACCGTTGGGAACAGGAGGAGATGAATATGGAGAGTCAAGTAATTCGCCCTGGAAAAGAAGTGATTGGGATAGTCCAAGCGGAGCGAATATTGTCTATCTCGGAAGTGATATTGATGTTTGTTCCCCAAATCCGGTAACGCTGTCGACCGGAAACAATCACGATTCTTACTTGTGGTCAACGGGCGAAACCGCGCATAGTATCGATGTTGATTCTTCGGGAGTTTATTCGGTAATTGCAACAGACCCTCACGGCTGCTCCTCGTATGATACTATTCTGGTTCAACTCAACGACACATTGCCCGAAAGTAACTTTGATTATTCAACAAATCAGAACACTGTTCAGTTTGCGGATTCCAGCATCAATGCGAGTTCACTGATCTGGCAATTTGGTGATGGAACATTAGATACGGTATCAAATGGAGATGTCATACATGTTTATGCCGATACAGGAACTTATAATGTTTGTTTGTATGCCACCAACGACTGCGGAAGTGTTCAGTACTGTGAAGAAATTACGATCACTCAAGTAGGAGTGGAGGAGAGAATTGCAAATGATATTCAGCTATTCCCGAACCCGACAACAGACATCATTCAAATTGAAGGCAGATTTCAAAACGTTTTTGTTTTCTCGCTGTTAGGTGATAAACTGAGCTCTTACTCCAAAGGCGAAGTAATCGACATTTCAAATCTCCCCATTGGGATTTACATCCTCCGGATTGATGATATTGAACGAAAAATCGTAAAACTGTAGTGCTTTAAAGAAGCTGTCTATCTTTACCTCAATGGAATCATCTACGAATATTTGTGGTTCCTGTGGCTTATGCTGCGATGGAATGTTATTTGGTGGCTATGCTATCGAACCCGAAGAAATCCTTTTGGATCAAAACGGAAAAATTCAAGTCGTAGTCCTCGTTTGGTGGAATGCTATCATCGACCAAATAGTGGACTCTTATTGGCCATCGTTTCATGCAAATGAGCGTAGGGAAGTTTCCCTCAAATCACCGTAAAAAAAACGATTCTTACACGTTTCGGACACATTGATGTAGGCAAAGATCATTTCTTATGTAGTTGTCCAAAGGGTTTTCGCATCAGTCCCTACATGCAGGATTTGATGGTTTATGCAGGTCAA
>JBFGVE010000219.1:0-3411 GCA_041565275.1 Bacteroidia bacterium
AAGGTAGCCAAGTCGCTGAAAGGTAACAATTGGCATAGCTTGGAAGCTTTATCCTCCCCCATCAATCATGCTCAACCTAACAACCTTACACGACCCCTCATACAGTACCGGTCGCACCCACTACAACAGCCATCATACGTACCACTACCAGGACTGATAAATAGAACATCTTCACCAGCATATACCATTTATCGACCCAACACCCATACATGTCCCCTCTTACAACACCGGTCATACCCACCACAACAGCCATCATACGTACCGACACCAGTACTGATAAATAGAACATCTTCACCAGCATATGCATCTTGTCTACCTAACAAGTATACACGACCCCTCATACAACACAGGTCACACCCACCACAACAGCCATCATACATACCACCACCAAGACTGATAAATAGCACATCTTCACCAGCACATGCATTTTTGTCATCACTGTCTTTCCCAGTGTCTACCTCGTCGACCTCAACCCATCCTGTGTACATCCCTTCTCCCTCTTCCCTGACATGTGATTGCAAGTCCTCTCCCTTTTGCAATAAGGAGTTAGGACACGTCATGACGGGGGATCTGTCCTTTGTAAAAGAAGATGGGCTACGTTGGCTCCTCCAAAAAGGACCTGGTTTCAGAGAAAGCCAACCGCTTGACTGGGAACAAGTCAAGCACGCGGTCTTCGAGGATCTGGATCCTATGATAAAACGGTGGGCTAAGGCTTGTGCTAAACAAGTAGAGGACTGGTCTGACTGGAAAGCTCGAGTAATACTCGAAGTTAACCGTAAGATTGAAACACTCTCAAGGATAAGGTGGACGTCGTAAAAACAACCTAAACTGAGTGACCCTGAGGTTTCCCATGGTCTTAAACGACTACACAATAAGTTTGTCCTCATTCCAGCGGATAAAGCCGAAAAGAATGTGATTATAGTATGCAAAACTTACTACATCATGATTTTGGTTAAGGAACTACTCCATAATGATAAATCTACCTATGAGGAAGTTTTGACGGTACCTGTTAAGCTACTAGGGACGGACAGTATCCCTCCTGAGTCCTCTTCCTCCTCTTACCCTCTCTCACCTTCGGTTACGCTGGAACAAAAAATAGCAAAATCTATTCATCTTAAACTTGGTAAATTCTTACCAGCACTAAATCCCACCGTACCAGCACTAAATCCTCCAGTACCAGTACCAAATCCTCCAGTACCAGAGGTACCTGCCAGCTTGGCTACCTTTTACTGGACGGCAAAAATGCATAAGAATCCACCGTCGAGTAGGTTCATCGCAGCTTCACGCCGTTGTGTTTTAAAACCTCTATCAGCTTTACTTACACAGTGTTTAAGGGCTATCTCTAAGGAACTTCAAAAGTTTTGCGCTTTGTGGAAAAAGGGAAGTAACGTGAACCCTTGGTGGGTGGCAGATAATTCTAAACCTCTGTTGAAGACTTTGACTACCTTGAACAGAATCGGAGGCGCCAGAAGCGTTGACACCTTTGATTTCACAACACTGTACACTAACATTCAACACATTAGTATTAAAAAGGAACTAGAATGGGTGATCGATACAGCCTTCACTTTTGCAGAGATAGGTGGCCGCCCGTATCTTAAGGTCAATAAATTTTCCGAGTTGTTTGTAAGTGATATTAAAAAAATACCAAAAGGAACGTCTGTCTTCTCAAAAGAGGAATTGGGCAATATGATTACCTTTCTGTTCGACAACCTTTTTGTAAGCGTCGGCGATAAAGTTTTTCGACAAGTGATTGGTATACCAATGGGTACAGACTGTGCTCCTTACCTTGCTAATCTTTATCTTTTTGCGCTGGAGTTTAAATTTTTGGATAAACTTTTTGCATCTAGCATTCACGATAATAGATTAACCTTAAATCGCTTTAAACACTGTTTCAGATACATTGATGACCTGATTACGGTGAATAACATAGATGTGCGTAATTTTGATTTTTCCAAAATCTATCCTAAGGAACTGGTGCTTAAACAGACGAATGAGTCGGTCGGGGCTACAGAGTTTCTGGATTTAGGAATAAAAATCAATAACGGGCAATTCTTCTTGTCTATCTACGATAAAACGGATGACTTTCAGTTTAAGGTCCGTAAGTCTCCTGACTTAGACTCGAACGTTCACTTTAGCAGAACCCACGACCTGATTCACGAGTCCCTAGGGAGGTTTTCCGTCTGCTCACATAAAGAACAGTTCTTTCAACGGGCTTCTAAAAAAATTGGTCAACTAATCGATAACGACTTCAATAGTAGTATCCTGCGTAGGCGTATATATAAATTTGCTCGGAATCATCCTGAACTTTTACGCAAGTATAAACTTGATAGTGATACCTTTGTCCAGGCTTGTTTTGAACACAAGAAAAATTAAACTCTCGCCTTGCGTGTAGGTTTCCTTTCTCTCTACTCTTTCCACCTCTCGGTTTACAGTTCTTAACGTTGGCGTGGGATCGCTCTTTGAGTTACGACGGTTTTCTGGTTAACTTAAAGAGGTTCAGGGGTCTTCTTCTGAAGAGTCATTACCCTTGATTTGTTCTCCACCCATCTGATAGGTTCCTATACTGCCGGTTGGTCCTCGATCTTTTCTTCTTCCTTCACTGTTATAGGTCTTCTAATAGTTAGTGATTATTACACCTGGCTTCTCCTGATTAGTATGTGGTTTCTCCCTGTCTCCTTCCTGTGTGTCTCTCTCTCTACTCTCTCTACGCTCGGTCTATAGCTCCTACCTTTGACGTGGGATTACTCTTTGAGTTACGAAGGTTCTCTGGTTAACAAAAAGAGGTTCAAGGGTCTTCTTCTGAAGAGTCATTACCCTTGATTTGATCTACACCCATCTGCTAGGATCGTATGCTACCGGTTGGTCCTCTATCTTTCCTTCTTCCTGCACTGTTATAGGTCTTCTACTAGTTAGTGATTATTACACCTGGCTTCTCCTGATTGGTATGTGGTTTCTCCCTGTCTCCTTCCTGTGTGTGTCTCTCTCTCTACTCTCTCTACGCTCTGTCTATAGCTCTTACCGTTTGCGTGGGATCACTCTTTGAGTTACGATGGTTCTCTGGTTAACTTAAAGAGATTCGAGGGTCTTCTTTTGAAGAGTCATTACCCCTGATTTGATCTACACCCATCTGCTAAGTTCTTATATTTCCGGTTGGTCCTTGATCTTTCCTTCTTCCTTTCTTGTCAGGGTTTTTCTATTATTTATTTATTATAATTTGGCTCTTTCTTCTTCATATACGGCTTCCCTCTTTCTCCCTTTTGTCTCTCTCTCTACTTTAATAAACTCCGTTGGTCGTTCTCTTCTCCTCTCTTTCTGTCTTTGAGAGAGTAGAGAGTTTCAAAAAATGGGATTCCATACTGGCTAGGCTGGCCTCCCTAGATGTTATGCTGTTTGAATGACACTAACTTTCTA
>JBFGVE010000220.1:0-3379 GCA_041565275.1 Bacteroidia bacterium
AAGCCCCTAGCCTGATCAACCAATTTCTCCTTCAAGAAGGAAAAGAGCGGTATGTCATGGTAAAAGACGACTTCTCCAGTATTAGTAAAAACATCCGATTTATCTACAATTTTGCCAAAAGATCTTCAGAAATGGTTTTCTCTTTTGGTAAGCCCATGGACCTCTTTGGAAACAATCTGGATGAGAATGGAGAAAGCCTGGACAGCAATGGAAATCGAATAAATATCAGGGATTATTACAAGAACAGAGGACAAATAACCTTTGACCAGCAGAGAAATTCAACTTATACCCGCCTACTTGGTGAAAAAGTCCTGAAGCAGTACCATAAGATAAACGTGGTATTTGACAGTCAAGTGGTCGCTTTTGCCTCCTTCCAATACATCTACCAAACAGAAGGGGTAGACGTGTACAGGCTCTTCACCCGCCCCGAGGACTCAATGGTCATTCCAGGAAACGTAATGTATGAGGTTGTCAATCGGGTTTTAACCAAGTTGAGGGAATTGTACAGTCAGGGGCTTGTCAAGTTAGCTTCACACCTCGACAATGATGTATCAACCATTATCATAAATGGCATCAGCAATCTTATAGGGTACCATGTCAACAAGCCGCTTACTTGTAATGACAATGGTGATTATACAACTGAAGACCTCAAACTGCTCTATTTTTACCACAATCGATTGAATGGCTATGGACTACACAGGTTCATCTTTTAAGAAACCATTTGGGGTCATTGGAGCAGGGAGCTTTGGCAAGTGTATTGCTAACCTCCTCGCTGTAAACAATAAAGTCCTACAATACGTCCGGAAAGAATCAGTCCTCAAAGAGATCCTGGAAACAAGGCATCACAATGGTCATGGTATACATCCCAATGTCATACCTACCCAAGATCTCGAAGAATTGACCCAGAAATGCGACCTGATCTTTCCCGTTGTTCCATCTAAGAACTTCAGGGGTATGATTAAGGGCCTCTCATCCTTACTGAAACCATCACATATCCTAATCCATGGAACAAAAGGGCTGGATGTTGTATTAAGCGAAGAAGAGAAGAACAATCCTGGCGAGTTAATCCTTTCGAGGGATAGAATTAAGACCATGGGAGAAGTGATCCAGGAGGAAAGCTGCGTGCTCCGGGTCGGCTGCCTTTCCGGTCCCAACTTATCGAAAGAGATCGCTATGGGACTACCCGCTGGAGCTGTAATTGCCAGCCGTTTTCAGGAAGTTGTAAAAATGGGGAGGAATGCGATTCTTCAAGACAGATTCATGGTTTATGAAAACTACGACCTGACCGGTATAGAGCTGGCTGGTGTCTTAAAAAATATTCTCGCATTGGGATCAGGTATGGTTAACGGGCTTGAGCTTGGGGAAAATGCACGGGCGCTGATGATCACCAGAGGATGGTGGGAATTAATGGGCCTGGCCGAGGTATTTGGATCTGAAAAGAATGCTTTCATGGGAGTAGCTGGCATAGGAGACATGATCGCCACTTGTTCCAGTCCGTTGAGCCGAAATTACACGGTAGGCTATCGGCTGGCAAAAGGAGAAACCCTGGATCAGATCACTGATTCTATGGAGGAAGTAGCAGAAGGTATCAGGACAGTAATGGTGGCCAAAGGACTTGCCCGTTACCATCGCTTGTCCACCCCGGTAATATCTGCATTCCATTCGGTATTATTTCAAAGAATGCCTATCCATGAAGCCGTGCGTATCTTGTTTTCCGGGAAATATGGACCAGATATAAGCCAAATTTGACAAATCCTTTATTATATTCGATTCATGCTTAGGGAAGAAACAAGAGCGTCTAAAGACATACCGCTTAGCCCGTGGCGTAAAAGGATACATACCGTCATATTTGAGGCGGATACACCGGCTGGCAAATTGTTTGATATTCTGCTCCTGATAGCAATTGCGATCAGTACTGTCGCTGTAATGCTGGAATCAGTCAAAGAAATTAACCGAGACTGGAAGTATGAACTCCGGGTCCTGGAATGGGTCATTACCGTATTTTTTACCTTAGAGTACATCGCCCGAATCATTTCTGTACAGAACCCACTGAAGTACATTTTTAGCTTTTACGGAATCATTGACCTGCTGAGTATTCTCCCCACATTTGCCGGCATGTTCATTGCAGATGCAAGTACATTGAGAGTTATTAGAGTAATTAGGCTACTGAGGATTTTTAGGATATTCAAACTGGGGCGGTACATAAGGGAGGCAGAGATGTTAAGAAAGGCATTATCGGCCAGTCGCTGGAAGATCATTGTATTTTTTGGAGTGATCATTTCTATTTGTATCATCATAGGTACTTTGATGTACATTATTGAAGGAGACCATTCAAGAGAAGGAGGAAATGGAGGATTCACGAGTATTCCGAGAAGTATTTATTGGGCGATCGTTACCATGACCACAGTAGGTTACGGAGACATATCACCGACAACTCCCTTAGGACAAACCCTTTCGTCATTTATCATGCTACTTGGCTATGCAATTCTGGCGGTTCCTACTGGAATTGTAAGTGTTGAGTTCGGCACTGAGATTAAAAACAGAACCGTCCAGAATATCCATGATGTCAGCGGCAAAGCATGTGACAACTGCAGCAAGGAAGGGCATGATACCGATGCCCTGTATTGCAAGTACTGTGGAGGAACATTATGAATGGACAGGTTGATCTGGTCGGAGAATACGAGGCAGGCAGTCAATACCTGGGTAGCAAAGATCCAGTCATGGAACAAATATTGAAGGTGGTTGGCCCATTGAAACCATTACATCAAAATAACCACTTTAAGTCACTGGTAATTAACATACTGTCTCAACAGTTGTCAACCAAATCTTCTGCCACTATAATTGGTAGGTTAGAGTCAATGATCAACGATGTTTACCTACCGGAAAAACTGTTGTCTTTTACCCAGGAACAATATCGTTCCATTGGTGTATCCCGACAAAAATATACATACATCGGTGATCTGTCCAGAGCTTTTATTGAAGACCGTCAATTTTTTGAAAAGATAGCCGAGAAAAAAGATGATGAAATTGTCAGCAGACTCGTCAACATTAAGGGAATTGGTATCTGGACGGCACAAATGTTCCTGATGTTTTCAGTTAGCCGCATAAATGTTTTTGCACCCAATGATGTCGGTCTTAGAAATGCGATTGAAAAATGGTATGGAATTGAGAAGCGACTGAATCATAAGGAACTTGATAAGTTTGCAGAGCGATGGCAACCCTACCGGACGATTGCTTCCCGGTATCTTTGGAAAAGCCTAGACAAGAATCTTTTCCCTGATTCAAAATAACCAGAATAGATTTCGAATGATTACAATACAACTGGAAGGGGAGTCTATTACTGGACGGCACAAATGTTCCTGATGTTTTCAGTTAGCCG
>JBFGVE010000221.1:0-3376 GCA_041565275.1 Bacteroidia bacterium
ACTTCCTCCCAACTGGAGGTTCCCATCAAGTTGACTTTACCCAGGTTCATGGCGTAGTTGAAAAAATGACAATGGGCATCTATGAATCCGGGATAGGCAAAGGCTCCCCGAAGATTGACAATACTGTCGGCATTGTATTCAAATTGCAGGTCATTGCTCCTGCCAACAGCTACAATCTTTCCATCTTGAATTGCTACCGCCTGAACGATGGGCTGCTCGTCATTCGCCGTATAGATGACTCCATTGACCAAAAGAATGTCAGCTTTCTTGTGCTTGCAGGAAGCTAGCCCCAGGCTGATCATCAACAGAACGGGGGTAAAATGTTTCAGTATATTGTTCATCTTGGCAAACAAGGGATAGATTCCAGTAGTCTGGTGGTAATCTCCTCACGTCAGGAAAATTTTCTTGACATGAGTGGCATCTTCTGGCTTTAAGCGACCCGCCATGATCAGCCTCAGTTCTCTGCGGCGCACAGCGCTTTCGCACCAATTCTTTTCCTCTTCAGTTTCAGGATATATTTTGGGAACCGGGATGGGACGGCCACTCTGGTCTACCGCAACAAAGGTGTAAAAGGCAGAGTTGCAATACCGCTTTTCTCCACTTTGCATGTTTTCAGCGTGGACTTCAATCCGTATTTCCATGGAAGTATTGAAGGCCTGGGTCACCTTGGCTTCAAGTAACACGATTTCTCCCAGTGCGATCGGGGAACGGAAATCGACAAAATCTACGGAAGCAGTCACAACTACCCGGTTACAATGCTTGGCCGCTGAAATTGCAGAAACAATATCCATCCAGTGGAGCAAGCGTCCTCCCATTAGATTACCCAGAGTGTTGGTATCGTTTGGAAGGACCAACTCGGTCATATTGGCAATCGAACGAACAGGTGTCTTTTCTTTCATAGCGCAAATATAAGTAAAGCCAACTGTGGGATAGAACAGTCCGATTAAAGTGTGGAAAATCAGAGACCAGAAATTTTTTTCATTGGTTTAAATTTACAGGAAATATAGGAACATAGGTTCATGAAGGCATACCTCGATCTGTTAAGACACGTACTGGATACCGGGATTCGGAAGGAGGACCGGACTGGGACAGGGACTATCAGCATATTCGGATACCAGATGAGATTTAATCTGGAAGAAGGATTTCCTTTGGTAACTACAAAAAAAGTAAATACCAGGGCTATTGTACACGAGTTACTTTGGTTCTTGAAGGGAGAGTCCAATATTGCCTACCTGAAGGAGAATAATGTTCGGATCTGGGATGATTGGGCGACTGAAGAAGGAGAGTTGGGTCCGGTATATGGTATACAGTGGAGGTGTTGGCCTTTGCCCAACGGAGGACATCTGGATCAAATCAAGGAAGTGGTGGAAATGATCAAAAGCAAGCCCAATTCCCGCCGATTGATCGTATCTGCCTGGAATCCGGCCGTATTGCCTGACACCAATTTTACACCTCAAGAAAATGCTGCCAATGGTCTCCAGGCCCTGCCACCCTGCCACACTATTTTCCAGTTTTATGTGGCCGATGGCAGGCTCAGTTGCCAGCTTTACCAGCGTAGTGCAGACTTATTTCTCGGTGTCCCTTTCAATATTGCTTCTTATGCTTTGTTGACCTTGATGGTTGCACAGGTCTGCGACCTGAAGCCAGGTGACTTCATCCATACCTTTGGAGATGCACATATCTACCTGAACCACCTCGACCAAGTAAATATGCAGTTGTCACGAAAGCCACATCCCTTGCCCACCATGCGACTTAACCCGGAAGTAAAGTCTATCTTCGGCTTTAAATATGAGGACTTTACCCTTCTCAATTACAAACATCACCCCAGGATCCAAGCTCCTATCTCCGTATGATCCTTTCCATGATTATGGCTGCTTCTGAGAATGGAGTGATCGGCCGCGACGGTGACCTTCCCTGGAATCTTCCCGATGACTTTCGTCATTTCAAGCGGACAACCGTTGGGCATTCGGTGATCATGGGTAGAAAAACTTATCAATCACTTGGAAAGGCTCTGCCCAAGCGCAGGAATCTGGTCATCACCCGTGACAAGAACCTTGAATTGCCCGATGCTGAAGTCGTTAATTCCTTGGAGATGGCCCTGAAGCTCTGTCTCAGTGAAGATGAGGTGTTTATCATTGGTGGCGGAGAAATATACCAGAATGCGCTTGAGTTGAATATCGTTGACAAAATTTACCTTACTGTGGTACATGCTGTGATCGAAGGTGACACTTTCTTTCGGATACCCGAGACGGGATGGCAAAAGGTCTCCTCCCAATTCCACGGTATAGATGACAAGCATGCCTACAGTTTTACTTTTGAAGTACACGAAAGGATAAAGTGACGCTACCGGTAACCTTCTTTGTCTTAATCTGGTTATGCGATTATGATCCCAAGCAAGACAGGTGTACTCCTGGTAAACCTCGGCACTCCCGACTCTTACAGAACAAAAGATGTCCGTAAGTACTTGGTTGAATTTTTGACCGACGGGCGGGTGATCGACATTCCTGCAATTCCCCGTCATATATTGGTTAGGGGAATCATTGGCCCTTTTCGTTCTCCAAAATCTGCCAGGATCTACAAGGAGGTCTGGACAGATGAAGGTTCTCCTTTGCTGGTTATCTCTGAAAAACTCAGGGCAATGGTAGCTGGGAGTTTGGGAGAGGATTACCAGGTGGAACTGGCAATGCGGTACCAAAGTCCTTCAATAGAGTCTGTCATGGAGCGATTTAAGGGAAAGGTTCTGAAAAAGATCAAGGTGATCCCCCTGTTCCCTCAGTATGCCAGCGCGACTACAGGATCTGTGCACCAGGAAGTAATGCGTGTGCTTTCAAGCTGGCAAACCATACCCAATGTGGAATTTGTGAACAGCTATCCTGTAGATGAGGCCATGATTGCAACCCATGTTGCAAGAGGAGCAGCACATGACCTGGACAGCTACGATCACATTTTGTTCAGTTACCACGGCTTACCAGAGCGGCAACTGGTCAAAGCGGATGAAGGAACACATTGTGGTCAGTCCAAAGATTGCTGTTTCGAATGGACTGGAAAGAACTATTATTGCTATGGTGCTCAGTGCTATGCGACCACCAAAGCCATTGCAGATGGTCTTGGCTTGTCTGAAGACCGTTACACGGTTTGCTTCCAATCCCGTCTGGGTAAGCAGCCCTGGAAACAACCTTATACCAGTGATGTGATCGAACATCTTGCTAAAGGGAAGGGAGCCAAAAGATTGATTTGTTTTTGTCCTGCCTTTACGGCGGATTGTCTGGAAACCATCATCGAGATTGGTGAAGAATATGCAGAAGAATTCAAAGAGATGGGAGGGGAGGAGCTAACTTTGGTGGAGGGTTTGAATACACATCCGCAGTGGGTAGAA
>JBFGVE010000222.1:0-3370 GCA_041565275.1 Bacteroidia bacterium
GATTGCGAAGAAAAGGAGTGTGGTTGCTTACCCTGTCTACTGTTACTGGTTGGATATTGGTAAACCTGCAGATTATCGAAAGGCACAAAGGGACATATTGAACGAGTCGGTTTTCAAGTGATGCTAAGAACACAGTCCCTTGGTGTATGTTGTTCTATAGGAAGAAGCGTATTCCTTTGCCTTTTCAGGCTCCTTTTATGATCGTTTTGTTTTGGCCTCCAGTACAATCATGAGTTTTTTACTCCTTGTGTTTTGGACTTATGTTTAGTAACTTCATCAAAGGATATTTTAAAGTTCAACAGAGGTTTCTCCACAACTAAATATTCAAAAGTTACATGGAAAACCACCATGAAAAGATACATCAGTAAAACACAAAAGAAAAAGAACCAATACCTTGGGGGTGAATCCAGCAAGTCAGAAATTGGCAGTGAATCCAGTTTCCAGTTGGTAGACAATCGCCCGGAAGTTTTGCAGATGAAATCTACTCAGGAAGCGATTAATAACAGCCCGCGTATGCTGGGAAAAATGCCTTTGTTTGCAGAAAGCGGCATGGAGACATCTCCTGTACAAATGAGCGGAATGGAAAAGAAGGGAGGAGTACAGATGAAAGCTGGCCCTGTCCAAAGGGTTGCTGAAGGAGAATTCCAAATGAAAAAGGCACCTGTTCAGAAAAAAGAAAACAACACGGGTTTACCTGACAATTTAAAATCAGGTATGGAAGGCTTGTCCGGAATACCCTTGGATGATGTGAAAGTTCATCGTAACTCTGACAAACCTGCTCAGTTACAAGCACATGCTTACGCACAAGGAACAGATATTCATTTAGGGCCGGGGCAAGAAAAACATTTACCGCATGAAGCCTGGCACGTAGTGCAGCAAAAGCAAGGGAGGGTGAAGCCAACCATTCAGATGAAGGAAAAGGTGAATGTTAATGACGATGCCAGATTAGAGAAAGAGGCAGATGTAATGGGGGCGAGAGCACTGGCAGGGAATGGTACTGAGCCGGTGCAAATGAAATCTTCCTCCTCCCCAGATGGAGCTGTCATACAGCGAGAAGATGGGGAAAAAGACAAAACTGGAACTACTTCGACTATTTTGAGTACTGTAACGGGTGTCTCAGGAGATACGATTGAGGCAGGGGGTAATTTTTTCGAACTAATTAGTGATGCCTATGCTTTCTATCAAACTTACAAAGCTGGCGAAACCTCTAAGGTTGCAGGTGCCAAAGCGGCAGGAAGTGGTCTTGCTACCCTTTCTTCCGCGTTGAAAGCCAATGAATGGGAGAAGCTGGGCGCTTCCCTGGAAGGTCTATCTGAAGGGCTGAAACTCTTTGATGCCTTAAAGGAAGTAGGAGAAGCGTTTTCAGAAGTAAATGTAACGAGTGGTACCTGGACAGAAACCTTTGAGAGTCTGGGTAAGGTCCTGTTCAAGTTTTCAGACGTGGCTGTGGGAGGTATGAAAATGGCCAAAGCGTTTGTGGAGGGAATGGGCCACCTGGCAGGATGGGTACCAAAGTTCCTCCATATAGACCACCCGTTTATTAACCTGATAAGTCGTATTATACCATTTACTTCTGCCAGTGAGCTGGCACTGAAAAGTGCCAAGTTTATGGATTCTGCTCGAGATGTATACAACAATTATGTTGAATCGAAAAATCTGGAACAAATAGCCAACAGCATTACTGATCCAGACAAGAAACAGGCATTTGGATATTTGCAAGACGAAGCGTGGAGTAAGTTAAAGAACAGTACTCTTCCAGCTTCGGCTACATTATTAGATGCTTCAGGCGATGCTGGCAAACTCATCCCCGGATTTAACGTGGCGGCAGCGGCAAGCCTGGGATCCGCGGCCAAATTAATACCCCTGGCGCACAGTGTGGGAGGTGGGACCTATGACGTTGTTCGTCAGGGCTGGCGTAAATTTATTAATATTCTTCCCGATGCTTATACTCCCGATAGTATTAAAAGCTTGGCTGCAACAGATAAGGCTGATCTCAATGTATTTCGGACCAAAATCGTGAGTTTTGTGATGGATGAAAGGAATGGCTCCAATTCCGATGTCATCTTAAATTTTTTAGGATTAGAGGACGACGTCAAAACCATGTCTGCTTCAGCTGCAGAAGATGAAATAAAAAAGGCAGTAGAAAACATCAAATAACTCATAGTATTTCCTTTCTTCCCCATTTTTACGCTCTAATCTGGATTTTGGTTTGTGCCACAGGGATTCACGACATCGACAAGTCTTCACTTAAATGTAGGCACTATTCGGTCGGCTTAAGAGGAATAAGCGGAAAGAATTGAGTATAGAGAAGGGATTCGCAAAATTTGCGGTCATGGTCTGTCCAGAATCTCGCAGGAATCATCAGTGTGGAGACAAATTCCAGGCAATCGAATTCCATCCCAACAGGATGGAATTCGTATATTTACCTGTATGCGTTTATTTCTGGTCCTCTTTTTGTGTTTGACTGCTGCGGCCGTATCGGGACAGGTCTCCAAACTGCACTCCAGAGCTGAGAATGGCGATTCCAAAGCAATGCTGGAACTGTCTGAGAAATACCTTTTTGGACTTGGAGTTAAGAAGTCTGATGACAGTAGCCGCTACTGGGCAGATCAAGCTTTGAAAGCAGATGACCCAGAGGCGCAATACCTAGTAGGGGTTCGCCATACTGCGTCCGCCTTTGACATGACCACATTCAGCAAAGGGATTGATTTAGTCGATCTCAGGCGGGAGGAAGCAGGGGTAAAGATCGCACCCCTGCCGTCGCGGCCCATCGAAAAGGCGATTGCGAGGGCGGGCCTGCTGGCCCGGATCATCCAAAGACGTCCTGAGCCGTATGCCCGACCACAACATCCGTAACCTGCACGAACTATTGCCACACAAATGGAAACCCCTCCATCCATGACCATAATGAAACAAAAATATGTCTCCTACTCCGACCAGCTCTCCCGCCTGATCGAATCCATCCTGGAAAGCCACGACGACGAGCAATCCTTCCTCTTCAAAGCCCAAATGGGAATGGTCGCATGGAATTATTGTCTGGCACAGGAACATGAAATGCTCCCCTTCCCAAAAATCGCCGCCACCGATGCCTTCGAAAAGGCATCGCAGCAAGGCAGACTATGGAAAACTCCAAACCGCGGATCATCCCTGTTACGTGAACCACTCCAGAACCAACCTACACCAAAGGTCTTGCACCCGGATTTGGGAAGGGTGGTCGTATCAATCGCAGCGATGCATTCACCCATGTCGAGCAAGTCCATCACAATAGCATTCAAACGGTGGAATCCCCAGGACTTTCGGAAGTTGCGCCGAAAAGTCCGTTCGTTCATTTCACTGTGACGGGCCAGGTTAGCGATGGTAGCTTTTCCAC
>JBFGVE010000223.1:0-3360 GCA_041565275.1 Bacteroidia bacterium
ATGGCACTGGTTCAAGCCAATCCTAACGGCTTGGGAAAGTATCCGGCTATGGGTAAGTGGAACGTGAGTTCCTTCATGACACCCCAAACAACAACACAAACAACAACAACAAAAAAAAAAAAAAAAAAAAAAATCAAATGTAACGAACAAAAAACAAAAAAAAACACAACAACAACAAAACAAACTCAACATATACATATGGCCCCCCTTAAGACACCATGGACTCCGTCAGTCTCCGGAAAAGGGGAATCTTGGTCGCCTTGGTAAAGACATCGGCAAAGTTATTTTGGGACTCCACGTACTCAAGAAGAATATTGTGCTCCAAAATCCTTTCCCGCACAAACTTGTACTTGATATCCACGTGTTTGGTTCGTTGGTGAGCCACTGGATTTTTACTAATGGCCAAGGCAGCCTGATTATCAATCTTGATGACAGGAGGTCCATCCAGTTGGACCCCCAATTCCCGAAGGAAAGTCACTACCCAAATTACCTCCTTGACGGCTTCCGTTAAGGCCACAAACTCCGCTTCGCATGATGACAAAGTCACACATCGTTGTGTTTTGGAGGACCACATAACTGGTCCCCCCGCTGCAAAAACTATATAGCCCCCAACCGAGCGCCTTGTATCGGGGTTGTTGCCCCAATCCGAATCTGTGTAACATACAACCTTCAGTCCCTTTTCTTTTCGGTAACCAATTCCTAAATTAGTGGTTCCACGCAAGTACCTAAGGACTCTCTTGGCAGCTGTGACGTGAGATTTCCCTGGATTTTGAGAAAACTGGGCTGCGGCAATTGTAGCGTAAGAGATATCGGGTCGGGTTCCCAGACTTGCATACAAAAGTGAGCCAACAATAGAGCGGTACGGCACGTCAGCCATTTCCAGCTTCTCCTCCTCGGTTTGCGGACATTGTTGTCGAGTCAAGATGTTGCCCTGTGCGGCTGGTGTGGGAGCAGGTTTACAATCATTCATTCCAAACCTGTCAACAATCCTTTCTAGGTACCCCTTCTGGTTAATACTATACTTCCCATCCTTCCTAACCACCTGGATACCAAGATAAAAATGAAGGTCGCCAAAATCCCGAAGTTTGAAAGCCCTCTTGAGATTGCCTACCACCTTATTCCGGAGCTCCTCGTCCTTAGTGGCCAAAATAATGTCATCCACATGAAAAGATATAAAGAAAGGAGTTTTAGGATGGTAGAACACACAGGTGTCAGAGATGGCACCTGAAAAACCCAATTTCTTCAATTCTGAACTCAATCTTTCAAACCACGTTCGAGAGGCTTGTTTTAGACCGTAAATGGCCTTCTTCAACTTGAGTACCCGACCTGGGGTACCCGGGTAACCCGGAGGGAACTTCATGAAAATAGTCTCCTGGAGGTTTCCATTTAGAAAGGCTGTTGAAACGTCTAGTTGGGTAACTCTGAGGCCAAGGACTGTAGAAATCGCCAACAGAATTCTAAAAGACTTCAGCTGAGCTACGGCTGCAAAAGTTTCTTGGTAGTCGACACCTTCCTTCTGTTGGAACCCTCGCGCCACCAAACGGGCCTTGAACTTTTCGATACTGTTATCGGCCTTCAATTTGATGTCGTATACCCACCTACATGAGATGGCCCTCCTATCTTTTGGTAAGTCTGCTTCTACCCATGTTTTGTTTTCCTTGATACTATCTAATTCTGCTTGTTCTGCAGCTAACCACTCTTCCTTGAAGGGACTCCTCATGGCTTCATTCCTGTGATCAGGAATCTGAACTATCTCGGTCGCCGAGTTGGACTGGTTCACAATGTTTTCAAGAGCTTTTTGAGAGGGATGATAGCCTCGAGAGCTCCTCCTAACCTCTGGCACCCTATCGGCCTCTTTCTTTTCGTCGACTTCGGCACCCCCTGTCGAGTCATCCCCATCACCTTCTCCTAAAGGTTGATACAGGGAAATTCTGGTTTCGTTGTTTTCTGAATCTGAATGGGATCCCGACCAAGGCTCAACATTGCTACGGTCTGCTGCGAATTCCCTGTAAAATCTTTCCTTCCTAAATGGGAAGACTCCTTCATTGAAGAAAGCATTATTAGAGTGGACTATCTTTTTTCCTTTTAAGTCCCAAAACCTTCCACATTTTTTCTCCGGATCCCTACCGAGGAAGACACACCGTTTCGCCTTCGGTTGGTCTGGTCCTTTTGACCTCTGTTCTTTCGGCACATAAACGAACGCCTCGCACCCAAAGGTTTTTACATGCCTAAGGTCCTCCTTCTTTGGTTTTCTCTCCTCCCATTCAGCCAGTGGTGTATTGAATTTGATCCCACTATGTGGACTCCTGTTGTCAAGGTAATTCTTGTACCTAACGGCCTCCTCCCAGAAGACCCCGGGTAGACCTGCCTGAAACAGAAGTGCATCAGCCCCCTCCTGTAATGTTCTATTTTTCCTTTCCGAAAAAGGATTTTGGTTGGGATCATATGGCGCCGTGAAGGATATGGAAAACCCCTCTTTCTCCGCTAGGTCCTTAAGGAGTTCGTTGTTGAACTCCCCGCCACCATCTGCATGAAGATGACAGAGCCTCTGGGAACATCTGTTATGTACCCACTTCAACCAGACCTGAAACTTCTCGGCAAAGTCAGATTTACTCCTAAGGAAGAACACAAAAGAGTATCTAGTGCTGATGTCAACTAGAACCGCAAAGTATTTCTTTCGGCTCAGACTTTCTTTCGACATGGGGCCACATAAGTCCGTATGGACCTGTTCCAACTTCCTATTCACCTTCGGATAAGTACCCTTCATGGGTCGTCTGTGTGCTTTGGCAAAGACACACGCATCACAAAAACTAAGGGACCCCTTCCGATCCCCTAAGAGACGCTTCAAGTACCTGGCATTTAGATGGCCCATCCTCCTGTGCCACAAATCCAGCTCTGGCAATCCAGCATCATGAGATTGACTAAGTGCAGAAAACTCTGTTTTTGATTCCCCCAATGGCTCCGACTCAAAAACATATAGTCCTGTCTCTTTATCAAGGGCTGCCTCAAGAATAACTTCTTGTCCTTGGTATACTTTACACCTACGGTCACCAAAGAGAACCTTCAGTCCTGCACGGTCCATTTTAGCGACCGATAAAAGCCCCTTCTCTGCTGTAGGCACATAAAGGACATCCCTAAGGAGGACCCCTTTCCCTTTTTCATCCGACGAAAGACTGATAGAAATGGTCCCCCTACCCTCAGCAAAAGCAGTTTGGTTATCCGCTACTAAAAAGGGAATTCTGTTGCTCCTAATGGAAACAAAATCTTCTCGGTTTCCACTAATGTGGGAGGTTGTCCCACTATCCAAAATGATCTGGTTTTTGACGGCCCCCTTTCTACGAGCTACAAAAGCTCGATGGA
>JBFGVE010000224.1:0-3359 GCA_041565275.1 Bacteroidia bacterium
AACTGCTCGATCCTTCCTTCGTCGAAGACATAAAAATACCTCCGGACATCCTCATAAGCAGCAAGTTGCTGTGCTAGAAGTAACTCCGAACAGAAGGTTAGAAAAACCGTAAGTGAGAGAATGAGCTTTTTCACGTGCAAATGTTACAAATAAATGGGAGGTATGCCAAAGGCTTCAAAAAAGTCTGCGGGTTTAAATCTGGATACTGCTAGTAATACGAGCATACGTCCCCGGAAATTTCACCTAAGCAAGCGTAAAAGCATTGAAAGAGCACACTATAGATGGTGAAGAGGCGGCATATTCCCATGCCACCTCTTCTTTTTTAGCAGTTATGCAACAAATACTTTCATAAATATCCTCACAAATCCAATGCCAGGAATAGTGTATCACTTCAGATCAAAGCGATCAAGGTTCATCACCTTGACCCACGCTGCCACAAAATCATTCACAAATTTTTCTCGTGCATCTGAGGCAGCGTAAACTTCGGAGAGCGCACGCAACTGAGAGTTGGAACCAAAGATAAGGTCAACACGTGTACCTGTCCATCGGATGTCGCCGGTCGAGCGGTCGCGGCCTTCAAAGATATCTTTTGATCCTGATGAACCTTCCCATTCAATACCCATATCCAACAGGTTGACAAAGAAGTCATTGGTCAGAGTTTCAGGCTCCTTTGTGAAAACACCATGCTGAGAACCTCCGGTGTTCGCATTGAGTACCCTTAACCCCCCTACCAGAACGGTCATCTCAGGAGCAGTCAGGGTAAGCAATTGTGCTCGGTCCAGCAATAATTCTTCAGCAACGCGATCTTGCCCTGGCTTCATGAAGTTCCTGAAACCGTCTGCTTTAGGTTCCAGGTGCCCGACAGACGCTGTGTCAGTCTGATCTTGGGTCGCATCCGTACGACCGGCTGCAAAAGGAACGGTCACTTCGTACCCGGCTTTCTTAGCAGCTGCTTCAATGGCAGCGGACCCTCCCAAAACGATAAGGTCAGCCATGGAAACTCTTTTTCCACCTGGCTGGGCGTTGTTAAAATCGTTCTGGATCCCTTCGAGGGTCTCGAGAATCTTTGTCATCTTGGCCGGTTGATTGACTTCCCAGTCTTTCTGAGGGGCAAGGCGAATGCGCGCACCATTTGCACCGCCACGCTTGTCAGAACCACGGAAAGTAGCTGCGGACGACCACGCCGCAAAAACCAGTTGAGAAATGCTCAATCCTGAATCCAGGACAGTAGATTTAAGAGAGGCTATATCATCTTCATCGATCAATTCGTGGTCTACAGGAGGAACAGGGTCCTGCCAGATCAACACTTCTGAAGGAACCTCTTTACCCAGGTAGCGGGAAGCAGGACCCATATCTCGGTGAGTCAACTTGTACCATGCTCTCGCAAAGGCGTCGGCAAACTCTTGTGGGTTTTCGTGAAATCGCTTTGAAATAGGGGCGTAAATGGGATCCATGACCAATGCCATGTCAGCAGTTGTCATAATAGGTGCATGGTGCCGTCCAGGGTCGTGTGCATCAGGCACGGCATCAGCGAGGGCCCCACCTTTGGGGATCCACTGGTGAGCTCCGGCGGGGCTTTTGGTCAACTCCCATTCATGACCCAGCAAGGTATCAAAGTAGCTGTTGTCCCACTGGATAGGAGTTGGGGTCCAGGCACCTTCTATACCACTTGTGATGGTATGCACGCCTTTACCACTTCCAAAAGTATTTTTCCAGCCAAGAGCCTGTGCTTCAATCGGAGCGCCTTCAGGCTCAGGACCAACATATTTTCCCGGATCAGCAGCACCATGCGCTTTTCCGAAAGTATGGCCCCCTGCAACCAAAGCAACAGTTTCTTCATCGTTCATGGCCATGCGTCCAAATGTCTCGCGGATATCGCGACCGGATGCTACCGGATCCGGGATGCCATTTGGGCCTTCAGGATTGACGTAGATCAATCCCATTTGAACCGCACCGAGTGGGTCTGCAAGCTCACGGTCGCCTGAATAACGCTCATCACCCAACCACTCTGTTTCAGGTCCCCAGTAAATATCTCCCTCCGGCTCCCAAACATCTTCTCGCCCACCTGCAAAACCAAAGGTCTCAAAGCCCATTGATTCAAGGGCTACGTTCCCGGTGAGGATCATCAGGTCTGCCCAGGAAATACTTCTGCCATATTTCTGCTTGATAGGCCAGAGGAGGCGACGAGCCTTGTCCAAATTCCCATTATCTGGCCAACTATTCAAAGGCCCGAAACGGAGAGTTCCTGAAGATGCACCACCACGGCCGTCACCGACACGGTAAGTACCTGCACTGTGCCATGCCATCCGTATGAAAAAAGGCCCGTAGTGACCATAGTCAGCCGGCCACCATTCCTGAGAATCGGTCATCAAGTCCGCAAGGTCTTTCTTCACCGCATCAAGGTTCAGGCTATTGAATGCTTCAGAGTAGTCAAAATCCTCACCCATCGGGTTTGTCAACGGGGAATTCTGGTGCAGCATTTTCAAGTTCAGGTTATTTGGCCACCAAAAGCTGTTTGAAAGCGCTCCTGCAGCCGTATGCCTGTGGGCTGAAGGCAACACCGGGCATTTTCCCGCTCCGTTCATGGTACCATGTGGATTTGTCTCAGTATGTGTATTTTCTGCCATGTATGAATATTTAATTAGCTATTTATTTAGCCAAAAATAAGGATTTATCGGCAAAAGTATCGGAGAAGTTCATCTTCACCAAAGGCCACAGTTGGAAAGCAGAAAACGGATTTATTGTTATTCGAAGCCAAGTGATTACACCAGCCCTGTAAATTATCAGCTGCCAGATAGCTCCTGGTACCGTCACCGAAGTTCCAGAAGTGGTGAGGTTATGAACGTCAATCTGTCACGACCAACCGCCGGACGCCGGTCCCGCAGGCCAGGTCGTATGCCAGGAAGTAAACTCCGGGCGCCCATCCTGAACAGTCCAGTTCCAACTGCCCGCTGAAGCGCCATGTCCCCAGGACTTTTCCCAGGCTGCTCACTACGCGTACTTCTGCTTCCTGGTTTCCTGCTTCCAGCCAAAAGCTCTCCCGGGACGGGTTGGGGTAAAGGACCAAGCCAAGGGGAAACCCTTCCACTTCTACGGTATAGGTCCTTTCCCTGCATTCGGTTACTTTCGACGGGTCACGAACGGTCAGGTAGTATTTTCGAAACCCCAGTGCCTCTGTCTCCACCAGGGATGCATTGACATCATTCAGCCCTTCTGCAGGGGACCACTCGTATTCCATTCCAGTGACAGGGGACACTCCGAACTCAAGCACATCTCCTTCGCAGAAAGTCCCGCCTTGAGGGGCAACATGGGACAGCTTGCTTTCAACTGTTACGGTGACCGTATCACGGTCCGCCCGG
>JBFGVE010000225.1:0-3320 GCA_041565275.1 Bacteroidia bacterium
ATGCCGCTCTACGGCCTCTTCCATGACTTCCCTGCACCAAGCAGCCTCCATGGTGTTGGAAAGGCTCCAGCCGACAATGAAACGGCTGTGCAGGTCGATGATCTTATAAAGAGACTCGTTCTGCTTCTCAAGCTCGTTGGAACAGCTCTCAGCACCATCGTCGAATATCGTCTCAGCTACTAAACCTGCAAGTATTCGGTTTTTCATCAAGTCACTGACGCTTCCAGTTGCTGATTTGGTTGGAATGGATCTCATGCTTCCGGGAGAGCTCCTGGACCGTAAAACGTCCAGAAAGAGCTTCCAAAACCACTTTAGTCTTGAACTTACTACTGAAGGACTAATCTTCCACGTATTCAGATTTTCATCTTCGCTTCATTGCAGTGAATTTAAGGGTTAATAATCAAACTAAAGCCACTGTCCCATTTTTTTTTGGTAACTCAGTTACGGGAATTCCGCTCTTTAGATCATTGATGAAAGGCTTCCTGACACCATATGAGATTCTTGTCCTTAAAGAAGGTCACAATCTAGCCAATAGCCAACTCGGGACCTGAACTACACAACAAATATGGCTCAGTAGCATAAAGTCCATAGGCTTGGGATTTACAGCTCAGTGTACGTAGCCTTGTATATGCAAATCCACTGTCGAAAACTTATGAGGATCCTTGTGATATAGAGAGTAACTTATTCACGAATTACCAAGTCACAAATCTCGAGAACTGGACCAGGGGGCAGGAGGACACCGTTGAGAAAAAATTCCACCAAACCCCAGTACTCCTGACATTCATCTACACGAGGGTAAAACTTGATGTCTACTGTATCAATTCCAAAAGTATCTTTTTGGATGATGTAAACATAGTGGTTAAACTCTCCTTTTCGGACAATGTCTGGTTCAATAGTGTAGTTAAACGGACCGATTGCGCCATCGCTCAAGTCTTCACTTAGAGGGGCAAATTGACCAAGACCACCATCGGAATTGAACAGCACCTGAACATTGCCCGAATTGTACACATCAGTACAATAATTGGCCCCACTAGAATCTACTAGATAGGTAATTTGAAAGTACTGGTTACCAGGAGAGAAAGTTATAGTCCCGCCTTTTATATCACATGTGTTACACCCTTGGGTCAAAAAGAGAAATGCAGATGCCAACAGAGTATGAGCTAAAATCACTTTCAATTTCATAGTCAGGATCAATTGATGAGTACCTAAAACACTCACTCAAATATAAGAATGATTGAGACGATTCCCAAAGTTTGGTTTCATTGTGCAGCAATTCAGCGAGTATCCATTTCATTTTCTCTGAGCAACTGTTTAGTTGATTTTGATCATATTTCATTGCCTGGAAGGATACCCTTGAGAACTTGTGTCCAAGGTTGTAGCCGTTGTTCTTCTGGGTGTTGAACCCTTCATTTTCAATTTTCCATCGGAGTCTGCCTGCGTTACTCACTTCGGGAGCTGTTTCCCTGTTGAGGGTCAGGTTGGTCAGATGCACAAATCTGTTGCGCTTAATTTCCCCTGTCTGTACATCTGCAACTTCTTCATGGCCCTCCACCCAGTTGAGCTTGTGGCCCTTGTAATCAATCTCATTTCGCCATTTAAAATGTTGCTGGGTCAGTTGATGTTTATTGGCCTTTCTGCAGGAGGTTTGTTCTGAGCGGTTCTGTGGCAGAAGACTCAGCTCCTCCCAAACCGAAGGCAGACGTGGAAACAAAGACTTCAGCCTCTTTGCCAGCCGTGTGAAGGACTTTTTCATAAGTTAGCTGGAAAATTGTTTTTGGACAAGTAGGGTAATCCTCTGATGTTCAAATCAATTCGTCAAAAATTTATTTTGACTTATAACCGGACACTAAGTGATAAGGGAGGTGTACTCAAGATCGTCAATCAGGAAGAATGTGTAAAGTGAGGCTCTCAACAGATGCGTGGGGATAAATCCGACAGGCTTCTAGTACATCAATTTCTAATTGGTTAGCCCGTTTTCAATGCGGTTTTGACTTTCTCTACGACAGTACTTGGCTTGAATGCATACTTGTAGGTTTTAGCTTCCCATTTGTTGTTGTAGTCGATAAAGTCCAGGATCATTTGTTTGAGGTAGTCGATGGATTTGAAGTTTCCTTTTCTGTTCAATCGGTTGGCCAACTTTGAGAACCAGACCTCGACAGGGTTGAGCCATGAACAGTGCTTTGGGGTATAAATAAATCGGATTTGCCTCTTTTGATCGCTCAGAAATCTCCTTCTGGTCTGTTGGTTTTCGAGGATTCCTCTTCTTCGCTTCTTTCCCAAGTCATCGGTGAGGTTTTCATGGGCTGCGATCCATTGCACCAAGGATGCGGAGCAATGGATGTTGAGGTTGTCGGTCAAAAAGATCCACTTGGCTTTTGGATCGGTGGCGACGGTTTGTTGACCATGTGCCAAAAAGTCATTTTCCTTTCTGCTTGCGCCGATGGAAGGGGCGATCAGTTTTCCGGTGGCAAGGTCGAAATTGGCGATCAGGCACTGGGTGGCATGACGGATGTACTCATGCTCGAAGCAGGTGGTTTTACCCGGTCGGGGCCTCAGGTCAGCCCGTATTCTCTCCTTGGCTTGAATGCCCGTCTTTTCATCTGTGCTCACTACCCGAACCCCTTCTTGGCTGAGTTGGGGGGCAGCTTCGATCAGGCTGTTGATCTGAGTGACTTCCGCTTCAAAAACTTCAAAGTCCTCAATCTGGGGCGCAAGCCAGTATTTACTGCGGTGAGGTTGAAGTACGTTTTTTTAAAATGACTCCGGCATAGCTGGGTGAGAGTTGGGAGAATATACCTTCCTGTACAGCTGTTCTGGCAAGGGTTTGATGAGTCCAATGACTTTGAGGAACGCCAAATTCCGTGGGTGACTCACAAGCCATCGCTACCAGAAGTTCCCGCTGGGTGTCGCTGATCAGAGACGGTTTGCCACTACGAGGAAGGTCCGATAAAACGTCCACTATTTTGTCCAATAGCAGCTTCTTTTTCTTCCGCATCGGTTCGGATAACGCCTCTATCGCATCGAGTTCCTCGCAGTTTTCCATCCAACGCCTGCGCCACAACTTGACCGTATTCCGGTCTAACGACAAGGATTGGGCTATGCTGCGGCTTCCTTTTTCAAGACAAGTCATGTACACGATCTTGGCACGTACCAGTACATGCTGCGATAAGGTGCGCTTCTTGGACAGAACTTCCAATAATTCTTTCTGCAAGGCAGATGCTTGAAGGCAAAACTTTAAACGAGCCATAATTTCTTCGATTTGATCGAAGGTAGACCCTGATATCCGATCAATAATCCACTTTTCAACAACCAAATAGGAG
>JBFGVE010000226.1:0-3307 GCA_041565275.1 Bacteroidia bacterium
AGGAAGGGAACAGGTAACGATGAAACCTGGTACTATGTCAGAGACGCCCAGGGAAAAGTCCTGGCGATCTACCAGGAAAAGAGAAATGGTCCCTATCTTGAGACCTGGCTCAGGGAAGTCCCGATCTATGGATCGGAACGCATTGGGATTTGCAGGAGGAATATCCTTACTCAGAAAAGACTGCTGAATAACAATCCCACAGAGCCCGATACAGCAATAAGCCCGGGCACAGCAAGGGCATATCAACAGGAAGAGCCTTTGGAGACACTGGAGACACTGGAAGAGTCAAAGTTGCCTGTTATTTTCAAGAGGGTCACCGGAACAAAGGACTATGAGCTGACTGATCACCTGGGGAATGTCAGGTTGGTCATCACCGATCATAAAGAAGCCAGTATCATGGCAGATTCAGCATTTGGGTTTAGGGCCGATATTCGGCAAATGAGTAATTATTACCCTTTTGGTATGGCGATGCCAGGACGGAATTTTAACTCAAACACATATCGTTATGGCTTTATGAATTTCGAGAAGGATGATGAGATAAAAGGGAGCGGAAACTCAATAGATGCAGGAGCCAGAATGTTAGATACAAGATTAGGAAAATGGTTATTCGTTGATCCTGCATTTGCAAAATATCCGTCACTTAGTCCTTATGCCCTGACTGCCAATAATCCGATTTGGTTTTATGAAGTTGATGGTAGAATTATTGATGTAAGTAATTTGACCACAGACCAAAGGAAATCTTATGAATCTCAGATAAAGGTTTTAAGTGAGAGTAAACTATTTACTGCCTATTATAAACGGTTACAAAACTCCGAAACAGTTTATACAATAAATGCTGGTCGCGGTCATGGGGGGTCAGGTTCATTTAGCCCAGCTACTGGTGAAGTTTATGCTTTACTTGGTAGCACTTATGCTATTTCGCAAGAGTTATTCCACGCTTATCAAAGTGATTTGGGTGTATATGATGCTAAAGATTTGTCTGTGAGAGAAACGGAAGGAGATTTGGTTAGCTCAAATATCCATACCGAACTCGGTCTTTTATCACCATCAGGTCCATGGGATCAGGGAATAGGTTTTAATGATGATTTTGTTGATGAAAACTTGGCATTTGATGAAGGTGTTTTAACCGAATCTTTTAACACCGAGTTCAGCAAAGCCGTTGATGCCAGAATTGAATTTTATGAAAATCGTGCTAAAGAAATAGGGGTTGATGCTCCTACAACCTATGTCAGTAAAAATTCAGGGAAAGCACCTTTGGCATTACAAAAAGCAGTTAGGGAGAAAAATGCTGAAAACCTTGTTGGACCAAGATTAGAAAATGGAGATTTCTATGGAGAATAAAATTTACATATTAGTATTAATTATTGTGTTCGTATTCTTTGGCAAGGAAACCATAGCACAATGTAATGGGAAAGTCAACTATATAAACAACAAGGAAGAATTAAATAAATGCTTTGATGAAATTGCCAAAAAGCATGATTTAGTTGTTTCGAAAATTGTGTTCACTTTAAAAATTGACTCTTTAGGTGAAATTCATAGTTGCCATATAAGGGGAGATAACAGTTTGACACAAATAAAATCGTATTCTATTTGTTGTGAAATAGAATGTTGTATTAACGCTCAATTTCTTTATGAAGAGTTCAAATGGTCTTTCCCAAATGAGAAGTATGTGCATGTTAATTATCCTTACAAACTAAAATAATTTTAACCGTCCGACCATGTAATACTCCCCGCAAATCGAGCCATCGGTTAAGTTGAAAATAAGTTGTTTAATAACTGGTGGTTTGATAATTGGGGAGTACTACAAGGAATCTGGATTGCTTGGGCGAGAAGAGTGAAAACGAATAGTTGTTTAGGATCCTATGGAAATCCCAGAAATAAACCTAATCCCTGAAAAGAGATCCTTCGAAGATCACTTCCAACCCGAGTACCTCGCAACCATTTTTGACGAAAATCATAAAGGAAAACCCGACAAGGGTATTGACCATATCAGTCCGCTTCAATTTGAGAAGATCAAAGAGAGCGAATTTCAATTGATTTCACGAAAGGTTTTGGATGGAACCTACAGATTCTCGCCATATGTCGAGAAATTGATCCTTCGCAATCGCTGGAAAACGCCTCGAGTGCTTTCTTTGCCAACCGTTCGTGACCGGATCGTATTGTCGGCCCTAAAGGATTTCCTGCACCTGGAGTATCCCGATAACGTGCCGCGTAAGATCGCCAACACCCTCGTCAAAGATATCAAGGACTATCTCGTTCAAAATGCGAACACCCGAAACCTCTACTATCTCAGGACGGATATCAAGAGTTTCTACGATTCTATCCCGCATGCTATCCTGATCGGCAAGTTGTCTGATCTTGATCCGCTCCCCTTGCATCTTGTAAAAGATGCTATTGAAAATCCAACTGTACCCCGCAATACATCTAAGGATCAACTTGATAAATATAAACCCGAGAAAGGTGTACCGCAAGGGCTTTCCATATCGAATATCTTGGCACAGTTATTCCTCTACGAGATAGATGAAAAATATGAAAACATTGATCTTCAATATTTCCGGTACGTCGATGATATTCTTCTGGTTGATACGAAACGGGGATTAGTCAAAAAACGGGGCGAATTGGCGCGCGACCTCGCTGACCTTGGATTGCGAATTCATGCAAAAGAAAAGACCGCTCATGGGAAAATGGATGGTGATGGATTTACATTCCTAGGCTATTTACTCGTCCAAGACGGCATCACGATTCCCAAGGCGAACATACAGCGACACATTCGCAAGATCGCGGGCAAATTCAAATGGGCAAAGAAGGGCTTGCAGAACGAAGTTTTCCGCCCCAAGTGGCTCCAGGATGATCCTAACCGGTTCTTCGAGGTCTTCAAAGAAGAGTTAAACGAAGCGATTACAGGAATGCGTAGCCAAAACAAAAATTACGGCTGGGTCTTCTACTACCGGGAAATTGAAAAGATCGACGTGCTTTACAAAGTCGACCATATCGTCGGCAAACTGTTTCGTCAATTTCTGAATATAGAACCGCCTTCCACGATAAAAAGGCATGTTCGTGCATATCATGAGATCAAATTCAAGAATGGTGGCAAATATGTCGGAGATTACGATCTGCACGATACACCCAAGAAAATGCGAGACTTTCTCGTACTTCGGGGAGAACTTGATCCTGATCAAAAGTATTCAGACGACGAGATTGACAAATTCTATACGGCTTATCGAAATCGCAAAATCAGCGCTTTCCTTCCAGGGCAATCGCATCTAAATTAGTCCCATGACCAATTCGAGGTACCGATTGCTCCACG
>JBFGVE010000227.1:0-3289 GCA_041565275.1 Bacteroidia bacterium
CCTCCCCGATGACAGCGGCAACCAGGCTTACGTAACCGGGAACGGCGGTGGCAGCAGTGGCAATGATGACGTGGATGATGGTACCACAGAACTGATCTCTCCCGTCTTTGACCTAAGTGGATACCAGGATCCAGTCATTTACTACAGCAGTTGGTTTTTCAATGGTGGCGGCGGTGGTGATGATCCTGACGATACCCTCACAATTGAACTGAGTAACGGTATCAGTACAGTCACACTCAAAGAGGTCAATGTTGTCCAGAACAATTGGCTCCGGGATACTTTTATCGTATCTGACTTCATAGTTCCCACTGAAGGTATGCAAATCACCTTCCGTGTAGGAGATTATGGTCAGGGCCATATTGTTGAAGCAGCGATCGACGGGTTTTCAGTGGTTGAACTTTCTTCTGTCAATACAGGACCTCAGTACACCAGTGCTTTGGCCGAACTGAGTGTTTTTCCCAACCCGGTCGGAGAACAGGCAACCATCCGATATGATGTTGGGGCCGGACCGAATGGTGCTGTGGTATTTGAAATAGTGGACCTTACTGGTCGGATCCTGCAGCGGATCCCGTTGAATAAAGCCAACGGTGAATTCCAACTGAACTTCAACATGGCTTCCGGTTTGTACTTCGGCAGCCTGAAAAAGAGTGGTGTGGACGTAAAGACGGTTCGGATCGTAAAATAGAAGAATGTTTATTCTCTGCTAACGATCACTTTCCTGACAAACCTATTGTTGGCGTTGAGTCCTTCAACAAAATAAATACCGTCTGAATAGGCTTTCAACGGAACAGTACTGGTCCCCGCATTGACTTTAAATGACTGTACAACCTGGCCTTCAAGATTTGTGACTGTAACATCATACGGAACAATCACTTCTATTGTGAATTCATCTTTCGCAGGATTAGGATAGATCAGCACTTTACTTTCATTGTAGAGATGTTCATTCAATCCTACGGTATAGGAAGCCCCGGCAAATCTACCTATCAACGGGTCTGTAAGTTGATTGATCTTGCTTTCATCGAAACCGGGAATATCATTGATATTGCCTTTCCATGCACCCACGAGCAAAAAATGTTCATCGAAAACAGGGTTTGGTGGATTCTGAGCAGTTACACTTTGTGTATGTGCATGATAGTGGTAGCCAAAACCATCACCGTGGTCGTGCCCGCCATATTCGTCCAGTGTAACTTCATAGCCTATCATTGATGAATATGACGGTTCGTATTTACCGAACAGGGCAATCCCGTCAAGGGCCATGCCAATTACGGGAGGATGGTCACGCCCGGCATAATCTGATAAGTTGTATAAGTTGATGCCATTTCCATTGTAGGCGTGACCGTCCGCATGATAATGCAGCTCGAGGCCACCTCCCACATGTATTCCTGAACTTGTTATTTCGGCATCTTCAGGGGCAAATCGTAGGTTGTTGTTGTAGGCGGGATAAATGGTTACACCATCAACAGCTACCCCATTCGATCTTGTAGAGGTATAATTGTATACATCCTTGACGGTCGTGGTCCCATGCGTAGCGTCATAATCGGAAGCCAGATCTCCCATGAAGGAAAGGTCATTGTCGAGCAGGGCGGTAGTGAGGCCGTAGTCTTTCAGAGGGACCTTGATCAAGAACTCGCCTAATTTACCATGTCTTGTTACAGGGGATTGGGCATAACCCAATCCTGCAACTCCTCCGGGAGGTCTGTTCACATCAACCAGCAGGTTCGGGCGGGCAGAAATAGCATGTGATGCAATCACCATGAAAGGGTGTGGCACGCCATTGTCATCAGTTGCATTGGTAAAGTATACATGCTCAACTGTTCTTTCACCTTCCAGGCCATTGTAAATACCAGTGCTGCTGATCGTGTGGGAAAGCATATTTTCTCTCAGTGCCAGGTAGAAGGCTTTCGGATACCTCAAGGAGTCCCCGGAACTTATCAGAGTCGCTTCGACAGCATCTAATGCTGTTGATGCAGCTGTTGTTGCAGCCGGAGAATGCCCCAGTTGATCTAAATACTGTGGGTCAATCTCACCGGGCAGATTGACGATGATGGAACTGTTTGCCATAGCGCTGATCCCACTTGGAATTTCTGCTGTAGCGTTTGGCTGATACGCAATACTTACAGGGTTGAAATCAGATCCGCTTGCGATTTCGACATCCAACAAGTCAATTGCATCCTTCAGGCAGAAATCCGATCCGTTTGCCAAAACAGAAGTCCATTCTAAGCTGTTGCCGTTGATCACCAGGTATTGGGTCATCCATGCTGGATTTTCTTCCAAACTATCACCTGCAGCGTTATAAACCCACTGGCTCGTTGCTCTGATTTTAGTAGAAGAGGGAGTTCCTGTAAATTCTAACAATAAGTACCCGGTGTTAGCCTGTTGGTCCATGTAGTAGGAGCCTCCGTCTGTACAATTTGCAGCGTTCGTTGAATCTGAATTCACATTGTAGTAGCCGTGCAGGAGAGGTGTTAGTTTGTACACACCGCTTAACGGAGTATACGGACCACTACCTGCACCCGGATCATTCTCATAATGCGTATTTTCGTCTACAATCTGAAAAAAACTCCTCATCATTGAACCATACGTTGCATTTGCCCCACTGACACTATCCACAGAATTAACTTCAAGTATGGTTTTGTCAGAATTGTTGAGCATAACCGCTTTTGACTGCGTTGCTTGATCCAAAATCACCAGGTATTTCCTGTTCTCTATTGATGAGACGTTGCTGGGAGACCAAGTTTGGGTGAAGCTGTTATTCAAAATGTCTCCAAATTGCTCTGGTCCATAGAAGTCGAACTGGCTGAATACCAAGCTTTGTGACAACAGCGCGATGATGGTGAATAATACTTTGTTCATTGTTTTGGGTTGATTGTCAATTACTTCTACTATTTTTACGATGGAGCAGTTGTTCTTTATGGGAAAGTCCCGGCTGCTGCCGACGGGTCCAGGCAACTTGCCAGTTTCCGTAAATGCAATATAGTACCCTTGGTTCCCCACTTCCAAAAAATTTCATTGAATGGATCCACACACTGCATTGTTTGAAGAGTTTGCATCGAGGAAGGAGCAAGTCCTCAATTTGGAGATGAGACAATTTATCCTTGTTTTTGTCCTGCAGGCTATTTTTCTCGTCTGTTTTGTCCTTTACCGTCAAAAACTGGAAGGAAAGAAGTGGTTGGCATTGATGTGTTCCTCGTCCTTTTTTGTCCTGCTGTTCGAACTCATTGCCATTAAAGGGAAAATGGGATTGATCTCTCAATACCTCCGGCAAATGGAAGTGTACATCTCTGAGCAG
>JBFGVE010000228.1:0-3285 GCA_041565275.1 Bacteroidia bacterium
ATGCCAATACCATTGCCTTCCCCAGCGTACGAGACAATAATGACTTGCGCACGATCGGATACGCCTGTGAAGTTATTAAATACTTCAAACCCACCATCACTGTAATTAACCTGAACAATGTCGATGGTTGCCACCGGAACTTTACTGGCTATCTTAAATCACTTCACCGCGCTGACCACGGAGTTGCCCACTTATGGGACTTTATCCAAACTCAGGTCCCGGAGATGGCGGGTAACACAGCAATCGTACTGGCCCCTGAATGTGGCCGGAATATAAATCCGAACCCCATTATAGACGAAAACAATTGGTTCGCCTTTGATCACAGTGACGCCAATACCAAACGCGTATTTGGGATGATGGCTGGACCGGGAATCCCACAAAACCTTCAAATAGGGTCAGAAACAAATCCTGTAGGTGAGGTAACTGATGCAATAGCTACTGTTGGAGAAATCCTTGGGATCAAGAACGAAATTATCAACTCAGGATTTTTACACCCATCCGCCCTGTCCTGGTTTGACCGAATCTAAGCTATGAGAAATATTTTTACCCTTGCCCTCGCAGGACTAACTCTTAATTTATTTGTTTGCGCCTGCAACGGGAACAACGATCCTCCTAACCCCTTCGATGACCCCAGCCTTCAGCCACCTGAAGATACAGAAGAAGTCATCAATTTTAATCCCAATTCATTTGAAGGAATCCACTACAATGTATTCCGAGCTACCTGCGCAAATTCCGGATGTCATGACGGCACCTTTGAACCGGACTTCCGCAGCATTGAATCTGCCTACAATACCATCGTTTATCAACCCGTGATCAAAAATGATCCTCAAGGTTCCTTCACCTACCGGGTAGCACCCGGAGATGCCACCGCATCAGTATTGTACTACCGCCTTCTAACAGACATCGATGGTCAATCCGGGATTATGCCCCTGGCGGTCAACCCAGAATCTGACTGGCTGGCCAATAAACAAGATTATATCAATAACATCCGTAACTGGATAGACGCGGGTGCCCCAGATGTAAATGGCAATCTCCCTACTGAGGGAAACCAACTGCCACAAATGTCAGGTGTGGTCGGATTCGCTGGTGGATCAGGAATACCTTTAGATCGTGAACCGGGACTAGGGCCCATCAAAGTCCCATTTGGAACGACCGATCTTGAAGTTTGGTTTGCTATCGAAGATGCAGAAACCCCACTTATGAATTTGAGTTATAACAAAGTCAAAGTTTCGGAAAACCTTAACGACTTTGGGGGAGTCTCTGAATACCAGTTAAATGTGGTTGCAAATGGAGTCACTGCACCGGGCTACCTGGGTGACAATGTAAATTTTACCCATTCATTTAACTTCGATGCTTCCTCCTATCCAGTAGGTACGATTCTCTTTATGCGCGTATATATTCAGGACGAAGGCCCCACCCTGACAGAGATCCCTACTCAAGGTTCATTCAATTATATTAAGGAATATTCAGCTTTCATCATCGAATAAATGAGACAGGAAAGAAAACAGAATATCCGCGCATCGCTTGCCCAACTCTTTAAAGGAGCCAACGCTTGCTGGATTTGCCTCGCTATCTTATCGGTTTGGATTGTATTCAGCGGGTGTAAAAAAGAAGATATTGTAGCCGATCCGATACCCTTTATTCTCATAGAAAGTGTTACCCCTACCAATGTCATTCAGTTTCGGGACAGCGTTATTGTTGTCCTGCGATATGATGACGGAGACGGAGACCTCGGCTATTTTGATCCTGATTCCAATGCTCTGGCAGTCACCGATAGCCGTTTTCAGGAACCAGATTATTATTTCGTCAAGGCTCTGGCCCCCGATGTAGAAGACGACCTGCATATCAGGGGAACCATCCGGATAGGCCTTACACCACCCTTTATTTTGGGTTCTGGCAGCCAGGAAGTCATTTCTTATACCATCAGGATCAAAGATAGGGCGGGAAACTGGAGCAATGCTGTTATTACTCCCGACATCACCATCAGCGAATGACCAGTATACGCAATCTCTGGACCATAATTTTATTAGGTACCTTGCTCTGGGCCGGAAACCTTTCTGGTCAGGCCATCTACCAGATGAGCGACACCACGGTCACAGACTGTCAGGGTATTTTATTTGATAGTGACGCTGGCCAGGCGGGAGCATATGACCATGACGAAAATTTTACCTTTACGATCTGCCCTAACGGAGGAGTCGATTCGGTTACGCTTACTTGGACTTCTTTCTGCACCGAGGCCGGATTTGATTTTCTGAGAATTTTTCAGGGAGATGACACGCTTGGCCCCTTAATTGGCGGTCCTTATTCGGGTACTGTACTGCCGCCCCCCATAACCATACAAGGATGTGTTACCATCCATTTTGTTTCCGACCCCAATGTCTCATGCTCTGGCTGGATCGCTGAATGGGATGTTTTTGAAACGATTCCGACTCCGGCAGAAATGACACTTACCCCTTTTCCGGTAACGTGTAGCACAGCTACCCTGAATATCAGTTTTGACAAGAACGTTCATTGTGATTCTATTTCGGGTGCGAACTTTAACCTCATGGGTCCCACGGGACAGAGTATCATAGCCAATAGTACAGGATGCTCAAATGACTCCACCACTACAGCTGTTGTGAACTTTAATCCCGGTCTGAATCAAAGTGGAGTATACATCCTTGAATTCACCACCTTCTACCGTGATGCCTGTGACAGCCTTTGGGAACTAACCAGTGCCGATACCTTCAGTATTACAGATTGCCCCTTGTCAGTTATAATCGATGCACAGCCAGATACAATTTGCTTCGGAAGTTGCAGTGACCTTACTGCAATCGCTACGGGTGGAGATTCCCTTAATTATACTTTTACCTGGAGCAATGGCATCTCGCCAACAGCGGGACCACATACCGTTTGCCCCACGGCTACCACAACCTATTATGTTACGGTAACCGATGGCAGTCCAGCCCCTCCCGCAGTAGACTCTGTTACTATTGTCCTACTGTCTCCTCCTGCCACCCAGCCCGATTTCTCGATTTGCCAGTCTGAAACTGCTCAAATCCTTACCGCAAACCCTAGCGGAGGAACTTGGTCAGGACCCGGCATCATCAATACCACCAACGGAACATTTTTAGCTGACTCGGCAGGTCCGGGTACACACGCTATTGTATATACATTGGCCAACGGATGCAGCGATACCCTTATTATTACCGTACAGTCCTTTGACGCAGGGCCCACAGAAGCTGCTTGTCCCGGATCGGCACCCTTCAATGTCACTGGGTTTAACCCGAGCGGTGGAACTTGGTC
>JBFGVE010000229.1:0-3246 GCA_041565275.1 Bacteroidia bacterium
CCCGCGTAAAAGTCGTGTCATAGAGAGAGGCATGCCTTGCTGTCATCAGATCATAGGGACCCGGCATAGGATGCTGAATAAGCGGGTGGTCTCCCAACCTATATTTGTCCAGTAGATTGCCGTCATAAGAATAGCAATAGATCGTTGGATACGCACCAAAACCGACCAGAATCTGGTGACCTTGGGTATCCAGTGTCATGAATGACTCGGATAGGTGAACCAAATCAACCGATCCTTGAAATTCTTCCGGCAAACCACGAATTTCAGCAATTAGGCGGGGTTTGCGAAAGTTGCCGCTTTCGTTTTGGAATGAGTAGATTTTGTACAAGAGAGCCTTAGAAAGTGGTTTGGGATCTTGTCTGTCTATGGCCTTTCTCTCAGGGAAGTAATTTCGGTATTGTACCACAACGATTCCCTTCTGCCAATCAATCTGTGTATTACCATAGTATCCATCAGGATGGTGCATTCCTGAAAGAGTCTGTGTTGGTGACAGGTAGTTTGTGCCCATACGGGAAGAAGTAAAGACCTCAATACCATTACTATCAAAAATATGGACCCGATTGGTAACAACAAATAAATGATTGTTGTGGTAATCAACCCATCGGATGATCCTGCTCCACTCTTTGGAAGGGAAGCCGATATATTTCCCCATAAAATCAATAGGTTCAGGGATAGCGAATACCCCTCCGTGGTCAGGAAGTTGTGGTGATTCGGAAGAAAATTGCAGGAGCTTTCTTGATATGGGGTGTATTAAATATGCATATCCATTGATGAATACCACTCTTGATTCATCAGCATAGACCTCAAGACCTGCATCAACAACAACAGTGGAAACGATGGAGTCATTCAGGTCGAGTTCTTGATGGGATTGAGAAAACAAGGAAAATGCCCAGGCCAGTAAACCCAGGCAGATACCTGGTATTTTGTGAAAATACAATTTGCAGAAATTAGTTGGTTTTATAATATGACACCTACTCCATTGAGGAACAATCACCATTACCAAGAGTAATAATATTTAAAACGACAATCTTGCATAATATATATGAACCTGATCCGCAGCCACGTAAACCCGCTTGATATTCAGATCCGGAGGGGCATCTCTCCCACTTCCAGAGTCTCTCAGGGTCACCATCATTGCCACCAGCACCGGGGTCGCCAATTTTTGTCACCCCAACTATCCAGCCAGGATTATCGGCCAAGTATGCATTGTCCATTTCAAACCACTTTTTATCTGTCAAAGACCAAGCCAACATGGTGTTATGGACTGTAGGTATACCGACTGCGACCCAACCGGGTGTCACTCCGTCCCACTTGGAAGCGTAAGTGCCTTCGGCCTTTAGGACAGGATCTATGTGTGGCATAGCAACAGCTACTTCGTAATGGCTGCCATTAATATCATATCCGGAAATTTTTTCGGGAAGGTTTGATACAAGGTCAGCAAGAATGTCACCTTCAACTTTTGGTTCGTAACCATTGGATTGATTTGTAATAGATTGCCGGGCTACACTAGCCTTTAGGTTGCCATCATTGACAACTGCAACCAAATCTTCGGCCAGGCTAACCATAATGTCGAAATCTCCATACACTGCTGGAATAGCATCTCCATTCTTAAAGGTGGAATTGCCCTTGCCAACATAAATATCGGCTTCAGGAAGGCTCGACCGGATCTTTTCCAACAATTCAGTTTGATCCTGATCAACGGGCCATGTTATTCTCTCCTCAGAACAGGAGTTGAGAGCTAAACCCAGAACTGCTATCAATGTAACAGTCAACATTCTTAATGAAAGATCCATAAGGTAAGATTATTTATATTGTGACCTAAGAATTAATATACCAACGAAATTAACATAAACCGGACATTTCCCCAATTCCCCTTATGACTTACATCTTTGGTGCCAATTAAAATATGAAGCCCTTATTCCCTGCTCGATTACAAGTCGGTGACTTGGTCCAAGTCATTTCTCCTTCCAGGAGCCTGGCGATCATTTCAGATGAGGTCCGGAAAGTTGCTACTGAGACGCTGAACGGACTGGGTCTCGAGGTGAGTTTCGGCAAATATGCTTTTCTGAAGGATGAATACAATTCTTCGCCAATTGAAGCCCGGGTCGAGGACATTCACAATGCCTTTCGCAATCCCGATGTAAAAGCCATACTGACCACCATTGGCGGTTTCAATTGCAACCAGTTATTGCCTTACCTGGACTTCGACCTGATCAAAGCGAATCCGAAGATCCTTTGCGGCTATTCCGACATCACCATTCTGTTGAATGCGATCTACCACAAGACTGGCATGGTAACCTATTACGGACCACATTTCTCTACTTTCGGGGTGAAAAAGGGAAATGAGTTTACCGTCAGGGAATTCGAGAAAGTGATGTTTCACCCGGGGCCGCACACTGTGAACAGTTCTGCTCAATGGAGCGATGACGAATGGTACCTGGACCAGGAAAACAGGTCATTCTTCACCAATCCCGGAGCCGTAGCCATTCATTTCGGAGAAGCAAGGGGTACTTTGATCGGGGGAAACCTGGATACTTTCAACCTGCTCCAGGGAACGGATCATTTTCCTTGTCCTGAGTCGGCTGTCTTGCTGGTTGAGGAAGATGACTTTGCAGGGAATGATTTTGCCGTAGAGATTGACCGGAACCTCGAATCTATTTTGCAGCAATCCAGTTTGAAAAACATCGCAGGGATCTTGTTCGGCCGCCTGCCAAAGCGGGTAGATTATTCTATAGAGCAATTGAAAAAGACAATCCGTTCAAAGCCCGCACTAAAGGATATTCCTGTCGTCTGTGGCCTGGATTTCGGACATACCCTCCCCATGACTCCCTTTGCCATTGGCGCTGAACTGTCCATGTCGGTAACTGAGAATAAGATCGAACTTTCAGCTTAGAAATACTTCACCTGAGCTATCCTTCATTTACTGTCCTATCAATGGGTGGCAGCTTAGTTCGGGAAATTCCCGGAAGTCAGCCATCAGTTAAAGTGTGAAAACGTCTCCGGGATAATTCGAATACATGCCGATTTTTGGTACTTTTATGCCCTATGTCCATGAACGCACCGCAACTCAAACAACTCGAAAACGAACTCTGGTCTGCTGCGGACCAATTGCGTGCCAATTCCAAGCTTACTGCCACAGAATACTCCTTCCCGGTATTGGGATTGATCTTTCTCCGGCACGCCTACAACCGGTACGTGACCGCAAAAGAAGAGATCGAAAAGAACCTCCCGGTGCATCCTCAGCGG
>JBFGVE010000230.1:0-3239 GCA_041565275.1 Bacteroidia bacterium
AAGGGATTAGAACCACCATAATAAACTGTTATAATAGAGGTTGGCCCTTACAGGAAAATAACAGAGGCTGTACATCGCTGTACAGCCTCTACTTAACTTGCCTAAAGTATATTACTAATGTGGTTTAGGAAACCAGCCCCTTTGATCACTCAATAGTGACTCGCTGTACGTAGCGGTCTTTTCCACTGCGTACTTCTACAAAATACAAACCACTTGAGAGGTCTGAAACGTCGACCTTGGCAATATCAGTTCCAGATGGGAGGATCTGGGTGATCAAAGTACGTCCTTGGATGTCTGAAACCCGGATAGCGAGGTCCTCGTGGAGACCTGGAGTCACGGCTATATTGATATTGTCTTGTGCTGGAACAGGATAGACAGAGATGTCAGCACGAAGTTGATCTTCAATGCCTACCATGACAGGTGTTCCAAAAACAGCACGCAGTACATACGCAACATTGCGGTTGTAGAATTCACTGTTATCCCACATTCCATTAAAGAATACCCATCCTTTTCCTGGTGTAAATACTTCATTGGAAGTTCCCAAAGTTAGCACTCCGGCCACAGTTTCTTCAAGACCCAGGAAGTAAGAGGTTCCCCCAGCCAAAGGCACCCCACCTGGGAAAGCCAGATCATACAACTGTCCCGTGGTATCAGTGATTGCCAAATCTTCAGAAATGGCAATTGGAGCTCCCGAAGGAGGCATTCCGGCTGGACCCATAGGAATAACAACAGCTCGCACAGTGTCACCGAGATCGGGACTTTGCAACCAAAAGCTGGCATGGGTAAGTGTGTCATCATTCACAATCATAAATTCCTGACCGATAAAACCTGCTGAAGTCTCTCCAATAGAAAGATTGCCCGTAATAACACCATTATCACGTGCATAGATACTGTCATCAACAATGAAGCTACCCGTCAGCGTATCATTTGAGTTGTCCGGATCCTGAGAACCGGAATTTGCATAGTAAACCACCCCGTATTGGTCAGCGGCAGCGGGAGGAGTATAACCACTTACTGAAAGAAGAGTGTCGGTAAATGCAGAGAGGGAAGCTACAGTTGTGCTGCCAGCAAAAACCTGAGTTTGGGCTCCGTCATATACCTCAACATTGAATCCTGCATTACTCACATTAGTACCACCGCTGTTCTGGATCACACCCGTGAAAGTCATCGCCTGAACCTGACTTGCAGGTACAATCGGATATTCTCCAGAAGCGCCTGACACCTGTGCCATATCGCCATCGAATACCGTTGACGATCCCAAAAAGATATTATCCAAAAGGAGGAGGACATCATCATCGGAATCATGCACAAAAGCAATCCGGATGGAACTACCATTGTAACCTGTCAAAGGCACAATCCAGGTTTCCAGAACACCTCTGGTCCCATTGTAGGTCGAGTGAACCCAACCTGGGCCAGGAATACCTGAACCATTACCACTAATGTCTTCTGCAAGTACAGCCAGAGTATCTGTAAAAGATGATAAAGCTGTATCTGCAGTCGGTGAGGCAAGCACCTTGTAACCATCCGCAAAACCAGGTCCCTGAAAAGGAGCTGATTCCCACCGAAGGACAACACTGGGGTCACATATAGCGACAGAGTCCAAAATCAACCAGTTGTTGGCCTGGGCAAATGGGGAGAACCAAGAGGAAGCAGCAGCCACCCAGTTGGTATCAATACCCACAGTCGTTTCCATATCGGGATAAATAAACCAATCCTGAGGGAGCCCATTTGCATCGGCATTGCCATCAACATCAATATTCAGCCAAGTAGCAGGGATTGTCTCTGACTGAAAGTCTTCAAAGAGAATGGTATCACAGACACCTCCTGCTGCTGCATTAGAACTGGCAATGGGTCCCAGTACATGGATACCCTGGCGTTCCAAAATGTAGTTTCCAGGAACAGCATTCTCAATGGTGCTGATTTGGGTTCCACGCACCCTCCTATCTGGGCCTTGCCCAAATACCGAGGTGCCCACTGTAAGAAGGGCAAGCAAACAGAAAACAGATGTAAAATTTAACCTTTTCATATTCCAAATAAAATTAAGGATTAGGACTCTTTCCCGATCCTACTATTTAACCATTAATAAACCTCTTTATCTATCAAGTATGTTTAGGGCATCAATAGTTCATGTTGTAAAAGTAGCAATTATATTTTCCCCTTTATCACAAATGGTTTTAATATCAACACTTCCTCGTGACACTTGTGTCTAAGGAATAGGTCACTCATTATCTTTTACTGCCTCTTCATCCAGTGGATTTTGGCACGTTCGGCATCTTCCTTGCTAATTCCGATCTTAAAAGCTATAGAGAAGAGTTCTTCGCGTGGGATGTCTTCACTTAAATAACCTTCCAGAACATTGATCTTCGCCAGTATTTCCAGGTCAGTGGCTCGGTCAGTTGGAATTCCAAAAGTGTCGCGATAGTGGTACAACAACTCAACTTCACTGTCATCGACTTCCATGTCAATTGCGGAAATACTCCATGCCAGCATGTAAATAGTTTCCCGAACCCCTCTATCCAATTCATTGGCTTCAATGGAAGAAATATCATCCTTGGCATTCAATTCAGCAAGTGTTCCCAGAGAAGAAGGGATGGAATCCTTGAAGAATTCCAACTCTTCACTTGCTACTTCACCATCAACATAAGCAATTTTCGCCAGCATTCGGGCCAAGACATCACACTCGAAGCCTGACCTTACAGGGTTGTTCAGCAACTGCTGGGTAAAAGCCGAAACGGCAACAGGGGGTGCTTTATCGACCACAGCGGCCGATGGCTTTCTCCAACCATTGTCATAAAGAAAATTGGAAGATACCTTCTTGAAAGCTTCCACAACAGCAGCCTGCCGCTGGCTTTTGGAAAAAGAGTTTTGTAGACTGCGCGTAGATTCTCGGCTGGCAGTGTTTACAGTCTGGGCAGCTGTTCGGCCAAGAAAACCACCACCAAATACACTGCGAAGTAAACGAGATGCTGTTCTGCGAGCCTCATTCGATAGATTACGTGTTAAATTTCTCTTCACACTGCTCCCCAGACTGCGTTCACGCTTCATGCCCGCAGAGGATTCAAAAACTTCAACTGACCCAGGAAGAGCAAATTGACAATGGACCTGACGGCCATCCACTTCTTCGGATACTATTAAGGGCTCTATCAGATCGTAAGTAATTTCCGGATTTGCCATTGTACGTTATTTTTACCTTTGAAAGTTTGATTATTTGATCCCAAATAAACTTGAATAAAGAACAA
>JBFGVE010000231.1:0-3051 GCA_041565275.1 Bacteroidia bacterium
CATGTTATTCAGGCCAATGGAGGATGGTAAGCGACCTCCGCTCAAGACCCAACGAGCGCGTTTAGCATTCTACCTCAACGGTCAATTTAGCGAACTACTTCAAGGAACCCCACCTGCCGTGTTTACCCCTCCTACGTCTTCCAAAGTAACATCAGATGCTGAAATGCTCCAAAGAAATGGTAAGAAAGCTTTGTCATACATTAAAGCCAACGAACTGTCCAGAGCTATACAAGCAATCGAATCAAATGGCATAAATTGCAAGGAAGAGGCGATCCCCATCTTATTGAACAAGCACCCAACAGGACCCGAAATAATCACATCGCATTTGAAGGGATTAAACAACACATCCCTCAGTTTCACCACAGACGAATTACAAATAGCATTACGAAAATTATCAAGAAATACTGGACAAGATGCTTTGGGATGGCGAACCAACCACATCTCCATTCTAAAATACACTACTGAAAGGGCCACGGGGTATCCCTCCGATGACCAACTCATGGAGCAACTCCTTAAGACCATATCCTCTTTCACAACCAACAATATTCCTGACCAACTACAGGAGGACGTGAAGTCATGTATGCTATATGCCCTAATCAAACCTCCAGGAAATGACTCGACGCAGATACGTCCAATCACCGTCGGATCTACTTTCTCAAGGCTGATTGGCAACCTCATAACCTCAAAATTCCACGATGAATTCCGAAACTACTTCGAGCCATTACAGCTAGGTGTAGCGTGCAAGAATGGATGTGAGAAGGTATATCACACAATTAGTCTACTAATGGAAAATGATAATTCAATTGCCTGTCTATCTACGGACATCATTAACGCTTTCAACTGCATTAGCAGACAAGCCATGATAGACGAAGTATCAGACAAATACCCTGAGTTATTACTTTTCATCCTACTAAACTACGCCACTCCATCATCCTTATACTTCCGGGATGAAAATGGAAAAGAACACACTATTAGCTCGCAAATGGGTCCTCGACAAGGAGACCCTCTGGGTGGATTTCTTTTCGCTCTAGCGTTTCAAACAGTGCTACGAGCCATCGACAACAAATATGGTGATGTGATTACGACCAAAGCATACGTCGACAACGCTTACTTTCTCAGAAACCCGAAAGTACTTTTGGAAGTGTATCGTTTATTTCAAGTCCGCCCCGAAGAACTTAACCTACGTATCAAACCAGAAGAATCAGTAATCTTCAGTCACACGGAATTATTACCGGAGGTCTCCAACACATGGCAACAGTTAAGTGTCAAATTGGCACCCCTTCAAAGGGTTTACCAATCCTGGGATGCCCTTACGGGAGTGACACATACATCACAACACAAACCACTGCCAAAGTGGAGCAATTTCGTTCCAGGATCGACAAGCTAATCCACATCCCAAGTGTCCAAGGAGTATACCAACTTTTCCGATACTGTATCACCACACGAATAACCTACATGCTACGATGCATTCCGCCACCATTGATACAATAAGCAGCTCATCTCAACGACAAGATAACGTCAGGCTCAATACAGGAATTACTCCGAACCCCAAGACTAACCCATTATCAGTACGACGCGATGTGTCTACCAGTCCAAATGGGCGGACTAGGGTTGATCAAGGCAGAGCGAATGGCACCGCCAGCATTCTTAGCTTCTTGGACATCATTAGTTGCGTCTGGAATACATCTAAAAAACAACTTCACCAAATTAGCAACCGAACACATACATGAATCTTGTCCAATGATTGCTAATGCATTAACTTACTCGATGATGGCGATATCAGCACCAAACGTCACTAAAGCACTACATTTGACGGAGGAGGAAGCGGAATCATTTGATCCCCAAGATATTTTCGACACCATTCAAGTAAAAAACCCTGTAACGGGCAGCATAGAGACAACACCATCCTCATACTGTACCCACCATATCAAAGCACAAAGCAAATTATCAGCAGTCGTACATGACACTATCCGCGATGATCTATTTGGCGGCGGTGTGCCACTGGACTTTGCGGCGCGTTTATTATCGGCTTCTGACCCAACAGCTAGTGCTTTCCTGTTATCCAGACTATCAAGAGCTGATCAACAAATCCCTGATGGAGAATTCCAAACCATAATCGCTATTAGATATGGACTGGGATTCAATCACCTCATCAATCTACAACCTTCCAACACATGCGTCCTTTGTAAAGGACCATGTGACCAAAAATACATGCATTTAGTTAGATGTAACGCTGGAAATGGTAATCAAAGACGACACGACAATATAACCCATGAAATTGTGCGTCTCCATACCATCTGCGGCAAGAGATCGAAACTAGAACAAATGACATTTCCCGATTCCCAGAAGCGTCTAGACATCGTGGTAGACGAAGAGGACCATCAAGTTCGTATCGACACCACGATCGTAGATCCAACGGGCGAAGCAGTAGTGAAACAGGCGTCTCACACTCCGCTGGCGGCTCTACAACATGCTATCAAGGAAAAAAGGAAAAAATACCAATCTATAATAGACAATTTACCGATCCCAGGAAGTATGCAACTAGTGGTCGCTGGTTTCGAAGCTACCGGCGCGTGGTCGGATGAATTCAAAAAATACTTCACGGCTCTAACAAAACAAGCCCAACAGCAAAATAGTGATCTTCAACAAACTTTTGCTCTGGAATGGACGATCAAATTGTCCGTCAAGATACACCGCGAAATCGCCAAATCAATTCTGTATAAAACACGAAATTTCTTTAAAGGAAATTTCGATATATATGAATTTATTATATATGACAAGTGTTTCGATTTCACAAGCCCCTTAAACCAAGAACTACCGATTACGATTGCATCTGCACGTAAGGAAACCTTAAAAACCAAAAAGAAAAATTTTAGTAATAATAATTCGGGTCGAAGCAATTCGATCCGAAGCAGTCTAACCTCTTAGAGGATTTGCATATATTAACCTTGATTCTTCTTTCAATTCAATTCAATTCAATTCATTCAATTCAATATCATGCTCAGAGATTACGCCCCCATCCACCATTGCACCGAGATTTTATTCGGGAAG
>JBFGVE010000232.1:0-3032 GCA_041565275.1 Bacteroidia bacterium
GAAAAATGACTTCATCATAGTCTCGTTCCGAAAGAAGTTGCCGGATTGCTGAGGCAATGGGTTCTATCTTAAGGACCATCCCAGCCCCACCACCGTAGGGGGGAGCGTCAATGCTTCTATGTTTGTCTGTAGACCAATTTCGAATATCATGAACATAGATCTCTACTAGTCCTTTGTCCCTGGCCCGCTTGACAATGCTTGTATTCAAGGGGCTCTGCAATTGATCTGGTACACCTGAAAGTATATCTATTCGCATTGAGCTCATATTTGGACGGAATAAAAAAAGCCTTCATTTGAAGGCTTTTTCGTTGTTCGTAATTGACTCACGCAGCTGATCCATTCAGTATACGTTCAGCCAATATGATAATCCTATTCTTTAATACCTCTACCACACCACCCTCAATATCAAAAACTTTATTTCCCTGTGAAGTAACAATTTTTACTTTTCCAGAAGCCAAAGATGAAATGATAGCAGCGTGATCCTCTTTGATCTGGAACTCACCGTCAGTTCCTGGAACTGTTACGGAAGTAGTATCACCAGAGAAGACCCGGCGGTCGGGAGTGAGAATGTCAACAATCATGCCCATATTTATTTGACTTCGGAAAGGATTTTCTCACCTGCAGCAATTGCTTCTTCAATGTTACCCTTAAGATAAAAAGCGTTTTCAGGAAGGTGGTCTAACTCCCCATCTATGATCATGTTAAAGCCTTTGATACAATCACTAATAGAAACAAACCGTCCTTCAAGACCTGTGAACTGTTCTGCGACAAAGAAGGGCTGGCTGAGGAACTTCTGTACTTTGCGTGCACGACTTACGACCAACTTATCTTCTTCAGATAATTCATCCATACCCAAGATAGCAATGATATCCTGGAGATCTTTGTATTTCTGGAGAATGGCGATTACTTTCTGAGCACAATCGTAGTGCTTGTCACCAACCGTTTCAGGTGTTAATACTTTGGAAGTAGATGAAAGTGGATCTACCGCCGGATAAATTCCCAAGGAGGCAAGACTACGGGACAGCTCGGTTGTGGCATCAAGGTGTGCAAAGGTAGTTGCAGGAGCCGGATCTGTATAATCATCTGCGGGCACGTATACTGCCTGGATCGAGGTAATAGACCCACGTTTAGTAGAAGTGATCCGTTCTTGCATCGCACCCATCTCTGAAGCGAGGGTTGGCTGGTAACCCACTGCGGAAGGCATCCGCCCCAAGAGCGCTGACACTTCGGATCCAGCTTGGGTGAAACGGAAAATATTGTCAATGAAAAACAAGATGTCACGGCCAGTTGTATCACCTTCTTCACCATCGCGGAAGTATTCCGCAAGAGAAAGACCTGAAAGAGCTACACGGGCACGCGCTCCAGGAGGCTCGTTCATCTGACCAAATACCAAAGTCACCTGGGATTCTTTCAGCTTTTCAAGGTCTACTGAAGATAAATCCCAGCCTCCACCTTCCATGGCGTGGGCGAATTTTTCCCCGTACCGGATTACGTTGGCTTCGATCATTTCCCTAAGAAGGTCATTTCCTTCGCGAGTACGTTCTCCAACACCGGCAAATACAGATAAACCTGAGTGAGCCTTTGCAATATTATTGATCAATTCCTGGATCAAAACGGTTTTACCAACACCGGCACCACCGAATAATCCGATTTTACCACCCTTGAGGTAAGGAGCGATCAAGTCGATCACCTTAATTCCTGTGGCTAGAATCTCGGGATTAGTGGCCAGATCTTCGAATTTGGGCGCATCTCGGTGAATAGGGTATCCCCGTGGTGAATCAGGCTGTGGAAGACCGTCAATAGCGGTGCCTACTACATTAAAAAGGCGACCACGGATACCGTCACCTGTGGGCATCTCAATGGTACGACCTAGATCGAGAACTTCCATGCCTCTTTCCAAGCCATCTGTTGAGTCCATTGAAATGGTGCGCACTTTGTTCTCTCCCAAGTGTTGCTGGACTTCCAGATAAAGTGTGGATCCATCATGTTTGTTGATGGTGAGGGCATCAAGAATTTTAGGGAGTGTAGCCCCTTCGCCACTAAATTCAACATCCACTACAGGACCAATGACCTGGGAAACTTTTCCTTTATTTACTGCCATTTTAAGCGTTTTGGTATAAGGATTTTCTAAAACGGGCGCAATTTAACATCACGGCTCAAGAATAACAAGCAACAATTATTTTTAGAATGAGGTTTCGGTCTAGTCACTAGAATGGAGTCGCTATTCTTAGGATGCTATGTATTTTACAATGGCGCGGGCGCACGCTTCTCCGTCCATAGCAGCGCTCATGATCCCGCCTGCATGACCTGCTCCTTCTCCACAGGGAAAAAGCCCTGCTATCTGAGGATGCTCCAGCGTCTCCCGGCTCCGCGGAATACGAACCGGAGAAGATGTGCGGGATTCCGTGGCCACGACGACTGCATCTTCTGTCAAATATCCCGGCATCTTTCGGCCGAAATCTTTGAAGCCCACTATGAGCGCTTTGACGATCTCTGCGGGCAAAACTTCGTCCAGCCTTGCAGAAGTCAAGCCTGGTATATAACTACACTCCGGGAGTTGGTTTGAGATCTTTCCCTGCACAAAATCCGTTAACCTCTGAGCTGGAGCGACTTGTTTTCCCCCTCCGACTTCATAGGACCTGCGCTCAACCATAGATTGATACGACACGCCTGCCAAGGCATTTTCCCCTGCAAACTGTGCCAGATCAGCTTCAGTTACTTCAACAACGATCCCGGAATTGGCATAAGGTGAATTTCTTTTAGATGGAGACCAGCCATTAACCACAATTTCGTTGCCTTCGGTCGCAGAAGGACAGATGATCCCCCCAGGGCACATACAGAAAGAGTAGACACCTCGCCCCACAGCTTGGGTAACCAGAGAATATGAAGCGGCTGGTAATTTCCCCGGACGCTCACTACAATGGTAGCGTATCTCATCAATTAAGGGCTGGGGATGCTCTATCCGAACTCCGAGAGCAAATGGTTTTGAATCTATTTGGATGCCCTTGCCCTGGAGTAACCGAAAAATGTCA
>JBFGVE010000233.1:0-3026 GCA_041565275.1 Bacteroidia bacterium
CCGTAATTCCTTCAGAGTGATAGCCTGGGAGCGGCGGGTCCTGGCTTTGCTCTTGTACTTATGGTAACGCTCAAAGATCTCATGATCGGTATAAAGGGCCAATTTGAGACGCTTATCCAGGAATCCTCGGTGCAGTACACTTTCTATCCCCGTAAATTCAGCGTCGTGGTCGATCTCTTCAAAAATCTCACGGAGTCGCTGGTGCTGCTTGGGATTGTCAGACAGCACAAAATTCAACACCCCTGCGTCTTTGTTGTCATGGAGGTGTTTTGCAAGGAGTGTAAATTCCTTGCAAAATGCGGGTTGGGGACTCCCCTCCCACGCCAGGACGCCATCGACCCGGCGGTAATGAAACCGTTCAAATTCTATGGTTGTAACTTTATCGAGTCCTTGGAGCAAGGTCTTTCCATCAGTATACATGGTTTCCGGAGGATGGCTGCTGGCCGCCCCTCCTGACCTCTCATTCAGTTGCTGGTAGTATTTCTCAGCCCGGGCATAATGTCTGTCCAGGTCAGCAGTCACAAAGTCAAGACCCTGAATGAAAACCTGGGTTTTGTCGGACAAATAGTCCAAAAAGTGGATCCGCTCAACGTCCAAGAGATTCTTCTGAATGTTGGGGATCATGGAAACCTTGGTGAGTTGATCCAGGGACATTTGGTCTACAGGATCAAAGGTCCGGATACTATCGATATCTTCCCCGGAAAATTCAATTCTGAATGGGAGATCGTGGGCAAATGAAAAGACATCCAATATCCCGCCCCGTACCGAATAAGTACCCGGATCGACAACAAAATCTTCATGGGTAAATCCGTATTCATCCAGGACATCTATTACAAAATCCATCCCTACATCATCTCCCTTCTTGAGATCCAGTGTATTCTGAACCAGGGACCGCTTGTTGATCACTTGCTCTGACAGTGCTTCTCCAAAAGTCACGATCAGGTGCCGATCAGACCGGCTCTGATTCAGTTTGTTGAGTACCTCTGCCCGTTGCAGCACATTGGCGTTGTCAATCTCTTCGATTTGGTAGGGTCGCTTGTAGGAGGCAGGGAAAAAGAGGATCTCCTTCCGAGGCATCAAAACCTGGAGGTCATTGAGGAAGTAGAGTGCATCCTCTTTGTCGTTCAGTATGACCAGTTTACTTTGGTGGGTATTTTGTGCCAGAGCTGAAATCATGAGCGAGGTCTGGCTACCTGCCATACCCCGGATCTGAAACCGCCCAGCACTTGAAACACGTATCTTTTCAGCAAAAGCGACTACTTCCTTATGCTCACGATAATATTTGAGAATATCCTGAATTTTCACAATCGGTCCCACAATTTGTACACAACCGCCCCTTAAAAACCTGTGGTCTGGTTAATTGTTCAGATTGAAGCCAAGGCCTCAAATATAGTAAGGAAACATCATTTTTATTTTGCCAACTCCTTTACTTTGCCAACTCCCGCCTTCCCAGCTTGTGCAACATCTTAATGTGACTCCAAAGGGCTGTGATGAAATTCTTTTGTGTATGATAAGGCAAACCAAATTCCTTTGCTGTGGCAGAAACAATTTTAGATATCCCTCTATAATGTATATGGCAGACGTTAGGGAACAAGTGATGTTCTACCTGGTAATTTAAACCTCCGATTAACCAGGAAAATACCCTACTGGATGGAGCATAATTGCTTGTTGTCATCAATTCATGCACCGCCCAAGTATTTTCTATTTTACCTTCACTATTTGGTAAGACATACTCGGAAGAGGGCATTACATGAGCTGTTTGAAAAATTAAACTCAAGACAAACCCTGCAATCCAATGCATAGCCAAAAATGAAACCAGTATCAACCAAGTCGGGCCTGGAAAAAATATGATTGGCAATACTATGGTATAGGAAAAGTAAAAAACCTTCCAGAGGACTAATCGCATGAATACTTTCCTAAACTCTTTCTCCCTTGTGATCAGTCCGATATTTCTATAGCGAAAGACCTGAAAAAACTCCTTGGATGTCATCCAAGACAATGTTAAAAAACCATAGAAGAACCAAAAATAGAGGAATTGGAACCGGTGTATCCAATACCGTTTTTCGTGTGGGGAAAATCGAAGCAAAATTGGAGTTTGTATGTCTTCATCAATACCGTGGACATTGGTGTAGGTGTGATGTAAGACATTGTGCTGTAATTTCCAAAGATCAGCACTTGCCCCAATGATGTTCAAGGTATTTCCCAGGAATTTGTTTATCCATTTCTTTGGAGAATAAGCTCCATGATTAGCATCGTGCATAATATTCACACCAATACCAGCCATACCTAAACCCATAATCCCCCATAGTAAAATGATCAGCAAAGGGTGAGTTACAACTCCCAGAAGCATCAACAAATAGGGTGTGAAGTACAACAATAGCATTACGATTGTTTTTACTACCATACTCCAGTCACCATACTTCGATCGATCCTCTGCTTCAAAATAATTATGAACCCTGTTTCGAAGTACACCGAAAAATTCTACATTTTCAGTTCGGGTAAATTTCTGCTTTCTGAAATCCATATCCTTGTAGCTACCTTCTCCTTAGTCAACTTTTTAATGCCTGTATCACTCTGGGCTTTACAGCCCGGATCCCGCCAATTTACAGCCTGGATCTTTGAATGTAAACTTATTCTCTATCAAAAGGCCAGTTTGTTGGCTCAAATATAGGAAAATCGGAACGTGAACTCCCCCCCATTAGGTTGTGTCTCATAAACATTTAACGACGTAGTGCCTGATCATTGCGATTTTGACCATTGCATGGAAACTGAGAGCCAATTTGTCGAACCTGAATGCAATCCTTCTGCAATTTTTGAGCCATCCGATCATACGTTCGACAATGTTCCTGGCTTTGTAGGTTTCTTTTTCAAACTTCGGTTTTGGCCCCCTTTTTCTTCTCTTCTTACCTTCTGGAAGTACTTTCTCAGGGATCATTGATTTTATCCCTCTTCTACGGCAATATTTACGAATCTTCCCCGAATCATATCCTTTGTCTGCTACCAGTTTTGCTGGTCGATTTTTCGGA
>JBFGVE010000234.1:0-3013 GCA_041565275.1 Bacteroidia bacterium
ATAAGCTGGGGCATGCCCAATAAGTGCGGCAGTACCTACCTTCAACGGGCTCCGCGAGTATTCGTCAGCATCCTTAGCAATAGACTCAATGTCCATGCTAGTGCTGGTGCTGCTGCCCCCCTCGCTCGTGGACTCGGTAAGTTCACTTGGATCAGGTGAAGGGGGTGCAGCAGGTACTCGTTTAGGTGCCGCCACAACCCTCGCCTTCTTTGCTGGGGGTGGACCAACTGCAATGGGGGTCCCTTGCTCAACATTGCACCTTGTCTGCTTTGCCAGTAGTTTTAGCAGTTCATTTACCTCTTGTTTACCACCGCCATTAGCATCGAGTCCTTTCACAATATCTGTTAGGTCAAACTTCATGAGCTCTTCCGAAACCCCCTTAATTAGGGCTTGCTTCTTCTCGGCCTCACTCTGTTCTCTTTCTTTGGCTGCCACCTGCCCACTTACTTTCTCATATTCGGGATGTCCTTCCATTAGAAGGTATCCGCCATCAAACAAATCAGTCTCGCGCTTGCAGTACCGAATGTACTTCCTGAGGTGGGACCTATCACGCTTTTTGTTCCCCGTATTGCCTGGAACCTTGAAGTTGTCCCGGTGAAAGAACTTCTCATAGAAGCAACGTTCCCAAGCCGAATTTACCTTGGCTCGTTCCATGTCCAGTTTCTTCACGAGATGATGCTTTCCAAATCCACCACGTTGCTTGCGCTTCTTCACTGATCCATCGCACATTCGGTTCCCGTCAAACTCAAAACCAAGCATCTTGAGGATTTCTTTTTCGCCTTTCTCGGCCCAGAAATTGCTCTTGCCCCAAATTCCGTAAAGAACAAAGTGGGTCATCGCACGGGCTTCTTTGAGTGGCATAGCACCTGCATGAGCGGGATTATACTCGTGAATAAAATCAGTGAAGTCATCCATGCAATTGATCCTGCGGCTGTTTCCAAAAGAAAAGTCTGGATGCCTCTTGTTGAACTCGGTACTGAAGTGCGTGTTGATAACCGGCTGAGCCATATGGTACAGAAGCTCTCGCATATTATCAAGAACTGCACAAAAGGCAGTACTGTCCCATGTCTCGTTGGGTTCCGTTCCATGGTTAGGTCCTTCGCGGAGATCAAGAACTTCCTTCCACTTTTCCATTCGCTGACGGATCTCTGACGGACTCAACTTTGACGATGTCTTGGAAGGGACATAGTCCTTAGGGATTTTGCGAAGCTTAACAGGTAAACAAACAAATTGATTAGACAACTTGTACAAGAATGCAAAATTAACAGCTTCAGATTGGTCGCACCTTGGTGGCTTCAAAAGAGTCGCCAACTTTCAGCTTCTGTTGCACAGCCCTTGCAATATGAAGACCTTCCCATTTTCCAAAGAAGATTCGGTTGCAGTGCTCTTCGATAACACTTCCATCGTCATCCGACGCCCATAGAGCAGCAAAAGGGTTGGCATTAGTAGGTGTGCACATCTTTAACGAATTGGTAAATAGTCCTCTTTCCAATTTTGTGTCACTTCCCAAGAATTGGAATGGAGGGAAGCAAAGATTGGGTCCTGTAAGGATTCCTACGTAGCTGAACGTAGGTGCAACGACGTTCGGATTGCTGTTATTGGATTTAATTAGAGTTCCAACGGTGGTCTTGAAATAGGCGAACCATGACTTCACTTTTGAACCATTTTGGCGCCTATGTTTGAATTTCAAATTATGGTAATGACTGCACAGCTCTAAGACCTCGAGACCATGGCCGACGAAAAATTCAAACCAGGCGCCGGCCGGAGATTTGCCAGGCACCAAAGGTCGCGCAGAGAACAAGCAAAGTTACACACTGGTTAAGGAACTGACCACTACTATAAGTACAGACACAATAAAAGAGTTTACTTTGTCTATTTGAATTTTCAATCTCCACCAGTCCTTTTTTTCCCGCCCCTTCGGCATCTCGATTGGAACCGGCGATCTGCTGAGATTTTTGTCGTGCTTCTGCGGCTGGAAATTGGGAGGCTCGTTTTGGTGCAAATTGTGAGCTTGGATCTGACCTAATCCTTGGCACTTCTGGGCGTTAGCTTTATTAGCAAGTTATTCATACACGAAGACAATAGATTGGACCCTCTCGGCTGGAAATTAGCTAAATAACTATGCAGTTTTTGGGTTGAGAAGCCAATCCGGCTTCCGTTGTCGAGTTCCTAGCATTTCAAAGGAAACTTTTAGTGCAATATCGGTATAAAAAGGACAATCAATACAGCTAGGGAGAACTTTATCGCACGGTTTGTTGCTGTATGTGTAGTAAACTAAATACCTAGCTAGCTCGAGGGTGTAGCTAAACACGTACCGTGGAACGAGCATGTTCACTGACAAAGCACTGATACGAAATAGGCAAACGTGACAAGACTGATCGTTGTTCTTAGTCGGAATTTCCACATATTTTGTGGGATGAAAAGAGTTATCGCCGGCCAGCATCTCTTATTCTATATAGCTTCACGCTCACTATTTCCATGAAAACGAAGAAGTGCTTAATAGGGAAGCTATGGTATAGCACAACGCTTCAAAACGCTCCGTTAGACACTAGCGTGAATTTCACTCCCACGTTGAGTCGACACGATAGAATTTTGAGGATGAGTTGATTTCGATCCTCTAGCAAATGCTTGTTGTTTTGGTTTGAACGAAAATCACTTTTCTCACAAACCGAAGATTACGATTAGTCGTTGTCTTTCTGCATCGCATTAGCATCTTTTGCCTTCTACCAAACTTTTTGTTGCCTTTCTTTTCTTTGACCATGAAGACTTCTTTCTCTGAGACTTCCGGTTCTAAGACCGCTTCTGCTGGCTCTGCTGGCTCCGCTGCTGCAGGACAGCCAGTTCCCCTGACCCTGGAGAACGTGGCAAAGGGTGTTGTGGCTCTTGCCAAGACTTGTCGTTGCAAGTCTATGATTTTCCCCCGTGAAGGTGGTGATCCTGTTCATTTGGCGGTGGATCAGGAGCTCCTCGAGCGGCTCGTTGGTTGTGGCTGGGAAGCCACAAATGCCAACCC
>JBFGVE010000235.1:0-2993 GCA_041565275.1 Bacteroidia bacterium
ACATTGCCAAAGGTATCATGAGAGGGAATGCCGGTACTCAAGTCAAGGTGTTTGCTCAACCAATCAGATCTCATTTCAGTAAAAATCTCGACATCCACCCATGACTCGGCTCCACTGAGCACCCCTACAATGGTCAGAAATACGATCTTTTTGAGCGAATGAAGCTTGGTCCGATCAATACATGGATCGGTTGAATCTTCAAAATATTCGGAAAGGGGACGATTTGTAATACACATCGCCCACTTTCATCATTTGTCGTATAGATATCAACCCCAGATTCCCACCACCAACTTCAGAACAGTTCAATATCATGGACATTTAGATGCGATTGCCTTGATACGATTGCCCTGCCTTTCGGGCTTGTCTCCAATTATTTCTATCTTTGAAAAGATAAATTCAAAAATAAAGCATAACACGAAATGAAAAGGTTTGTATTAATTCTATCAATGGGCCTTATGATCCTGGCCTTTTGTAGCAGCGGCCTAATGGGGCAAAACGGAAATGGAAATGATAACAGCACGACCAATGGATATGCAATCGGAAAAGCGCTTCCCTTCGGGTCGATTCCAATGTCACTCGCGGTAAAAATACTTAAATCCGCAACGGACGTAGATTTTTATCCCCACCTCGGTTTGCACCTTGGACAGGTCATTCAAACGTATAAATCCGGGGAGTTGGTCATGGTTTATGCCGGAAAGGATGCAGTGGAAGTGCGGTTGCGGGGATGCATAACTATTGTCATAGTATCTGAGGGCTTTTAGATTAATCGAGGTCAGCTATTATCCTTTTCACCCACTCTTCGAACTGAAAAAAATGACTTGTCATCTTGTCGGAAGGAAGCAGTTCTGAAATCTCGTGTTGCAATGAAATCAGCTTTGCTTTAAGTATTCCCTTTTCAAAATACTTTGCAGCCTCTTTGAGGAAGCAAACCACCCGTTCACAGACAGGAAACTGCAATGCATACTTTTTTGCATATCGGGCATAGTTTCGCCCAAATGATTCCAAAATATCACGTTTGGATTCGTCTCCCGCGATCATTTCATCTAGTAGGTAGGTAAGGTGAAGAAGCCGCGCATACATTTGATAGTAACCTTGATAACCGGAACTCCGAAATTGCAAAACCTTGCTTACCATCGCATAAACATCTTCCTTCGGGCCGGAATTGATGATGAACCGGAGCGCCATGAAGTAAATTCTCAGGAGGTTCAGGGGCTTCTCCCAGAACTCAAGTTCCTTTTCGTATTTCCGTGCTAATTCTAATGCCTCTCGAGCCTCGGAAACTTCCTTGTAAATATCAGCGTAAGAGAACTTGAGCGAAATCACCCGAGACAGCAAAAACGTATTCACATTTGCATTTCGTTGACTCTCGATAAGACTTTGAAGGTGATCGAGTTGGTTTCTGCTTTCTTTTTTTTGCCGGAGGATATTACAGAAGTGTGCATAGAAATTCATGGCATCCAGGAATCGCTCGTACAATTCTTCTTGTAGCCATTTTGATTGCTTAAAGATTGAAACAATCTGCTCTGAACTGTTCGCACAGTTTTTCCAATCTTGATTGGCGGTATGGATCAACAACCATGCGTCGTGAAATTCAATTCTCGCTCGAAGGGTTAATGCATTCTTTTCATCGTGCATCAATTGCTCCTCTTCCAACTTCCGGATTTCGGTGAAATCCCATTGCCCGGTTCTCTGATACTGCTCACGAGCAGGAATTAGGTAATGTTTATTTAGCCGGATGTAAGCCATGTGATTAGAGAACAGCCGCTGGACGGATTCGGTTTCCCTGGAATTTATAGCAAGGTGATCCTTGAGTTCCTGTCCCTTCAAGGTATCCGGCATTATCTTCAATTCATGGAGGAGAAGTTCGAGGTGGACAAGAAATAACTCACGTTTTTCACAAAGCGACTTCGCTTCACGTATGATTCGATTAGCACCTACCGGATCTCGACGTTCAATCGCAACAACTGCTGACCCCACAAGGTCATGCAACTCGAAATTCCGGCGTAGGCCCAAACGGTACATAGCTTTGAAAAGCCACTTCCTAGCATCCTTTTTCAGTGTTGCAAGGTCTTTTCCCTTGAAAGCCCCGCGGAGCTGGGCGGCATCGTAATGGGGTTCATTGTATAGAAAGTCGATCAATTTCCAAACCAGCGAATAATCCCCTCCTCGCTTGCCATAGACAACGGAGTATGCCTGAAGCATCGCCTTCTCCATCGGGCTGAGGCTCTTGACTAGCTTATACAAAGTTTCGGGGCTGGCTTTCTTCCCCATAATTTATCACTAATAGCTTTAAGGAATATGGAACCCCAATTAAAGAATTTCTACTGTAGTGAAAAAAGGTTTCCCCATATCCTTTCAAAATTAATGATTGATCCCACTAAAGCTTGAACTTACCTTTGAATCGTATTGGGAAACAGGGGTTCAGTTTTCTCAGTGCTAGAGCGAACAGCCTTGGCGGCAAACACTCCTTGGCCCTAATGCGGGATCGGGGATCCAGATCGGAATAGACCAAGCGAGTTCTTTGAATGACAAAGTGGAAACTGATACTAAGTAGGCTTGTCAATCCCTCAGCCTCCCGATAGAAAGAAAATTATCTCCTTTTTTCCGATTCCCGCTGCCCTGCGGGAAAATTCTCTGTTGATTGACGCCAGGAGGGCCGCCGCTCGGCGGTCCCCTGGCCGGCAGAGAAGACACGCGGGGCACACCAGTCTGCTTACTCAAAATAAACAGTCGTCACCATGTAAATAGTCATCCATGAAGTTAACACAATTATCTGTACATCTGTCGGTGTTTTTCTTTTCTTGTTCGCTGTGGTCCCAGGGCCCTCCTGTCCCTTTGGCCAGTCCTCCTCTCCCGCAGGTGTCGGGGGCCATGCATAGCTGGGCCGACTACGACGGCGACGGCGACCCTGACCTCTTCCTTGCCGGCCTGGACAGTGTCGGCAATCCTGTTTCGTGGGTGCTTAGAAATACAGGTTCAGCCTTTGTTCCCGA
>JBFGVE010000236.1:0-2983 GCA_041565275.1 Bacteroidia bacterium
CTCCCGGTTCGCCGAAAGAAGAACCTCTATGAATTTTGGGGAAATCGGTTAACTGAAGATATCAATCAGATTCTGGGGTCACATAAAGAGGAAGTTTTGCTTAACCTTGCCTCTAAAGAATATTTTGGTGCAATCCAACCGGGAAGAACGAAAGGAACGATCATCAATCCCGTCTTTAAAGATTGGAAAAATGGAGAATATAAGGTTTTGAGTTTCTTCGCGAAAAAGGCTCGTGGGCGACTGGCGGGTTGGATCATTCGGCACAGGATTGACCAAGTTCAGGATATTAAGGACTTTAATCAGGATGGTTATTCATTCCATGGATCATTATCTAATTCCCATACTTGGGTCTTTACAAGAAAACTGGAATAAAAACCGTCTGATCTGGGTCGCGAATATCTTCCTATCAGCAGCTAATATTTGGCTATTATGATCAATAGTCCATTTTTTTCGACAGTAGTTTCCTTTTTGGTGTATGAATAGATCCCATAGGTGCAAGAGGCTTCCTTAACTTGCCAGCTCAAATGGAGTTGACAGAACATGCACAGAAATTTCTGGTCCAAGAAGCCTTGGAAGGACAAGAAGGTGATCCATCTCAGCTAGTTTATACCCTGTTTGATTGGATTGCACGGGTGGCAGCCGAAAAAGATCATCAAATCGAACCTGAAGCTGATCTGGATCAAATACAACAAAAGTTTCGATCCCTCATGTTGTCTCGTCGTTTTTTCCCGTCCTTTGAATTGATAAAGTTTTTTGGGCAGAGGAAGGGAATAATGAAAGACATGCCACTGGATCATTTGGGAGGTTATAGCCTTGCTCGATCTTCCCTTTCCAACTCGGAGGTCATCAGCCTCCTGCATGGCGCAGACCCATATTTAATTGATGTTCCGAGCTCCTTTTTGAGAGTGCTGGACAAAAAAGAGGGTTGGCCAATCAGTTATCAACACGAGCCTTTTGTCTCTGGAAAAGTTTCCTCTGTACAGCTATGGGGTGCTTTAGCTGATCAGATAATGAACACTGGTTATCCGGTGATGCATTTTCCGGAATCGGTCCGACCTGAGACCCAAATTACCAATCCTCCTGGACAAATGGTGCGCGGGGTTTTAAACTTGGCTGAAATGGTGGGAGTGAGGGAAGGTAAGGCTTATCTGGACCGGGGCAAACTGGTGGAAACCCTTGTCCAGGGCGTTAGAATGCTGGATGCACTGGTTGACATTGCAGAATCTCAAGTAGGTGACGGATATTTAAAAACAGCAAGAAGGATAGGGGTCGGGTTGATGGGATGGGGAGAATTACTGCTCCGGCTAGAGATACCTTATGCCTGTGAAGAGGCTCTTGAATATGCTAGGCGTCTTATTAAATTTATTCAGGCTACCGTTCGGGAAGCAACTTCAGCTATGGTGCAATACAGGCCTGCAGTTGAAGGTGCCTCTGTCAGAATACGTGGTTACGAAGAACCTGTTCGCAATCTCAGCCGTCTGTATGTTCTTCCTGAACCAGAATTGGCTTTTATAGCCGGAACCAGTGCAGGTATTGGACCATTGCCAGGGTTGGCAGGCAGGTATCACGGGTTTTTAAAAGAAAAGAGTATCTTGATTGTCAACCCTCTGGTCGTCTCAATACTCCAAGCCCGTAACCTAGTGGCCGAAGGTGTGGTAGATCAATTGTTGGATGAAGGGGTGCTCGATGATGAGTCGAACCTTCCGGAAAATATCTTGGAATTGTTCAATACTGTTACGGATATTTCACCTTTTCAAATGCTGGAACACCAACTTGCCTTTCAAGATTTTTGTGATGATATAGTAGTACAACGTATTCAGATAAATAAGACATTTCCCAAGGAGGATCTTTACAACTGCTTTAGAATTGCACTTCGCCGTAGAGCAAGAACTTTATGGATAAGTCCCACTGACAGAATGGGTAAGTTCCGTTATACGCAAGGCTCTTCCACAGGCGCTTGAATTCAGTAATATGACCTTGACCAAATCTCCCTAAAAGCAGACCATGAAGGAATCTCAAACGCATAATAACCAGTCAGCACCCTATCCGCAGGTCATAGAAGATGTCCGGGAATGGCCAATCTACCAGTTGAGCAAAAACAAAAAGGCTCTGATCCAGGCCGTAATAGAAGAGTCCATGCGGCGCATTTATGTCCCTGAAATGGGAAAAACTATTCGTATGGTTGCCGAAGCGTATTTCCAGGAAGAGAAAAGGATTGTTGACGAACCATGGAAAGTTGATCCTCCTGACGATGTTTCTTTTTACAAAAATCTAAAGAAAGAACTTCAGGAAGCGGCTTCAGGTACAGGTGTAGATCCAGAAGAGGAGCGAAAACTGTTGAAAAAGTTGGTAGAACGGTATGTTATTGAAATCGTTGGAGATTTCAGGTTAGGTACTTATCGACTCGCTCGTAAAATGGTCAATTTTGGTTTTTCCAGGGTTTTCAATAGGTTTTCTAAAGGAATATTTAAAAGTATCAAGAGCCAACAAAGTGACTTGATTACCAGGATGATCATTACGGGTGAAATCGAGGAGATTAGGAATCTGGCCTCTAAATGTACTCTCGTTTTGTTGCCTACCCACTTCAGCAATCTGGATTCCATTGTCATTGGTTGGGCACTTGAGACGATAGGCCTACCAGCTTTTACCTATGGAGCCGGGATCAACCTCTTTGCACATCCTATCATTTCTTATTTTATGCATCGATTGGGTGCATTCAGGGTAGACAGGCGAAAAAAAAATAGGATATATCTCGAAGTCTTGAAGACTTACACAGAATATGTGATCCGCCAGGGAGCGAATATCCTTTTCTTTCCAGGTGGTACTCGTTCGCGTTCAGGCTCACTCGAAGACCGTCTGAAACTTGGATTGCTGGGAACTACCATCGAAGCTCAAAGAAAGATGATCCTTGAAAACCCTGTATCTCCTAGGAAAATCATCGTTGTCCCTCTTGTAATGAGCTACCATAATGTTTTGGAAGCCC
>JBFGVE010000237.1:0-2975 GCA_041565275.1 Bacteroidia bacterium
ACGGCAATGTTCTGTCCCATCATGTTCAGGGCTCTTTGGATCACCTTTACTTCTTCGCCCCTTGATCCTTTCGCAAGTGGAAAGCGGATGGGCCCGGAATTTGATCCTCCGGATGGCTTGCTTGATGCGGATGGTCTGTTTGATTCAGATGGCTGAGTACTTGGGCTTTCTACGCCTTTGAATATTTTTCCGATTTTCCTGGAATCTAAATAAGCTAATCCTATAAATCCCAAGAAAGCTACTCCCGCTACCCCGGCGATAATTGGAATAAGGCTGGATTTATCAGCTTCCTGTGAAGATTTCGGTGAGGGTTTTTCCTTTGCCATCGACTTTATTGATTAAATGATTTGTAAGTTGTTGCCACATCCGATCGGAAAGACGGTCATTGAGTTGCTCAACAAGGCTTTCTCCAAAACGTGAATGATAAATAGACACCAGGTAGGGCATAAGGCGGACGTAGGGAATAGTTTCCAGAATGCCCAAAATTTGCTCCCAGTGTAGATCTGTTGGTCCTTTTGATATCCAGGTGTCTGCCCTGGTTAGATAGAAATGGATAAATCCGGCAATGGCGCGAAATCGGCCTATGATCAACTGCCCGTTTACCGGCAGCTTGTAAAGGTCTATTGCATCTGACTCTTTGGCCGGCAATGTCTCCAGGAATGTTGATACGATACTCTTTTCATAGCTGTCCAGCTCGACATCGATCTGCTGCATAAGGCTGCTTCCACCTGTGAGCTTGCGGTACTCTACTTTAACGGCCTCCCACTGCTTTCTGTGGCGAACCAGGGCGATGGTGTTGAGCAGGAGTTCGTCATCTGTCCCTCCCGTACCGGCGGTCCATTCAAAGGACCTCTGCAGCCTTGCCGCGAACCAGGCAGGGCTGTTTTGTTGATCGCTGCGATCATATGATCCCTTTTCTTCTTTACCCTTTAATTGCTTGTCAAGGTATTTGATAAACAGGGTTCCACCCCCTACAATGACAAGGGTCGCAATACTGTATTGTATGGGCTTAGAGATCATTTTAGTAGCTTTCTCTTGATGGTTTTGCCAAATGGCCCCTTCAGAAGTCCGGGACCTCGAACATGTAAGCCCGCGATAAGGTCTGGTCCGATCTTCTGAGTGATCCCATGAAGATGATCCAATGTCTCGAGGTCTAACCTTCCCAGGCGTGCCAGGAGTATGTGCTTTTTGTTGATCTCACCGGGATCTTTACCGGATATTGAAACGTTTCTTGTTTCTGTCATTGGTTGATAAGTTGTATTACAGTTTCAATTTTGGCCGGGCTTTGACTCAGGTCCATCACAATGCGGTTCAGCTGATCCACTTGCTCTTTACTGAGAAACTCCCTGGCCATGGTGAACAATTCCTTCCACTGGTCTAGCTGAGGGTCGGGTTTTGCTTCGGATACTGAGCTGGATGCTCCCAGGGCCTGTGGCTTTGGTTCTTCTTCATCAGCATCCAGCCCCATGAACTTTTGAATTATTCCAAGGCCATTTTCTGCAAAACTGGTTATGCTTGACTGATCTTGTGAGGACTTGAGCTCACCCTTGAGTTCCTTGATCTTACTATCCCGGAAGGCCAGCATTTGATCCTTTACTTTTCCCTCATCTGTCAGCTTTTCAATCCTCCGTTCAAGTTCGCTCTCCTTCAGTTTGTGCTGGAACTCTATTCCCTGGATATGCATCCTGGCTTCTAGAGAAATTCCTCTTTCGGGCACTCCCTGCAACCCGTATTCACTTGGTTGTTGGACAGTGGCAGGTTGCTCAGGTTTACGGGTGTAGGTGATCGTTTCATGGGTGTAGCTGCTGCCCTGGTAGATCTTAAAGGTGATCTCCTGGCTCTCTTCATCCCAGTAATCCGTGTAGGTGTCAATCTTGTCCGGATCGTCAGTACGCTCGATGTAAGTCACTCCGTCAATGAGGACACTGTAGAACTTCCCTCCGGACCGAATTTTCTCCTTTATCCTGATGATGTTTTGATGGCTGAAAACTGGCATTATTGGCTGTATGGTGTGGCAATGACAAAAAATAGCTTCCTGGCAACTGGTCCGTTGTTGGTGATGAATATTTGGCCGCTGTGCATGTGGATATCCACCGTTTCCTCACCGTTGGCCTCGCCAAACCTTCCCCGGATCTCCAGATCTGTGGAGTTGACATCGCTGGGAAAGAAAGCGTACTTGTTAAAGCACTTGATCTCTGTACGGGCAAATGCCGGCAGGTTAATTACCGAAGAGTTCAGGGTATAGGTTCTATATCCTAACTCCGCCATTACCTGCTCCAGGTAACTGTATATATACGATTCAGTCATACAGGTTCCTCCACATCTTCAAGTTTGAAAAGCACACTGACTGAATAATTTGAGGTCGTTCCCAGGTTTTGGTTGATCCAATCGCGGAAGTGGATCCGGACACTTCTAGTTTGCACAACTTGGTCTACAGCGATCCACTCTCTCTTGCTCCCTACATGTACCTGGTTATTATTTCCTCGGAAAGCCCATTCAAACTCTTTGTCCTGATCAAAACTTCTCGAACCTGAGTGATCGAGGTTTTGGTGGACAGGAAGGCTGAGGAAAATATCTCCCGGCTGGTTGAATTGAAAGTTCAGCTCTCCGACTTTAGCGTTTACCCACCTATTGTTGGCAAGGGCTAAGGCATGATCATCGTTCAGCCTGCAGAGTACATTTATGTCAGCGATCCTCCAGCAACCATGTGGGGTATCCAGGATGTTGTAAAAATGCCCGTTCGGGGCACCGTTTACGGAGATATCTACTTCCTTGTATATGATCGGGCCGGTCATCTTCATTCACCGTATTTGACGTAGAGGAAGACTTCGTAGGCTACATGTGGAGCCAGGGCGTTTTCTCGGTCGGTGAATTTGCAACGAAACTGTACCAGGGAGATGGGAACATCAACGGTAAACCAACGGGCATTTACGTCTGTTGCACTGTTGCTCATCAGCATTTGCGCGTGAAATTCC
>JBFGVE010000238.1:0-2948 GCA_041565275.1 Bacteroidia bacterium
CGGCAAATTTATTCTCAGCACTTTTCTTCCTTTTCCAAAGCCTTTTACTCAATGCAGAAAAATGCATTGCTTGATGATATCCTAGCTGTTCTCCTAGAGTATTCCAATTCCTCCCGTGAAGAATTTATCATTAACCGTTACAAAGCCAAATACGAAATCCTGAATTACAAAGGATTCCATGAACAAGCCCAAAATTATATACGTGCTGCTCTGGATGCATGTGAAAAGATCAATTCTCCTCGTCTCAGGCTGAGGATCCTGGAAGATTATCGCGATACTCTTTCCAAAAGTAATAACACAAGCTGGGAAGAATATTCAAAAGTCCTGTCTCAAATCGAGACAACTTCCGATCTGGTGAAAGAGGTCGTTCAATTCGAAGAAAACCTCAAGAAGATCAGCGTGCTGGTCTCAAGTAGTAAAACCCACCCAGATGCAGATATCTCCTATCGAAAAATCACGGAAGATATTCTGCACAAGGTAACTGAATTTGCGCGGGAACACGATAATCCCGCGTATCTCTTTTCAGCTTTTAACTGCGAATATATTTATGGAAAAACCTTTGAGGATAAATTTGAGTTCCACAAACGGCTTGCCCGTCTGGAAAAAATGTCTGTCAAAGAGAGTTATCCACTAGATATCAGGCTTCAAATCGTCCTCTTCCTGATGGAAAGTAGTATGGAAACAGGTGATTTTCTATTGATCAACGGACTCATTTACAAAACAGATAAAATTCTCCCCCAGCTTACTCCAGAACAGAAGAAAACCTTTCTACCCCGCTACCTGGAATTGGCGAGTATCTACTACTTTTATGAAAATGATCTTCAGCTATCTCAACACAGGATCAATCAACTTCTGACCATCGAAGACCTTAGCGAGGAGCATAAAATAAAATTTTATATACACAAAATCGGCATTCTGCTTGCTGCCAATTTAAACCGTTATGCAGTTGAAACTCTTGAGCAAATAATCAACGAGTTTAGCAGTATCTCTAAGCACGAGATCTCAATTCGTCTCCTTGACCTTATCATCTCTGTTGAGATGAATGATAAGGAAGAAGCACTCAATAAGTTACAAAGGCTTCGCTATTACATTAGGAAAAGAAAGGATTCCAGAAAGTTAAGTCATTATAGATCTTTTCTAGATCTGGTCCAAAAACTACTTAAACGCAAAAACGTTAGATACACTGCTATTCCAGCGCTTAAGACAGATTGGAAGAACCTTATAAAACTCAATCTATGGATCAAGGCAAAGATTGAAAGCCAATTTTATTACAATAATATTCTCGGATACTGGCAAGAAAGAAAGACAATTGTAAAGGTCTGATCAGATCACTGGGAGGGCATCCTTCGGGTCATTGTTTTATGTAAAGTTCATTGCCTGATTTCTTAAACTCTTTTGACATTTCTTCCATTCCCTTTTCAATTGCTTCCTGGTCGTTGATCCCGTTCTCTCTAGCATAATCTCGTACATCCTGGGTGATTTTCATTGAGCAAAAATGAGGCCCGCACATTGAGCAAAAATGCGCAACCTTGGCTCCTTCTGCCGGTAGTGTTTCGTCATGGTATTCACGTGCTGTATCCGGATCAAGGCCCAAGTTGAACTGGTCCTTCCACCGGAATTCAAAACGGGCCTTTGACAGGGCATTGTCTCGTACCTGTGCGCCGGGATGGCCCTTAGCGAGGTCAGCAGCATGTGCAGCAATCTTGTAAGTGATTACACCTTTCTTCACATCTTCACGGTCAGGCAGGCCCAGATGCTCCTTGGGAGTTACATAGCAAAGCATGGCGGTTCCGTACCAGCCTATCATGGCCGCCCCGATCCCGGATGTTATGTGGTCATATCCGGGAGCGATGTCGGTAGTCAAGGGACCTAAGGTGTAGAAGGGGGCCTCCCCACAGACTTCCAGTTGTTTGTCCATGTTCTCCTTGATCATATGCATTGGGACATGACCAGGGCCTTCGATCATTACCTGAATATCATGCTTCCATGCAATTTGGGTCAGTTCTCCCAGGGTTTCCAATTCCGCAAACTGGGCCCGGTCGTTGGCATCGGCGATGGAGCCGGGACGAAGGCCGTCTCCCAGAGAGAAGGATACATCGTAGGCCTTCATGATCTCACAGATCTCTTCAAAATGGGTATAAAGGAAATTCTCCTTGTGGTGATGAAGACACCATTTTGCCAGGATAGAACCTCCTCTGGAGACGATACCGGTCACCCGGTGAGCAGTCATGGGGATATAACGCAAAAGGACACCGGCATGAATGGTGAAATAATCTACACCTTGCTCTGCCTGTTCGATCAAGGTATCCCTGAAAATCTCCCAAGTTAAATCCTCTGCCTTTCCATTAACTTTCTCAAGGGCTTGATAGATGGGTACCGTTCCAACCGGGACCGGGGAATTCCGAATGATCCATTCCCGAGTCTCATGGATATTCTGTCCTGTGCTGAGGTCCATGATGGTGTCAGCCCCCCAACGGATACCCCACACCATCTTTTCAACCTCTTCCTCAATGGAAGATGAAACTGCAGAATTACCGATATTGGCGTTTATTTTCACTAGGAAATTACGGCCAATGATCATGGGTTCCGACTCAGGGTGATTGATGTTGTTAGGTATGATAGCACGGCCTGCTGCAATCTCATCCCTTACAAATTCAGGGGTAATAGATTTCTTAGGTGTGTTGGCTCCCCAATTGTGACCAGGATGTTGCCGCTTAAGCCAAGCATTGTAAATATCGCTCTTCTGATTTTCACGAATCGCTACAAACTCCATCTCTGGTGTAATGATACCCTTTCTCGCATAGTGAAGTTGGGTTACATTTTTCCCAGCCTTGGCACGGAGTGGGTTGGGGATATTTGGGAAACGGACGGGTTCCAGCTTAACCATCTCATTTCTCTCATTGGTGTAATCAGAACTGTGGCGAGGTAATTCCTCTACGTCCTTCCTA
>JBFGVE010000239.1:0-2855 GCA_041565275.1 Bacteroidia bacterium
ACGCATTTTGACCATGGCAATCAGGCTGGGAACACCATGGGGAATGGAAACAATGGAAACAATGGAAATGGCAACAACAACACTTCGCCCGATTACGGGCTCAAGGGCCGTGAACTAAAGGACTACATCCTTTCGGCCTATGCTGCGCTAAACCTTCCCACGCCCATCTTTGTTGCCGGAAAAAGCGGCAAAGTGCCCTACGGGCAGATCAAAAAGTACTTCCGGCAGTTTGACGACAGCACCACCACACCGCCCCCTCCGGGGCATGTCGAAGACCTGCAGTTCTTCTACCACCCCGATCACCTGGGAAGTTCCAGCTACATCACCGACGCCTCGGGAGAAGTCTTCCAGCACATGGAGTATTTCCCCTTTGGAGAAACTTTTGTGGAGGAGCGCAATGCAGCGGATTATACCCGGTATCTCTTCAATGGCAAGGAACTGGACGAAGAGACGGGGTTCTATTACTACGGGGCCAGGTATTATGACCCCAAGGTGAGTGTGTGGTTGAGTGTGGATCCGCTGGCGGACAGGATGCCAGACTGGTCTCCATACGCCTTCTCGTTCAATAACCCACTCAGTTTTATAGACCCTGACGGGAAGATACCTTACCCGATTACAATTAGGTCGTTTGCCCCCTTTAAGTCATTTGGATTTGGTTATCACGGTGATGGTAGAGGGTTTAGTACTGACCAATACTTATCTGCTAGGGCTCATCAACGTATTAATTTTGACACGGATAGAACCTACATTAACACGGGAGCTTGGAGTAGTCCTACATACATGACATCAAACCCAAACAATCAAAAGACAGGTAGTCCCTACGTTACACTGAATGGCAAAGGTGGGGATAAACCGTATGCAGAGGATTATTTAACTGTTAAAACGGCAGGAGATGTCAAGGAATTTAATTTTAAATCGAGTTATGCAGCAGGTAATCCGTTAACACCACAAGCTTTGACTCCAGACATTAATGTTTTCTCAAATTTTTCGATCACCGAAAATAAAAAGGCAGGAATTCTTAGCGTGAGAGGAAAACTCACAGGTGATAATTTCCCAAGCACTGAGGCATTTATAACAGACCCAAGTGGTCAAAGTGTTTTTCTAGGTATTGGAACAATAAATTCATGGGTAAACAAGAACCTGGGACCTTTTACTGAACTTCCAGGGCAAAATAGAAACAGGGCGATAATGAGCTTTAATATAGATATCCAGACTGGAAATGACGGGAACTTCACAAGTGTACGGCATAATGGAACATCGTATTCTATTGAAGATTGGAACAAAAGATTCACAATAACATCACCTCAAAAGGAATAGATATGAAAGTTTATCTCACGTACTTTTTTGCGGGATTATCTACAACTTGGGTGTTACTGATTTACTTGGGGTTTTCATCTGGATTTTCAAATTATTCTCCGGTAGCTGGTTTGTTTGGGGCGATTTCACTGTTTGTATTAGCGAATCCGATAGCACTTTATAGAACTAGATTAGGGTTAATAATTGGGTTAGTTAGCTCCTTATTGATGTTGCCTTACATATTGAGTTTTACAGTAGGGATATTTTCAGCTGTTTTTTCAGGTGCAGGTATTAGTTTTATGATATTACTAATGTTTGTTCCCTCGATATTGGTTTTACTAAGTCTTTATTTTAGTGCTAAGGGGATATTGAATAAGCAATATTTGACGAGTAGCACTTTGAATGCAATCGTTAAGCTTGTATTGGCAGTATTCCCGATATTTCTATTTATCTTATATCTAATATTTTATGGTAATTATTGGAGTTGGGAAATGTTTAACATATAAATCTGTGATCCCCTGATCGCTCGGGAGATTTGTGTTGAGTGTGGATCCGCTGGCGGACAATGGACCCGGATGGAGTCCTTACAACTATACATTCAACAATCCGATCAACCTGAGCGATCCCGACGGCCGCTGGCCCTGGACACCCAAGTGGAAGAGCAACGCAAAAAGATTGGCCAAACGAACAGGAGGAAACCTGCACAAACACAGTAGTTGAAAACCTTCGGGAAGGAAGTGGGAGCCATGGCCTATCAAGCCAATCCGCTATCAATGGTAGCCAATTTGATCATGGGAAGCGAAGGGCCTCAAACCCAAACGGCAATTGGCACGGGAGCCAGTTATGCGGCAATGCTTGTTACTCCGGGAGGGGCAGGTAGGGGGGGACTAAGCTACTACAGCAGTTTAATAGTGTAGAAAGCGTTATCCAAAATGCTGGGAAACTTACTCGATTGAAAGGTGGAGTTAGACAAGGATTTGTTACTGGTAATGCAAATGACATTTTTACCGGACTCTCTAAACAATATGGAGCGAGGATTCAAACTGGGGCGAATAGGCGGAGATTTTTCCAGTCAGGGCAGATTCGCGTCGATTTAACTGGTTCAAGTAGCAATATTCCTACCCTCCGGATCAAGAATAATGGCCAACTCTTTAAAATTAGGGTTCAATAGTTATGAGTATGGAATTTACACCTCAGATAGAAGCTTACAAGGAATACCTTGACATTTATGGAGCATCGGCTGCTGAAATGCCTAATACGTCTATTGCAGAAGAATATCTTAAGAAATATGGTTTACCAGACTCCATTTATCAGAGTGAATGGCGACAGTTGCACAGTTCCATATTTGATTTGAGCCGGCAATTGCCGGATATGATATTCAAGAAGGATTTTGAGTTTATATCTTTACTTGGCGGAGTAATGTTTGAACGGAAAGACTTTGAACAGTTTAAATCTTGTCTCCATCAGATAGGAGAAAGGAATTTTTTAGTTGTTCAGGATACTTTCGGAATGATTTCTAATCAGAAGCAATATGCCCTTAAAATGAAATACCCCTTGAA
>JBFGVE010000240.1:0-2811 GCA_041565275.1 Bacteroidia bacterium
AAAAGGTTAGAGATCAACCCCCATTGATCATCGTTGAGTTCATACCTGCGCATGACCCAATCATAGCGATCTTCTGCTAATCCTTTTCCACTGATTTAAGCCACAGAACTATTTATAAGACACAACCTAGTCACACCCAGGAGAATGCTGTCGAACTACGGCAAATGATCAAGGTTGAACCGATCCACTGGTAAATGCTCGTCTTCGGGCTTTGTTCCTGTATGTGATTGGTCAGTATAAGTACCGCAAGGATATTGCCGAAGCTGTTGGGTATGGTCGTAACGCATTTGGGCGCTGGTTTCAGAAGTATGAAGCGGGCGGGATTGCAGCCTTGACTCAGTGAACAAAGGAGGCAATAAGCGTCCCGTCGGCATTCCCTTGGAGGCGATGAAAACATTGCAAGCCAAGCTAAATGAACTTCATGGTGGCTTCGCTAGTTTTAAGTCTGAGCTATCTGCTGGGTCATAAATACCAGCCTGCCAAAGATCGGGGTTTGGTGGAGACTAGGCAGATTTACTACCAGGACGAAAGCCGCTGCTGACCGCTGATCATAGCTCACAATGATCCGGCTTACCCCTTTCCAGTCGATCAACCGATTGACTTGGCCGAAGAAAAGATTCAGTGTCTTACGATGTGAAATCGCGATCTCTGCAAAGCTGTGGCTACCGGTATTCTTTTTATGGAAAAAAGTTCCAAACCCCAGTCGGTAATATAAATCAGTTGCCAATGGATATTGTTTATCCTCAAGCTGCCGGGATTGATATCGGTTCCTGTAGTCACTTCGTGGCGGTAGGTCAGATCGGTAATTGTTCATGAATTGAAAGTTCTTCCATCGGTAAAAAAACTCTGAAGCTGCTTTTGAGTTCTATAATGAATCTTAGTTAGGCACAAGGACAGGAAATACCAAATGATCGGATACCGCTTCCAAGAATTTATTGACAAGGATTCCAACAAAACAGACTATGAAAAGATGTTTGACATTTTCATGGAACTCATGGTCTATACCTCCGGGGATGTAAAGGAGGCTTTGGATTGGATGGACCAACTCAACCGGGAATACCATATTACCACCGGTGAATACGGTCTGGGTGACTTCATTGAAGACCTTGTAGAACAAGGTTACATCGTGGAAGGTGTTGAGGGAGAGTTCAACTTGACAGGGAAGTCGGAGCAGACCATCCGGAAGAATTCTCTGGACCAGATCTTTGGGAATTTACGAAAATCGGGTCGGGGTGGGCACCGCACGGCTTTTGGCGGATCAGGTGATGAGGCAAGTGCAGACCGCAGGCCCTACACCTTTGGTGATTCACCAGAGCAGATCGCAATGACCGATTCACTACGAAATGCACAGATCAACCAAGGACTAAGCAGTTTCCGGATGACGGAAAACGACCTGGAAATTGTAGAGAAGGAATACAAGACCCAGTGCAGTACTGTGCTGATGATTGACATCAGCCACTCGATGATCCTGTATGGAGAAGACCGGATCACCCCGGCAAAAAAGACTGCAATGGCTCTGGCAGAGTTGATCACTACCCGCTATCCCAAGGATACCCTGGATATTCTTGTTTTTGGCAATGATGCTTGGGAAATCAGGATCAAAGACCTTCCATACCTCCGGGTAGGGCCCTACCATACCAATACAGTGGCTGGCCTGGAGTTAGGGCTGGATCTTTTGCGGCGGCGCAAAACCGGGAACAAGCAGATCTTTATGATCACAGACGGGAAGCCCACCTGTATCAAAGAGAATGGCCAGTATTATAAGAACAGTTGGGGACTGGACCGGAAAATCCTGAACAGAACATTTAACCTTGCGAGCCAGGCGCGTCGTCTCAAGATCCCGATCACTACTTTTATGATCGCCAAAGATCCCTGGCTCCAGCAGTTTGTCCGGGATTTCACCAAAGCCAACAATGGCCGTGCTTTCTATTCCAGTCTCAAGGGCTTAGGGGAATTTGTTTACGAAGATTATGTTTCTAACCGGAAGAGGAAGGTCAGGTAAACGCCATCTAATCGGTACCCACTCCACATAAAACGGTCACTTTGGGATTTGAGGATGGGTTATGTTCTCTGTCTGATGGTACATGATCCTCACCGTGGCAGCTCGTGGTCCCGTCATGTAGTGCATCCAGGCCTGTTGGTAGAATAATGTATTGTTAAAAAACTGCGAGGAGATTTTTGATTTAAATTTCTTACTGATTAACTTGGAGAGTGGAAGGTGCATGATGGAAAGTATTTGGGTAGTTTAAACTGGGCATCCGGGTAAATTCTAGACAGCAAAGCATAGTTGGCGGTTTGGTACGACGGTTTGTTTCGATTGCGATCTATTGGGAAGTCTAGATTTATTGGGAGGTCTATTTGAACTTATTTTGGAAGAATTTATTCTCGGGATATATTGGATTAAGCGTGTTATGATTACGATATCAAGAACCATTTTAAAGAAAGTAGCCACCTGCCTGTATGTAATTGCCTTTTTCTGTTTTAGTCAGAATGTAGGAGCGCAGACGTTTTCGGGATTACCGTCTTCCATGTGTGAATCAGCTGGACCAGTTACATTGTCCGGTAGTCCAAGTGGCGGTACATTCTCGGGCCCTGGTATTTCAGGCAATACCTTCAATCCTGCGGTGGCAGGCCCCGGTACCCATACTATTAATTACAATCCTCCTTCCAATACCTATAGTTTATCCACAACTAGGTTGTGTCTTATAAATAGTTCTGTGGTTTAAATCAGTGGAAAAGGATGAGCAGAAGATCGCTATGATTGGGTCATGCGCAGGTATGAACTCAACGATGATCAATGGGAGTTGATCT
>JBFGVE010000241.1:0-2805 GCA_041565275.1 Bacteroidia bacterium
AATAAGTACCCCAGGCAGGATGACCAACATTCGGTATTGTTTCCTACAGGATATGTCAGAGATTATACCTTGCCTCAGCGAGATTTCTTTGAAGTTTCGGTCCGCGAAAGGGCGCGAAGGATGATTGAAGATCTTTCCCAGGTGGGAGACCTTGCTTCATGCCTTGGCGCAAGACTTAAGCGGTTGGACGGAAAGGTTGGGCAGACCGGAGTGCTGACTCGATTGGCAGAACCATTTGAAAAACTACGAAATAATGCCTTTCAATATGAAATGGATGGGTTCAAACGCCCCTCTGCTTTTCTCTGGACCTTTGGTCCACCGGGTATGAGAACTGCCCGGGCAAGGTTTGCCCTTAACCTCATGGAAGTGGGTGGCTTTTTATCACAGGACAATCATAGTCCAGAAGATCCGGCCGCTACCTTGTCCTTGCTTATAAAGGAGAAGCCAATGGTCGTGGTATTCTGCAGTGCTGACGAAACCTATTTCGGGAAAGATAGCCAGGAAATGATGGCCAATGCAAGACACGCTTTGACCGATACAATTTTTCTGCTGGCCGGGCAGCCGGAGAACTGGGAGATCCTGAAAGAAAATGGACTGATCGATTCGTGTATCTATGCCGGAATGGATATGATCCATTTTTTGAACAATATCCACAAACAGTTGGGAGTCCAACAAGAAGAACCACATTATGAGGCCTGATTTTTCGAATATAGAGTGGAAGGGTGAGGCTCGGGCCAACCTGGAGCAATGGTGGGAAAGGGCTAAAAAAGTTGAAGATCCGTCGGAAAGAGGCTATGACAGTGCAAGTCAGATTAGGATTTTTCCACTGTATAGTTCCGAGGACCTCACACCTGTAGAACACCTTGATTTTGCAGCAGGATTACCGCCTTATTTGAGAGGCCCTTACAGTGCCATGTATGCGGTTCGTCCCTGGACCATCCGTCAATATGCCGGATTCTCTACCGCAGAGGCATCCAATGCTTTTTACCGGCGTAATTTGGCTGCAGGCCAGAAGGGACTTTCAGTAGCATTTGACCTGGCGACTCACCGGGGCTATGATTCTGATCACCCACGTGTCAAAGGTGACGTAGGCATGGCTGGTGTTGCGATTGACACTGTTGAAGACATGAAACGGCTCTTTGACGGTATACCTCTGGGCAACATGTCTGTTTCCATGACCATGAACGGAGCAGTTTTGCCTATTATGGCCTTTTATATCGTAGCTGCAGAAGAGCAAGGTGTAAAACAAGAACAACTTACCGGAACCATCCAAAACGATATTCTTAAAGAGTTTATGGTCCGGAATACTTATATCTATCCACCTGCACCTTCCATGCGGATTATTGGAGATATCTTTGCTTACAGTTCTAAGAACATGCCTCGGTTCAACACCATCTCTATTTCCGGGTATCACATGCAGGAGGCTGGAGCAACTTGTGACCTTGAGTTGGCCTATACCCTTGCAGATGGTCTTCAGTATATCCGAACAGGACTGGAAGCAGGCTTGGAAATTGATGATTTTGCTCCACGACTTTCTTTTTTTTGGGCTATTGGGATGGATTTCTTCATGGAAATCGCGAAAATGAGAGCTGCCCGGTTACTGTGGGCCAAGATCGTGAAACAGTTCGCTCCGAAGAACCCGAAATCTATGTCTCTGAGGACCCATTGCCAGACCAGTGGTTGGTCCCTGACGGAACAGGACCCGTACAATAATGTTGCAAGGACATGTATCGAGGCTTCGGCTGCAGTATTCGGGCATACCCAATCGCTCCATACAAATGCTTTGGATGAAGCACTTGCATTGCCAACAGATTTCTCGGCACGCATCGCACGGAATACACAGATCTATTTGCAGGAAGAGACAGGCATGACTAAGGTGGTAGACCCCTGGGCCGGATCCTATTACATAGAGCGCCTCACACACGACATTGCAGAGAGGGCATGGGCTTTGATAGAAGAGATCGAAGAATTGGGCGGAATGGCAAAGGCGATCGAATCCGGATTGCCCAAAATGAGGATAGAGGAGGCTGCAGCAAAGAAGCAAGCCAGGATCGACTCGAGGAAGGATACCATTGTAGGTGTTAACAAATACAAGTATGAGGGAGGTGTTGATATAGAGATCCGGGAAGTAGACAATTCCACTGTTCGAAAAGGCCAAATAGAGCGGATCAATGCTGTGAAGGCAAGTCGCAACAATGAAAAGGTCAGTGCGGCCTTGAAGGAATTGGAAAATGGAGCTAGAGGAAATAAGAATCTAATGGCGCTGGCGGTGAATGCTGCCCGTGAAAGGGCCACACTAGGAGAAATTTCTGATGCACTAGAGAAGGTTTTTGGACGGTACCAAGCTGTTATTCGTTCTGTTACAGGTGTATATGCCAACGAAGTGGGAAGTAGTGATAAGATTGACCATGCCCGGTCCCTGGCCGATCGATTTGCCAAAGAAGAGGGAAGGCGACCCCGGATAATGGTTGCAAAGATGGGACAAGATGGCCACGACCGGGGTGCGAAAGTAATCGCCACAAGCTTTGCAGACCTTGGTTTTGATGTAGATATAGGTCCATTGTTCCAAACCCCCGAAGAGGCCGCGGACCAGGGCATAGAAAACGATGTGCATATTATAGGGGTTTCCAGCCTTGCCGGAGGACATAAGACCCTCGTCCCCGAGTTGATAGCCAAATTGAAAAATTATGGTCGGGAAGATATAATAGTGGTTGCAGGAGGCGTCATTCCTCCTCATGATCACCCTTACCTTTTTGAAGCGGGAGTTACAGCCATATTTGGACCAGGGACGGTTATTCCGGAAGC
>JBFGVE010000242.1:0-2804 GCA_041565275.1 Bacteroidia bacterium
GCATGTTTTTGACTAAGTGAAATTGTACCATTCACCCAATCATATTCCATTAACATGCCAAGTGATTTAAAACGATCACGTATCGAGACCGTAATAATCAGCCCGACATCCGCGAGTTTATTCAAAATCCTATCACGCAGGTTACCCTTCATTTTCAATACATGACAGTGGGCTGTCATGTCATCAACATATAAAGGAAGGACGATTTCCTCCTTTCCTTCAGTGATGCGATACAGAGAGGAATCACCCTCAGATCTGTGAAAACCTAAGTCCAAAAGTATTTTTGCAAAAAATTCATCAAAGTACTTATGGGCCTCGGCCAATCCATATAATGCCTTTAGTAAGCGCAAAATCTTTCCTTCCCATCCTGCTACACCGCGTGGAACGCGCATAAAAATCTTTTTGTGTAGCAACGCCTGAACAAATGCAGTCTTAACATCCCAAAGTTCACAGAAAAGATCCATTTCAGGTGTGGGAATCTTCTGTATAAAATACGATTGTACTATGCGAAGCGTCTGCAAACGTAAAACGTGAGTGAATATTTCTGCTAAGGAGTGATCCACACCCAGTTTACGTTTAGAGCCCTGAAAGCACAATCGTGCCTTGTATTTCAAAAAATTCCCATCAGCATCGATCTTGATGTCGTACTGCCACAAGCTGTTCCAAAGCTTATCCGTGGGTTCTATTTCCATCTTATCTACAGCAATAAAAGTGGGAGGGTTCCCCTTAATATGCGAGTTCAGTTCATCAGCCATAGCCTGGAAAAAGCCTTGTCTATGCTCATCAGAAATTGTGCGGTCAGTGTTTAACTGATGCCAGCCTGCTGGTATCTTCGGCAGATGTCCAGCGACTTTACTTGTTTTCACCATCCGTTTCTGAGTCTGATGAGATATCGTATAAGCCTCACAAACCTGTATTTTGCGTTGGTCTGATATTCTAGACTGATCCAATTTGCTTTTCCATATGCGTCCTGGTACCACGCTCCTAGTGGGCAACTTCATCGGTTTTATCAAAGGTGGGTCCACTTTATACCCTTTCGGGTCAAAAACATCAGAACAGTCATTCCTGTCATGATCAATAGCGTCTTTGATTTCATCAGGTACAGAAATATGTTTCGTGCTTAGTTTCGCGTGTTTATCAATCTGTTGTATTGGATCAGAAGTTGGATAGATAACATTATCATCATCATGTAAAGAAGAGCGAGTCATGTGTAGTCGTGACACAGGTGTTATGGTAACATTATCGGCTTTGTATATGTTATCCATACCTTGAGAAATTGGAAGCGAAATATCATCATCCGTGTCCAAAGAGTCATCAGACTCGTCAACTTCCCCTGAATCGCTCTCATTAACATCCAGTGAGGACCGCGTCAAATGATCCTCATCGTCCTGATCTCCGAATGGTATCCTATCCGAAGGTACCTTCAAAGGTACCTTTGAAAGGACCTTCTGCAAGGGTACCTTTGAAGGTACTTTTGAAGGTACCTCTAAGGGTACCTTTGCCTCACAATCACTTTCATCACTATTAACATCCAATGGCATGTCCTCATCAATCTGTACTCGGGTATGATTTAGATTTTTGAGCTCCTCCATTTGTTTAGTCATTTTTGTTGTGTTCAAAAAGGGCAAAATTGTTTCATCAGCTCGAAATGATCTAGATGTGGTGAACTTGCGTTTAGCAATGTCCAACACGATTGCAGCCTTCTTCTGTCTGTCAATCCCAAAGTAAATTCCGTAGAAAGTTCGATTTTTCTTTTTCGACCGTCCATCATAGTTATGCAGACATTGGACAAGGGATCCATAAACAAAAATCATTTTTCTGGTATCGCCAAGTTCCCTGCGATACCATACTTCTGCTCGAGAGCTCATACTGCCATCAGCCTGAGGTGACCGATGCAGATTATACAATAGAACCGCATGTTGTAATGCTAGTCCTTCTGCACAAGGAAAATTCTCGTGTGTGCCCGCATGAAATGATATAGCCCTTGCTATAGTTTTCAACGATTTAATTCGGGATTCAATATATCCGTTTTGCGGTTTATTCGCATTACCCGGTTGCGAGTATTGGAGTTTCGTGCCAGTACGTCGACACTCATTATTTATCAGGTGTTGCGAGTTTTCGCCCGCCGAATCACCCTGGATCAGAGATAATCCCTGGGAGCAGTGAATTTCTACTGCTCGCTTAACGAATATTACAGATTCCCCTATTTGAGATTTAGAATGAATCAAATCACAGATAATGAAACCAGGGTGTCGAACCGCATATATTTGAGCACCCTGATGACCCCAAGAGTCCTTATAATAAAATGGCACAAAATCGTGGTGTAATTCTTGTCCTATGCGATGAATATCGCGCTTAGTCTGTTTAGGAAAAGGTTTTGTCTTAATTTTTGCCTCATTGCATGCCGGGCATATGTCGTTCTTATCTTGAAGAACGCCAATGTGACCCCATCGGGCATGATTCATAGAGCTCGGGGAGTGAGATTTCACCATAGGTCCCTCATTCATCAGAATTTCATCTATTTTGGACGCAACACATTCCCCTCCTTCGAGATGTGGGAATGTCGTCAGATTCTGAACGTATGTATCTTGTATCGCTCGGTTTTTACGTTGATGTTGAGAGATGTATTTCATCATTTTTCGCTCATCATCATTCGTCGGAATTATATACAAGTTATTGATTCGGTAAGCATCAAGCACTGGCATGTCGGTGTCGCGGTCTATAACAACACTTCTCATATCATCAAACTTCACGGTCATATTGTTATCGGCAAGGGCAGCAGCACTAATTAGTTCCCGTCGTAC
>JBFGVE010000243.1:0-2796 GCA_041565275.1 Bacteroidia bacterium
AGCAGAGGTTGAAAATAGATTGTCTGCAATGCCAACGTTTTTATTTTTGCCACAAACTTGTAATAATAATGAAGTTCAAGACTCCCATTCGCCTTGATGAAGCAGCCCAACTGTTGGGTTGCAAATATATAGGAAGCCCGAGCCATTTGATCCTGGGTCTGAACGAGATCCACCGGGTGGAACCCGGAGATTTGTGCTTTGTCGATTACCACAAATATTACGATAAAGCACTCTATTCAGCTGCTACCACTATCCTCATCGACCGGGAAGTTAATTTTCCGGAAGGAAAAGGTCTTCTTTTAAGTGACGATCCCTTCAGAGATTTCAACCTCCTCTCCGCGCATTTCCAACCTCAGCGATCACAAGATAAAACAGCAGATTACAATTTCAAGGATGTAACTCTGGGTCAGAATGTCGTCTTAGGTGAGGAAGTTCACCTCGGAACTGGCGTCCAAGTAGGCCATAATTCTGTAATTGGTTCAGACGTAACCATTGGAGACTATACAGTAATTCACCCTAATGTGACAATTTATTCCCACACAGACATAGGAAAGCACTGTACCATCAATGCGGGTGCCGTAATCGGAAGCGAAGCTTTTTATTATAAAAAGCGGTCATATGGTCGGGACAAAATGCTGAGTGTCGGGCGTACCCACCTTGGGGATTGGGTCGATATAGGTGCAGGTTGCACCATTGACCGTGGCGTAACTGCGGTAACCTCAATTGGAGACCACACTAAACTGGACAATCTGGTTCAGGTAGGCCATGATTCGGTGATTGGAAAGGGTTGTCTGATCGCAGCCCAGGTTGGTATAGCTGGAGTCGTGACCATTGAAGATGATGTCAGCATCTGGGGGCAAGTCGGAATTGTACAGAACCTTACTATCGGAAAAGGTGCTAACTTGCTGGGCAAAACCGGAGTTATGTCGTCTCTGGAAGGCGAGAGTTCTTATGGTGGCCTGATTGCCGACAGTGCCCGGGCCTTTTTGAAGAAGGAGGCAGCCTTGAGAAAGCTACCTGGTCTTTTGCCACGATTGGAAGCATTATTGAAAGCATATGAAACTCCTGAAAAAGATATTTAACTTATTCCTCACCTATGTCTTAAGGGGTATCATCGTCGTAGTCCCTTTGGTGGCTGTTTATTTGTCCGGAGTCTATATTTGGAATTTGGTCAAAGGCTATGAATTGTTTGGTAGTGTGTGGATCACGATAGGAATAGTCATCACTGGATTATTGATCGCTGGATTCGCAACCAAATTCCTCATTCTACGCCCCCTCTTTAACGCACTTGAGGACATTATTACGAGCACACCTCTCGTAAAATTTGTCTATACTTCCATCAAAGATCTGATTAAAGCCTTCCTGGGTGATCAACGGCGTTTTTCTCAACCTGTTCTAGTCAATCTTATCGAGGAGACACAGTTGGAACGCTTTGGATTTTTAACCACAAAAGACCTCGAAAAATTGGGCAACGGGTTCACAAAAAAGGTCACTGTTTACATTCCCATGTCCTACTCTTTTTCCGGAAACTTGTATGTAGTTCCCTCCCACTTAGTGACTCCTTTACCGAACTTAGACCCAGCTGAATTGATGAAATTCATCCTTGCTGGAGGAGTAACCGACCTTGACGATCTTCTCAAAGATACCCCCGGATCAAAGAAAAAGAAATCACAGCCAAATGAGTAAGACTTGGCATGTATTTTTACCGATTACTTTAAATTCATTGCAATTATGTTTTCGAATACGCTCAGTATCGTAATTCCAGCCTACAATGAGGAGAAGACTATTCGACAAATCCTCGATAAGGTGCGTCAAGTCGATCTTATTGGAGGCCTTAAAAAAGAACTGATCATCGTCAATGACTGCTCACAGGATAATACCAAAGAGGTTATCGAAGCTTATATCGCTGAGAATCCCGACTTTAATATCCGTTATTACGAACATGTGGTCAACCAGGGAAAAGGCGCTGCCCTTCATACAGGGATTGGCAATGCACGTGGAGATTATGTCATCATTCAGGATGCAGATCTCGAATACGACCCAAGGGAATACAACGATCTCCTGAGGCCCATCCTTGAGGGATTTGCAGATGTCGTTTACGGTTCTCGATTCTTGGGTGGAAACCCGCACCGCATCCTCTACTACTGGCACTCCCGTGGAAATAAGTTCCTCACAAACCTGTCGAACATGTTCACAAATCTGAACCTAACCGACATGGAGACCTGCTATAAGCTCTTCAAACGTGAGATCATTCAGTCCGTTCACCTCGTGGAAAAACGCTTTGGTTTCGAACCTGAAGTCACTGCTAAGATTTCGCGTATCCCGAACCTACGCATCTATGAAGTTGGTATTTCCTACTATGGACGGACTTACGGAGAAGGGAAAAAAATTGGCTGGCGGGATGGATTCAGAGCTATATACTGTATCCTGAAGTACAACTTATTTTTGAGGAAATATGACAGCTCAAAATAAACGAAAACCTCGATTTACGTTAAACTTACCTTCTGCCCCCTACCCCACTTCTTGACCTTAGTTTAGACGTTGCAAATGATTGAACCTATATTCTGTGGTCTTGACTACAAACTAGATAGCGCGATACTGTAATTTCTATACTATTCTGAACTTTTCTTTAATTCTTTGACACAAGATGTCAAAGGGTGCTCCGATGTTTGTATTGTACCAAAAAGGAATAAAGGTTATGAACGCAATTCGATACACCTACACTACCTCGCACCAGTGTGTTTGTCAACACCAGGAAATCCTTACCGTCGGCTCTACTTGTGAAGTCTGCATGGG
>JBFGVE010000244.1:0-2788 GCA_041565275.1 Bacteroidia bacterium
AGATAAAGATGGCGATTAAAATAGCTAAGAAAGGATACAGTGGCACGTCATACCATTTTAGTTTCGTTTGAGCATTGGAAATCACCAAAAAGTAGGTGACAATCATCAAAAACGAAAACAGTGTTATTCGGTTGATCTTTTGGTTCTTCATTACAAAACCAACAATTAAACCACATGGGATAAACAGATGCCAGGCAGAGATATGAAGGTCAATGAAGTTATTGTAGTAAAACCAAAAACCATGCTGATGACCTTCAATAACGTCTAAATATCTACCTCCCAATTCATTTTCTTGTACAGCTGTGATATATCCAGGATTATTGGCTTCTCTCAATAGGTAATAACCAATTACCAGTCCAAGAAAAGAAAGTAATCCTATGTAAAAGTGTTTGCTTTTCAGCAGCGGGATCAACTGCTTCCGAACTATGCTATATATGAAAATGGCTGGCAAAAATAACAAACCTGTAACGCTTTTAGTGAGTACCGCCAGTGCTGTAAATAGGAAAAATAGATACAGGTACTTGTAGTTTTGTTTTTCACAATAGGAAAAAAATAGCAATCCGCTCAATGTTGTAAACAAGGTGAGTAGAGCATCATAATCTCCTGTTCTTGTAGCGTGTTCCCCGATGTACCCGTAAGAGGTTACCAATACAAGTACAGCAATGAAACCAAACCAATAATTTTTGAGATATCTGTGAAAAAAAGTGAGTAGTACAATACAAGTAGAAAATGCAGCAATGGCAGAAGGTAAACGAACCGCTAATTCATTTACTCCCAATACTTTCATTAAAAAGACCTGGAACCAAATAAGCAATGGAGGTTTTGTACTCCACATATCGGGATTCCCGTCATAATGGGTAACGATAAAATCCCCGTCATTGAGCATTTCGTATGCATTTATTGCTAATCTTGCTTCATCCCAAATTCGAATTGGTAGTGTATCTAAATGTCCAAAAATAGGCATATACACCAACGCAGCCAGTACTATATATTTGAAATATTTTGTTAATACCTTCTTCATCTAATTTTGCCATTTTCAAGTTCAATACAATTTGTGCTTTTGCCTCTTAAATGGGTCAGCGAAATTATAATTGGTCAGCGAAAGTACTCTTTTAAGAGCTTCTATGTAAGATTTATTCCGATTAAATCGTATCCACACGGTTAACCACACCCCATCTCATAGAGGTTTCCACCCATCTGGTATCAAATCCCTGAGCCGGTTTGCTGAGTGGTTTTTTATGCGTTCTAAGACGTTGAGAAAACACCCGTAAAATTCCTTACCTTTCGGCTATGTCCGAAGCGTGGATCCTGGTAATCATTTTTAGTTATTTCGCTCTCTTATTTGCCATTTCGCTCTTGACGGGTCGCAAGGCCAACGAAGCGACTTTCTTTCGTGGCAACCGAGCTTCCCCCTGGTATCTGGTGGCTTTTGGGATGATCGGTGCCTCTCTGTCCGGGGTGACTTTCATTTCAGTCCCAGGGTGGGTAGGGACCCAGCAATTTGCCTATATGCAGATGGTGTTGGGATACCTGGCGGGTTATGCTGTGATAGCATTTGTCCTGATGCCCTTATACTACCGGCTAAACCTCACCTCAATCTACAAATATCTTGATACCCGGTTTGGGAACTATAGTTACAAGACAGGGGCTTCATTTTTCCTCTTGTCCCGTATTTTGGGTGCTTCTTTTCGCCTTTACCTTGTAGCCCTGGTTCTCGATAAGTTTGTTCTGGGAGAGGGTCACATGGAGATTCCATTCTGGGCGACGGTTGCGATCTCGATTGCGTTGATCTGGGTCTATACTTTTCGGGGTGGGATCAAAACAGTAGTGTGGACTGATACTCTACAAACCTTGTTTATGTTGCTGGCTGCTGGATTTGGCATGTATTTCATTGCCATTGAGCTGGGACTGGACAGTGTCGGGAAGGTTTGGGATGTGGTCGGTGCCAGTGATTATTCACAGACTTTTTATTGGGGCTGGAATACACCGCACAACTTCTTCAAGGAATTTCTGGGTGGGGCCTTCATTGCCATTGTGATGACTGGTTTGGATCAGGACATGATGCAAAAGAACCTTACCTGCAGGTCCCTAGGGGATGCCCAGAAGAACATGGTGTCTTTCTCAGTGGTCCTGGTCTTTGTCAACCTGGGTTTTTTGATCCTTGGCGCACTGGTTTACCTGTATGCTACAAGCAAAGGAATCATCGGTGATATCGACGGTATAATGATGTCCCTGGACCCGGTATCCGGTGAGGTATTGGGGAAATTGAAAACGGACGAGTTGTTTCCGCAAATTGCTTTGGAATACATGGACCCGGTTTTGGGTATCCTGTTTGTACTGGGACTGATCGCAGCAGCCTATTCCAGTGCTGATTCTGCTTTGACAGCTCTGACTACCAGTGTTTGCATCGACTTCCTGGGATTTGAAGAACGGACTGACACCAAGGCCAAAGACCGCACCCGCCGTTGGGTCCATTTGGGAATTTCAGGGATTATCTTTGCTGCGATCCTGATCTTCAACCTAGTCAATGACACTGCGGTGATCGGGGCGATCTTCAGTGCAGCCACCTACACCTATGGGCCGTTGCTCGGCCTCTATGCTTTTGGGCTCTTTACCAAGCTTGGGGTATATGATGAATTGGTCCCTGTTGTATGTATACTCTCACCGGTTCTCATTTATTTACTCAACTACTTTACTGGAAACTGGCTAGGGTTTGCAACATTGATCGCCAATGGTGGTTTAACCTTTATTGGTCTCCTGATCCTCGTGCGGAGAGAGACTCCGGAGG
>JBFGVE010000245.1:0-2784 GCA_041565275.1 Bacteroidia bacterium
ATAATAGTTAACCATTCCAATAAAGCGCCTTAGCTGCTTTCTTTTAGTTAGAGGTTTTAGCTGTAGTATAGCTTCTACTTTCTTTTGGGAAGGGCGGATACCTTCTCTGCTAATGTTATAGCCAAGGTACTCCAAGTTAGTTCTTCCAAAGAAACTTTTAGATGCGTTGATCTTAAGTCCAGCTTCAGATAACCTATCTAGAACTTGTTCTAGTTTGTCCAAGTGGTTGTCAAACCCTGTCTCGGTAGAAATAATCAATAGGTCATCAAGATAGGCCCTTGCAAACTCTAGTCCAGTCATAAGTTCACTCATTTTCTCTTGGAAAATATCTGGACTGTTGCACAACCCCATGGGTAGTCTAACATACTCATACTTGCCCCAAGGTAACACAATAGTACAAAGCCTACGTGAATTGGGAGTGAGTAGAATGTGGTAATATCCCATATTTAAATCTAAGGAAGTAGCATACATGAAACCTTCAAGTTTCTGCAGCATATCAGTGATTTTAGGTAAAGGATAAGGTTTTCTTTTGATTACCTTGTTCACTTCTCTTAAGTCTGCTAGAGATCTTAGAGAACCATCTGGTTTGGGAATAGTGAACATGGGACATGCCCATTCTGATCGATTAATCTTACGCAAAACACCATATTGAATAAGTCTATCAATCTCAGCCCTTAGTTTCCTTTCTTGGGAATGAGGGACTGGATAAGGCTTAGCATGGTAAGGTTTCACGTTTGGATCTTTGAGTTCTAGGTCAATGGGTTCTGTATCCCAAGTTCCTAGAGTTCCATCAAAGAGGTGTTCAAATTTTTGTAGAAGTTTAAGCAATTGTTTTTGTTCTGCTGGTTCCAAGTGAGAGCACTCCTCAACAACCTTTTTGAGGTCAGCAGGACAATATTTTGCATCCACAATGTTTTGAATTCGTTCTGCATCCGTAGTATCTGGATCATGAGCGAATAACAATTCTTGTTCAAGGCTGTTCACCCAGTCTCCTCGAAGACTTTCTGGTGGTTGCATTTGAACAATTGCATTATCCCAAGAAATTTGTGCAGTATCAAACAATAAGTTGATACCTAAAGAATGTAACAGATCTCTTCCAATGATAATGTCATAATGACTGGATTCCTGATGGGATTCATCCACATAAGCATTACAGGATATGTTTCTGTTTTCATGAAATGCTGGGAGTGTAAATTCAATTTCACATTTCCGTTTGGTTTTAAAACTACCTGCCTTGGTAGACCATTTAGTGGATCTGTTAGCTGTTTTCTTCCAGTGTCTAACAAATTTCTTATTGATTAGGGTTGCCCCACATCCAGAATCAAATAAAACTCGCATTCTTTGGTCTTGGTCAAGTTTATCTGGACGTTTGTTCTTAATGTATCCTAAAGTTACTGTAGAAAGATCCTCAACTTTGGTTCTTTTCTTTGGACGTAACAATTCAGCCGTGGAAGCAAGACATTCTATAGAGTTACTAAGAGATTTATTGCCATTAATATCACTAGTTTTATCACTATAATCTTGTCCCACGGATACACTTCATTCAGAACTATCATCAGCAGAAGGAGGAGGAGTTGGTTCAGATTCCATTTCCTCAGCTTCCTTCTGCATGCTGTCGATTTTCGACAAAAAGGCCGATTCCTCAGCAAGAGTTGCATCAACTCGAGCCTTTCGGACTCTAGCAACAAGGTTTTCTCTGCTAAGAGTTACCTTTTTGGTTGCTTTATTCGCAATAATGGTAGTTTTGCGAGGGATAGGTTTTTCGAGTCTTTCCAAGACTTGAACAGATTCGTCAGAATCCGACTCACTTGACTCGGCCGCGCGAGCCACCTTTTTGGTGCGCGCCGATTTTTTTGCAAGTTTTTTTTGTTCGCGCGCCAGCGCAGCCGCAAATAGGTCGAGTTCACCTTTTTTGCCGGCCTTACGCGCAAGGGCGTTAGCTTCCTTACGGAAGGCGCGTTTGGAGAACGGTGGTTTTTTATCGCCGCCGTTTTTCTCCCTAGCTAAAATAATACGACAACGGTTCGTAACATGGGAGGCGTTAAGCCCGCACTCCCTGCAATAAAATTTTTTAGCTGCGTCGCGCTCACGATTTTTCGACCCGCTCTCGGATTTTTCCGACTTCGATTTTTTGCTCTTTTTTTTGTTGTCACTGTTGTTGTCATCTTTTGCCGGTTGTTGCTGCTGTTGGTTCCGTTCGATCGCCTCACATTCCAAAATAAGCTTCGCCTTGGTTCCTTCGGACGGGACGTAGCCGTCTAAATCGAACTTAGCGCGCCAGTGCTGCGGCAACGACCATTCGAGCAACTGAACCAATTCTCGATCCGAAAATTTTGAATCGACCATACCGCCAGGAAATTCGGGGAGACAATTGTTGATCCGAGTGATGGCGGCGGCAGTCTTGCGTGTGGAGAGGTCGTAGGGCTTCTTCATCACACGATTCATCCAGAGCTTCTGGACTTCCAACGCACGATGGGGAAAAATGGACGTAGCAACGGCCTCCATCGCAGTTGTAATGTGTTCCACAGTCAGGGCGAGCGGTGCCACTTCTTCGGGATCCGGATTCACCCGGGCATCATCGAGAGCCGCATCGAAAGCGGTTACACTCTCGCCCTTCAGCACAGCCCTGACGGTAGAAGTACGGTCGGAGGGACCGTTGACAGAGTTTTGTGCCCAAATCTCCGTCAAATCTTGCACCAAATTGATCCATTGTTGAGCAGATCCTTCTTCGAACACCCGCACAAACTTCTTGTAGGTTGTTGACCCCGCCGGTTGCCCAGCACG
>JBFGVE010000246.1:0-2779 GCA_041565275.1 Bacteroidia bacterium
CTTCATCCCAGGCGACATCTACATCGATCATGATGGTCGCCAGGCGCTTGGATAAAATGCCCTGTTCGCCATTTTCGATCACCGAGGCCTTGATACTTTTTTTGGTAATCTCATCGGCCCGCGCCACGATATTCTCTACCGTTCCGAACTGATTGATCAATTCGACTGCGGTCTTATCGCCTACCTTGGGAATCCCAGGAATATTGTCAACCTTGTCACCTTTCAAGCCGAGGAAGTCAGCGATTCTTTCTGGTGGTACCCCAAACTTCTCAACCACTTTTTCCGGATTGTAAATCTCGATACCATTTCCCATGCGGGATGGCTTGTAGAGGAATACGCTGTCGGTCACCAACTGGGCATAATCCTTGTCGGAAGTGACCATGAATACCTTGTAGCCGTGGGAAGCTGCTTTACGAGCCAAGGTTCCAATAACATCGTCTGCCTCGAAACCAGGAATCTCAAGACAGGGAATGTTGCAGGCTTTCAGGACATTCTTGATAGTGGGAATGGCCAGCCGAATATCTTCGGGCATCTCTTCCCTGTGGGCCTTGTATTCAGGAAATTCAATGTGGCGAAAAGTAGGGCCTGGTGGATCATAAACTACTGCAAGGTGAGTGGGCCGTTCTGCTTCCAGAAGTTGAATCAGCGTGTTGATGAATCCGAAAGTGGCAGAAGTATTCTGTCCCTGGGAGTTCATCCGGGGGTTTTTGATGAATGCAAAGTGAGCTCTGTAGATGAGTGCGAATGCATCTAGTAGGAATAGTTTCTTTTCAGCCATATTACGTTACTGTATTGGTACTCGAAACTAGGAAAAAAAATCCGGGGAAACGCCTTTTCTTATCCAGCCTTAGTGGGTTTTGGAACTTCTGAGTGACTTTCTTTGAGGCTTTCCAGGTCATCTTCTACTCTGATCTTGGGGACAAGATATAAATAAGCAAGAAAGCCGACGACGATCATCATCAGGAACTGTGAGGTATGGATGATGAAGGCAATGTTGGTACCTACCGTCTGGGCTTCACTTGAAGTGAAGCCCAGAATGGAGGCATAACCCACGAAGCTCATGATGATGGCGAAGTGGTAAGAGCCAACCCCACCGGGAGATGGGATTACCATGCCAATACCTCCCATGACAAAAGCAGTTAGAGCGAAGATGAAGGGCAGGTTGGCCGTTTGTTCCAAGGAAAAAAAAACAAGGTAGGTCATCAGGATATAGCAAGTCCAGATCGCAACAGTATAAAACAGAAAGAGAATGGGATTGGACATCTTCCGGACGCTAAGAATAGCATCCCAAATACTTCCTATAAAGTTGAAAACCTTTTTAACAAATGAGATCCTTGCGAGTTGCTTACGCAGGAAAATGGTTAGGAAAAGGCCCATTCCGAAAATCCCTGCCAGAACAGGGAATAACATAGAATCGCCAGTTTCACCTGTTCCGGCCTCCGCTGTTCCGGCGAAGGCTTCATCGAATACGGTCATGATCTCTTCGTATTGGAGAACGAGTACACTACCGAGCAATAGGGCCAGACAAATCACATCGAATATCCGGTCCGTCACCATGGTTCCAATAGAAACAGCTACGGGAAGTTTTTCGGTCTTAGAGGTAATGGTTGCCTTGGTAACTTCCCCGAGTCGGGGTACAGCTTGGTTGACCATGTAACCAACCATGGTAGAAGCAAAGAGATGGACTGAGTTGGACTCATAACCCGCCGCCTCGATCAGCATTTTCCAGCGCACCGCTCGGAACCAATGGCTCAAAACCGCGACCGCCAATCCGATAGCTACCCACCAGTAATTGGCCTCTGCAAACCCTTGCTTTACCTTTTCAAATTCCACATCCTTGAGAGAGAGGTATAACAAGCCCATACCAAGGCCGAGACCTACGGAATACTTCAGGATGGAAATGACTGTTTTATTCAATTAGCGATCCGATTGAATTCTTTCGGGTCGGGCAAAGGTAAAGAAATCTGGATTTTAAACAGAACTTCTGGGAATTGAAAATTGCCGTAAATTACCGACATTTGTTTCTGTTTTAAACTCTGGTAAAAATGAAATGCTTCTTTCTACTTTTTTTTGCGGTAATATTTTCGGCTAGTTTGAATGCTCAAGCTCCCCAAAATGCTCTTGATGATACCGCTCAAGTTTCCATTGTTCCAAAAATGATCGAATGGATGACATGGGATCAGGCAGTCGCTCGTATGGAAAAAGAACCCCGGAAAATCTTGGTAGATGTTTACACTAATTGGTGCGGTTGGTGTAAGAAAATGGATGCCTCTACCATGAAAGATCCCACCATTGCTGAATTGATGAGTGACAGTTGGTATGCTGTTAAGATGAATGGAGAGCATAAGGAAGACATTACCTTTAAAGGGCGTATCTATAAGTATGTTGCTAACGGACGCAAAGGATACCATGAACTTGCAGCAGAACTAATGAATGGAAAGATGAGTTACCCAACCCTGATCTTTCTTGATGAAAATTATAGCATTATCCAGCCACTTCCAGGCTACCGCAAAGCACCCGAACTAGAAAAAATCCTCGCCTACTTTGGCGGAGATTTCTATAAAAATACTTCTTGGGAAGAGTTTCAGATTAAATATGACAACCCAAACTAAAAAATTAGCAACTAAGTAAAAGACGTTTATGTTAACGTAGGGGCTTTTTACTTAGTTGCCAGTTTAATAATATAGTTGACCAGATTCGTCATACTCATGCCTCCAGAATCTATTTCATAACGAATTTGATTTCTTTTTTTCTCTGTTCCGTGCTGATAAGATTTGTC
>JBFGVE010000247.1:0-2750 GCA_041565275.1 Bacteroidia bacterium
AGGAGAGCATTCATTGAGGTCGTCAAACAAGGACGTGTAATGTGCTGTTCCGTCTGCATATTCTTTGAACTTGATCTTTTCTGCCCGATCCAAGGCATGGATCAAGTTCTGTAACTCAAAATCTGACATATCGACCTAAGGCTTTCAACACTTTTTTGTACGGTACAAGACAAAACAAATTAAGTCATTTTTCCCCAAACGATTCCTTCCTGGCATACTTGAATCAGGGGTCAGTTCCGGCGGAAGACAAAAAATAAGGTGAAGGTGGTTTGGGGTTCCATGGCGGCTGTTATTTATTTGTTCCATGGGTCCGGTTGACTTCAAACATTAGTTTAACTTCAAACATTGCTATAAAATACACAATAACAAGATTTAAATATGTATCCTATTAAAACCCATAGGCTGGTACTTACCCGTGGTTTCACGGCATTGAAAGTTGAAAAATCCGATGGTACCCCCATAGGAGATCCCTTTCCACTGACGCTGGAAGGTAAGGCGATTCACATTGAAATAGAGAACTCGGAATATATAGTAAAGATAATTCCGAGGCCGAAGTCCGTCCGGATGGCTTTTCAACTGGATAAGATCAAAGAATTCAATATTTCCGGTACAACACTCACGGGAATTGGCAGCATCGATTTGAGAGACATAGGAAGGAGCAGCAATCCTGGAGATCTAACTAAAATGGTCACCTTGGAATGTGATCTTGCCTGTACAGGACATACCATCTGGAACCAAGGTGGAGGTTTTGGCTTGAAGCTATATTTTGTTGACCTCGGTTGTCATAAAGTTCACTATTCCTAAACTGTCTTTGCCCTTCAATTGATGATATTAGGTCCACCTCTACGCGCCCAATCTTCAGTCTATGGAAAGATCGAACAACTTTTGATCGTATATTCCGGTGATCCCGCACAGGTCATCGAGGAAAGTATCCGGCACCAGTTCCACGAACTCTTTACGAACTTTGGGGACCGAGTAACCTTTGTTATTCTCAGCAATTATGACCAGGAATTGGACAGGTCGACTTATTTGGAAATCAGTGAAAAGATCTCCAAAAGCTTCCGCGATGTACTGTTGGAAGCGCATTTGCATCCTGATCACCACATCGTCCATATCCCGGCTCCAATGACTCTGCCACAAAGGAAAATGACTGGTATGGAAGGTGAATTCAATCATAGCCATTACATACAGGATCCATTTGTAGTGATGCAGGGCCCTCATGGGGAATCCGTCTTAATGGAATCTTTCCGCGGATTGAATCCCAAAAATCAATACGTGGCAGAACAAGTAGCTGCAGCTACAGGATTGCTGGTGCACCCGACAAGCCTTTGGATAGAAGGAGGTAATATCCTGGTAGGAAACGATTTTGCCCTGATCGGTAAGAACCTGTTATACGACAACCTGGAGTTACACTATCCGGGCAAAGAGTTGGATGATAAGATCGGAGGCAATTCATGTAACAGTTCCATTACTGCTAATCAGTCCATTACGGGGATGTTCAAACGGGAGCTCGGAGTGAAATACCTGAAATGGGTGGGGCTGGATAAAGCTTCTTCCCTGAATTTTAATTTGGACCAGGGAAAATACCGTATGCAGCCTTTCTTTCACCTGGATCAGTTCGTCACACTGGGAGGCATGACCCATGCTGGGGATGAACTTATACTCTTAGGGAAAATCGATACAGGCAATATATTTGAAGGCCCAGTGGATAGGTTCCGGTCCGACTTTAAGAAGCTGAATACAATGCTTAAAGAGATCAAGGACCTCTTAAAGGGTTCAGGACGGCGGGAACCCGGACCAAAATTTGAAATTAAAGAGATACCCATGGGAGGAAGGCTCATAGAAGACCCCGATGGCCCCGGGCAGTATCGTTTTATTCCTATGTCTTATAACAATTGTCAGGTAGAGTGGTACCACGGGGTCAAGCGCATATACATGCCACACTACCCCGGGACAAAAGGCCTTGAAGAGGAAATTCAAAGGGACCTAGTAACACCAAATGGATTTCCTCCCATTAAATTTATCCCTTACGATTTCGATTGTTTTGCCACTGGTGGCGGATCCTTGCGCTGCCTTACTAAAGTACTCAGGCGATCATCATATTGAGATATTCTACCCACTGAATACAACCATCCTCAAAGGCAATAACCCTCAAAGGAGGAAACCATCCTTTATAAAGACAATATCTTCAAAGACATATCCTATGGAAAATGAAAATAAATTGACAAACCTCACTGGCCTTCTGGAAGAGAAGGGCTCTGTCCTTTCTCTGATCATCAAAGATTATGAACGGGTTTTGAGATTGAAAGCCGAGACAAACATTGTGGTATTGTCGGATCCGGGCCCAAGCGGGAAAGGTTCTGGCTCAAGCGGGGAAATCCTTGCAGCATACCTGGGCAGGAAAGGATTCCAAAAAGTAACCAATAGGGTTCCCAAAGGGGAAGGAGACATTCGGGTAGAGGCTGACCTGATCATCTTTCACCGTTCTTCAATCACTATAAAGCACCAATATGTATCAGATGAGTATGTGAAAAAATACATCAAAACCCATTGGAAGGATCAGGCTCAGCTTTATTTCGGGCCATACAATCATAACCTTGATACACGGGTGGACCAGGTTGTATTCGCAAACTATCCCCAGAAACTGGCCGGGAACATCATCGAAATGCTTATAGACCGGGAGGAGGAAAGGATCCAGCCCGGATAAACAATTTCCGGCTCTTGGTAAGGGCTTAAAACGTCCAATACGA
>JBFGVE010000248.1:0-2749 GCA_041565275.1 Bacteroidia bacterium
CATCAATACACCGCTGGAAGCACAGAAGACGGTTTCACAGGCTTTTTCCCCAACCCCACCTTTAACTCACAATAACAAGGCCTGGACCCAAACAATCAATATTCCGCTGCCTCCGGATTACGAGGCGGATACCGTCAGCGGGAATTACAGCTTTGAATACAAAGCCTGGGGATTCGCGCCGGATGCCTATTTCACCTACGATGTCGGTGGAATCACAGGCGGCCAAACGGGATTACGATCCTCCTCAAAAAAGACAAGAAATGGAAATATCAATGGGACTTTCGGAACAAAACATACGAACCAAGTCCCGGTGATCTTTAACGGACGCCAGCTTTATACGTACAGCGCCAATCTCGTTGTAACCTGCAAACTCAAAGCCTCAAAATTTGCGGAATGGCAAACGAACGCGTACAATCAATTGGTTGCTGCGTACAATTCGCTCGTCGAACAACAAAGTGGAGGTCAATCTACGGGAGGTGATCAACCCTTTGAATCGGATAGGAATGATCGCCGAACTCCCCCGGCCCTCAATCGAATCACCGAGCAGCGTGAACTCAAGCGAGCCATGATCGAAATGCTTACCAAGCCATTCTGCAGAGAGCAAGGCAAGAAGCTATACAAGGACGAAAACGCCTGTGATCAATACGAAATCCCCAGCATTGTTCAGAATGATGCCTTTGATCAATATGCATCACAGGTCAAGTTTTTCGAACAGGCATTCGAATGGAACCTGATGTCCTACTTATTCTACCCGTATTATTGGGCAGACAAATGTGACTGGGCAGAACTTTTCCAATCCGAAGATGATGATCCCATCTTCCAGGCATTTAAGCAATCCGGAATGGCGAGGGTCGTTGTCCCTGTCCGACCGGAATTCAACGAAGCAGTTACATACTATCTTGAAACGGGGGACATCTGGCTAGGCGGTGACTTAGTGGTCCAAACCGATGACGACCTCTACCTCTCTATCATTGAGGAAATGCAAACGCTCGAAGATACGGTTGAGGAAGAATGGGAAGTACGGGTACCGACAACCCTATCCATCGTTCAGAACAAGAATGCCAGATTGGATGAAGAGGGGCTCCCGTGCTGTGCCAAAGTCGAGGATTCTGAGTTCAATACCAATATTATTGGTGATGGTGTGATGTTGGAGATCAAACAATAAATCGGGATTTTCATGCCAGGTTCGAACATTTTTGATTTAGGCGATCAGTTTGGCGTTAATAGCCCCTTTGGAGATTGGCTATCGGAAAGCCGGGAAGCAAGGGCAGCCGAGGCCAAGCGGCGGTTGGCGATGACCACCAATGCCACCAAATCAAAATATAAGGTCATTTTGATGGGAGGTGCAGATTTCTATAATGAAGGAGCCTACGGATCAAATGAAACACTTGGGGAATATGTGGAAAAGATTGCATTGTCAAGCAAATACAATATCCCATTAAAGAAGGGAGACATTCAACTTGTCAATTCTCCACTGTTTGGGATGGATCCGACCGGGAAGGATATTTACGATGAGATCTTAGCTATTGTTCAAGATGGATTTGATGTCCAAAATGGAATCCTCATTCTATATGGGTATAGTTGGGGCGCCCAACTGCAAATGTCCTTTTTGGAATTCTTCAAGGCCGCTGAGGTGAACATAGATCTATTGTTGACAATCGATGCAGCTAAGGGGTTTGCAGGTTTCTCGGCGGAAAATGAGGTGACAAGCAATGTGAATTACAACTTGAATATCTATCAAACCCAAATGAGTTCAATCGGGTCTCGCGGACGTCCCCACAAAGGAACGAATGTTACAAATGTTGATCTCACAGGTGTTAAGAATTCGAAAGGAGAGGAAATTGTCCATTCCAATATCGATGAATACACGCTGCTATATTGTGCTCAAGTAATAATATATGCGCTCCAGGGAATTTATTCTTTCGCCAATTTTAGCGAAGAGGAGATACGGGAACAAATTAAGATTTATGCTTCTCAGGGGTTTTAAGTATTACTTGATCGGATCAATTATCGCATGTGCATTTCTATGGCTCATATCCGCCATACTGTCAATTGGATATGAGGGAGGAACGGATGATTCGGCGACCGGCAAGTTCTTTTACAGCGTAGCAGAGTTGATCACATTCTCCCGAAACGTCTTCCCGAATTTGGAAATGGGGTTCATGAACATCGCGATTTCCATATTCATTTCCGGAACGATCATCGCAGTTCCTATTAGTATTCTCGCCAATGTGTTCAGGCGATTGATCCTAAAAAATTGAAATTCTAACCTTGACGATCTATCTCGGAAGAAAACCAAGTCAGGCTCAGTGCAACACACAGTTGCCACTCCAGCCTCACAGACAGGCTAGTGCTTGAATTGAAGCCGTGGCAATCGTCATGAATAATGCATGCCGCGATGGAGGGCAAATCTCAAAATGTTTTACCTATGTTTAACCCAAAATTGAAAAAGCCGCAAATTTGAACACAGATTTTCATGTATAAAACAGGCACCTAATTTCAGGATGTGGAAGCCCCGGCAAAAGTCAGGGTTTTATTGGCCATCCAGGGGTAGTTTATTTGGGTCCACTTGTTGGTCATCTCAAGGATTTGTGGCAGGTCTCTTTTCTTTTGATGACCATGGAGGAAGACACCCTGTTGAGGTGGAAGAAATCAACCTGTTCGGAGATGGATTTTTCCACGAGCCATCTTTGGGCATATTTTTGAACCACATCATCGGTTTTGAGGTCGAAGTCATTTGTGATGATCA
>JBFGVE010000249.1:0-2732 GCA_041565275.1 Bacteroidia bacterium
AAGTTTTCAGGTTGATTGCCAATTCTTTTTCGACACTCATCTTCTCTGAATGCGATGTCTAGTACCCAGTGAAGTGAGTTTTCGACGCCCCAATGCATCCTGATAGCTTGGTTAACAACTTTTGCATCGACCTTGAGGCTGTGCTGTATATAGACGAGTTTCGGTGGTGACCTTGGCCCGGATTTGGCGTGTTCTTTCTATCTGAATAATTGACTGGATGCCTTTCCAGCGTGATTTTTCGTCCAGTAGTCTCAGGTCGTAGATCACTTTGGCCTGCCGTATTTCGATCCGACCGTGATCCCCTTCGGTTTGTTCATCGTGTGAATCGATGGGAAGTACCTTGAAAAGGGATAAACTGCCCGCCGTCACCCGCCACCCAAGGCCGGCCCTCGGCCATCAACCGTTCAACCTCATCTGGATCCTTACTACTCCCAATGGTCTTGATCACATGGGCTTTACCAGAACTTTTGTCAATCACCTGAACGCTGATCCTTCCGGAACGTTGCTTCTTTTTACGAATAAACACCCCCGAATATAGCTTGATCCACCCAAACCAAGGCCAAAATCATCGAATAACAACGCTGTTGAGTGTTTTTTCCAAAATTTTGAAAATAGCGCGGAAAACAGGAGTTTCTCCCACCTGGGGAATCATGAGCTGATCGGGCATTGTCACGACTTGCACGCTAGGGAAACTCCTGCAGAGCGATGTATCTGCGGACTGTTGTTCTGCTTATTCCAACCTCCCCGGAGATATACCTGATGCTTTTTGCCTTGCCTTTGTAACGGTTTTACCTTATCAAAATTGAGTTCTCTCCCTGACTTGGGACGAGGCTCTTTTTTCTTGTCAGTTGGCGAAGTCTCCTCATTCCATTCCTGTGATTTATCGGGCGGGCCTTGGAGAGCGGCATTTATCTTACTATCTCTTTGCGGCAACAAGCCAATGAAGCTGTTCTTTTCCAGGTCTGCCTGTATTGTTCAATAGTCAAGCCCTTTGCGAAATGCCCAATCATCTACTCCAAGGACCCTTGGAGCCTGGAATTGGTCCGGGGCAGGCACTAACTAATACGCTCTATTAAGCTGGTCCTTTGCTTTGCCAGTTAAAACATAATCTGAAAAGTATTTCTTCAAACTCTCTTCAACATGGGGTGACTCAATGATTGTATTTATAATGGTTTTAACTTTTGAACTACCATAATTCTCTTGAATAGAGGTATTCCACGAGTATCCTGGGAATACCAATCTTTTGAAAACAGTATTCGAGATTTTTCCTTCCTCAAGTAATTCGAGTGCAGATTTAATCAGTTTGTGATAAGAACTTTCCGGAAGTTTCTGAATTCCAAGAGAAATGATAACCTTTTGCTGATCTGTCAATTCAGGATCGGCCAAACTAGTAATGCATTCATCGTAATAAGTTTCGGGATTAGATGAGAGATCCCTAAAAAAATCATACTTATAAAGTGCCCCTTCATGGGTTAGATCGATAATTTCTCGATCAATAAATTTTATTTTTTCAATGAATTGTTGCTTTTCCATTTTATTCTCAAGGCTTTTATTCCTTTTGCAATCTGTATTGAAGGTTACTACTAAAAGTAAACTACAAAGTGTAATTACCTTTTTCACTTAAAAACTTGAATGTCTGCGTAAAACAACTGTTTGACCTCCCCTGAATCCCCAGTCATTTTCAACAACTGTTGATGCATTTGCAGAAATCGTCTTACCTGTTGTCCCATCGGCACTTACTTCACTCACAATACCTACATGGCCGGAAGCATCGCTATAATCAATCGCCTCTGCAATAATATCTCCGGGTTGCGGTAGGCCAGTAACTACACCCCATCCACTGATAGAAAATGATGAGTCAGCTCATTGACCTGCTAAAGGAGGATGTGATCCTCTAGGAATGATTCCCCATTTATACCTTTCAACCATCGGAACGCTGAATCCAGCTTCATTGAGAACATCAAAGACAAATAGATTGCATTTGTTAGTACCCGGTCCATAGGGTTCTTTTTCGCCATCATAGGCCCAAGCGCTACTTCCTACATGTCCCCTTGCAGCCGTGACTATTGGATTGATCACATCCCTAGGTTCTTTCTCTTTTTTCGGCTCATCCTTTGTTCCTTCATTTAGGAGGATTGCCATTGTGAAGTGCACAAATCCTTTTTGTGCATCATATTCCACCTCATACCAGTTTCCTGTTTTCCCCGTAATTTTAATCTGAGTTCCTTTTGGAATATCAGCGATAGTATTTTCGTGAGGGTTTGCAGGATCCTTTCCAGGGGACGATCTGAAAGCTGCACTCCAATCTCCTGAAATAGCTCCTGTTATTGGGTATTCTACTTGAAGATTCTCTTGCCGCTGAACTGGAAGAGCTAATGGAGTTGTTTCTACACTAAATTCAGGTGGAGCAAGATAAATGCCTCCTGAGCGAAGCTCAGCTTCTTTTTCCTGGCTGATCTGGCGGCCTATTTCTTTAAAACTTCGCATATGGACTTGAAGTAAAAGTGAGATTAGTCAGTAACGATTACTTTGGCCCGAATAGGCTATAAACTGCCCAAATATACAAAAAATATCTGCGATCAGGTAGAGTTGGGTGCACGTCAATTTTTCGCTAAGCAGCCTTTTTGATTGTATCGACGACCAACTTCCACTTTTGACTCATTTTGGCTGTTCTCAATTGAATCACTGCATTCGCTCCAGGAATGGTCCATCGTTGCCCTGATCTCTTCAAT
>JBFGVE010000250.1:0-2724 GCA_041565275.1 Bacteroidia bacterium
TCAATTGACTTGGGAACACAATTTTGCAGAGATGCGTATGTGATTGCTAATGGAGAGAAAGTAGCCTACGAAGATTTTTCCAAATACAGTGATGTCTTCAAAATAGGGAACAAAGGACTACATGCAGGCCTGTCAATGAATCTCCATGTTCAGAAAAAGGTTGGTCCCATAGTTCTGGTGTGGGGAGCATATTACCAAGTCCCCAATTTCTTCGGAGCAATACTTGGAAATGCGCGTTTCAGTGGATTTATTTGGGCATTCCAGGAATACCACCTGGGCACTGACCTCGGACTCAGGATCCCAATCCTTAAAAAAGTTGAGTGAGACCATGCCTGTGCCAGCAATAACAAGGTTAAATCGCTATTCTACATAATACTGTAGCATAAGCATACTATTAAAATCATTGAAACTGTTACGATCATGAAAATAAATTTACGGCGCTATCTACTATTTCTTTTACTGGTCATTCTGAGCAGTTCAGTCAATGCTCAGATCAAAATCGTTCCCGATGGAAATGTAGGAATAGGTACGGTCAATCCTCAGGCTAAGCTTGACATTCACGGCAGGCTTCACATGGAGAGACAAAACAGGTTTTTGTGGGCAATGCCAATGGATCCATCGCTGTTTATGACTAGAGGAAGCAAATATGCTGACTGGCCTGGTATAATCGGGTCTTCCACGGGTGGAATTGCTTTCTGGGATTATGCAAAAGGATTTAACTATGTCTGGGCAAGAAAGTACTGGAAGCCATCTGATGAAGATCTAAAGTCAGAAATTGAACTTATAAGGTCACCACTGGAAGAGCTGGAAAAAATTAACGGGTATACCTATACGATGTCCTTCGGGGATAATATGGAAAATAGGTACAAAGAGATGGGCTTCCTGGCACAAGAAGTGGAGAAAGCTTTTCCATATTTGGTCTCTGAGGCCGGAGAAATAAAGACAATGGATTACGATGCAATCATTCCCCTGACTGTAGAAGGAATAAAAGCGTTAAAATCAATGTATGCCCAGCTGGACCAAAGGATCAGTGAGTTGGAATCTCGGTTGACAGACTGTTGCCAGAGGTCATCAACTCGGAAAAAAGGAGGATATAATACTGAGAACTCATTAAACGATAAGCCCGCAAAGCTATATCAAAACACCCCAAACCCATTTTCCGAAAATACAGCCATTCGATTTGACCTACCTCGAACATTCTCTGGAGCCTCCGTCATAATCTTTAACATGAGCGGCGTCTTAATTAAAGAATATCCCATCGATCAGGCCGGACAGCAAGAAATAATCGTTGAAGGAGCGAGTTTGGCTTCAGGAATGTACCTTTACAGTTTGGTTGTGGACGGCGTCGAGATCGATACAAAGCGAATGATCCTGAGGTAAGGGCAGCGTGACTGTCTCTTACCAGGCAATGGTTTTACCTTATGACTACCTCCGTAGTGTGAATAGAAAATCGAAGCGAATGCACCCAGCTGGTGGGTAAGCGGGGGCGAAGTCCGTCTCAATCCGCCCTCAGGGGGGGAGGAGTTGGTGGACAATGTCACCCTCACTGCTGAAATGTGCCAGGTAAAGGCGGGGGAGGACACTGACCATGGCTACCACCAGATGACCACACACCTGAAGCTGCGAGGGTACCAGATCAACAAAAAGAAGGTCTATCGCCTAATGAAGGAGGCTGACCTGCTGAGCAAGGAGTGGCATGTGGGAATGGAACGATAATAGCCCACAGTTTGCCGCTGCCAAGCTCCGGAAATTCCTCAAAGAGAACTACCTGAACCCAAGTATTCACCCATCCATATACCCCCCAGGAGAACGGCCATATCGAGAGCTTCCACAATATCCTGGCATTGGCCCTGAGAAAGGAAGTCTTCTGGTCCCTGGACGACCTCAAGGAGCGGCTTCTGAGAGTCTACATACCTACAATCATGTTCGAATCAATGGATCTACTGCCCATCTGCCTCCCATGGTGTTCCGGGAATGCTGGAATCATAGATTAATAGAGAGAACCGAAATAAAAAAGAGAAAAGTCCGATTATCGCCTTCGGTCTTCCTTTGCTGATTCAAAGTAAATGAAGAAATACTACATTTGCGCCAAACAGAATTTAAATTGTCCGAGTTACGGGGAAATATATTATCAAGAAATAAAGCTGTAACAAAATGAAAAAACTAATCTATTCACTTGTTGCGATGATTTTTTTCATTACCGGATGTAACGAAGAAAACATCACTACGCCTGAAACTCTTCAATTAGCTGACTTTAAGGAGGCTGGGCTGATTCATAATGAATTTCTATCCAACGTAAAGTTGAATTTTCAGGAAAATAAATCTATTACTTCAATCGAAGAAAAAATAGAATATGTTAATGATTTCAATCAAGCATTTATTGAGAGTCTTGAAATGGAAAAGAGCCAAAAGCAAATGCTGAGAAAAAGCTTAGATGAAGACAAGCAGTTGGTGAGGACAGATCTGCTGACAACTCAAGCTTTCCATCAAAATCAAAATGGCAAAGTAGGTAGTGAAGATGCAAATTTATTTCAAACACTTGAAGCACTTCGTGACTATGAATTGATTTCAGAATTTGGTTTTGATCTATTAAGTAAATATGCCAATGACGTCAAATCAAATTACGATGGCATTTTATCTGATGATGGATTAAAGAACAACACTCTTCGATACATTCGCGAGTTTGAATCTCATGAATATTCAGTTGAATCAGGTGAAGGCCAA
>JBFGVE010000251.1:0-2719 GCA_041565275.1 Bacteroidia bacterium
AGCAGTTCCAGTGGTTTGGGCGGTGTTGTTCCAGAGGTGATATGGAGAGACCTATTGACCACTATCAAAGCTTTACGCCCCGAACTGATATCGGAAATTGAAAGGGTTGAGACTCAGGTGAAACTATCTGGATTTCTCGTGAAAGGGAGACGAGCAAAGCTCCTGATGCAGGAGAGAGAAGCATTTGCCTCTGCTCTGGACATTTTCAGCGGAACCAATGATTTGCGCAAAGAAGTATTCGACTCCTGGACGCTTTACAGAGAAGAAATCGCGACGATTGACAATGAAGGAGAGACATTGGAATTAAATTCGGGCCGCGAAGATGGTGGTTCATTTCTCAACGGTATTTCTCCTAACTACCTCTCTGAAGAGTCGGCTCTACAGCATGACCTCATTAATTGGCCGGAAGAGTTCATGCAACATGTTACTGGTAAGACAACATTCGGCAGGGGGGATCGGCAGCTTGACGTGATTTATGCGAATCGCAATGCTCTGGAAAAAACCTTGGGCGTCGATCTTATTTACTACAAAGCTTCTTTTGACCTTTTCGTCCTCGTGCAGTACAAAATGATGGGTTCCGATTCCATAGACAATAGCACTGAAATATATTATCGCCCGGATAAGCAATTCGATATTGAGTTAGCGCGGATGAACAATATTATTTCTCATTTTTCCATCCCAAAAGAACTCAACTCGCACGAAGATTACAGGCTCAATAACGACGGTTTCTTCTTCAAGTTTATCCCAAATACCGGTTTCAGAGTTGGTTCCCACGAATTGATGCCTGGAATCTACATTGCAAGAGAATATGCCAATTTCCTGATGGGCGAATCAGGGCCGAGAGGAAAAGGAGGTGGAAAGAGGATATCGAAAGCCAATTCTCCGCGACACCTTTCTAATACAGAGTTTACAATGGCAATTAATCGTGGTTGGATTGGAACGAATAGCGTGAATAGTGATCTCATGAAATCGGTAATTACGGAGTACTTCATAGGAGAAAATGCCCTCATGGTTGCCTTGGAGACCGGGAAAGGAAATGTCGATGATGCATGAGTCGCCATCAATGTTCTCTGTGCTTATCAATCGGCCTATCATTTTCATCTGCAACCGACTCCTGCTACTGTTTCCGCAAAATCCTTGATTCTAGCCAATTCAAACACACTAGGGTTCGAAATTTCGTGACAGTTCCCCGCTTGAGGGGATTCACTGGAATTAGAAACAGTGCTTTCCCATTCTTTTTTGATGCGAAATCTGCCGAATTAGGCCGATCATCGAATTTACGGCTGTAAGTCGACCGGGAGAATTTCACCCCAGGCCGCTCTCAGGTAAGGTCGAAAACCGGCCCACCCACTCCATATAGAAGCCATGTTTCCAGTTTCCGCCACGTCAAACGCAGCATGCAGTTTTCCCACACTACGCTTTCCTATATGACTTTCTTGATCAGCCAATCGTTGACATAACCGAAGCTTTCAGGGCCATTCCCACTGAGTGGGCTTGCCAGTAGACCAGGTAACAGGCAACCAGTGGGGTCGCCAGGAGATGGATCGTCAGAAGGAGGATGGACCAAGAGGTGGATGGCCAGGAGATAACTCGCCAAGAGGTGGTTCAGCAGGAGAAAACTCTACTGGGCACTTTCCTTTTGGGAAGCAGGTCTTCGTCCTTGGCCTTCAAATCGCTTCTTGGCTTTTTCGTAATAGGGAACGATTTCTGTATGACCCCTGTTCACTGCGGATTCCATTATCTTGTACACAGCCAGGCAGTCGTTCATCAGGTGATTGCCTGCTGCCAACTTCGTTTGCCTCAGCTTATCTTCAAAGCTCTTCAGGGATGCGAGCAGAGCTTCGACCTGGAAGAAGATGGCGTATTCGTTTTGAAACTCCGTCATGGAGATGTGCCCGGGAAGCACAGCGACATTGTCCACCGCGTGTTTGACAGTTTGGACAAAATCCTGTTGCTGGTCCCGATCCGTAGCAGGCGGCGCTGGTCGCGGGAACTGAGGCCGCAGGAGAAAGAGAGGGATTGGCTGAGGAGGTCAAGTGCTCTGGCAATGTCCTTCAACTCACTGTCGGAAAAATGGCGGTCTACCCGCCCTGAATTAGTGCTCATGGTTGCAGAGGTAAGTGTGGTAAAAAAATACAATGTCAAAGTCGCACATATTGTCGAGAGTATCGCTACATCATTCTCCGGAATCCAGAATAGAAATGGGCGTGAAATTATACTAAGTTACTGATAGGTAATGGTTTGATTCCCTCGAATTCCAGGATTAAATATATTGAATAGGCCATTTGCGTTGCATCTACCAGTCACCGAATTGTAATTGGAGATGGGAGAGGAGCCATCCGGAGGATACCGTGGCGAGCTTAGTCTTGGCAATAAATCCCCCTTTCCAGGTGTATGTTGTATTCCCGAAGACATAAGGGGCTTTACTCCAGCTACCACCAGAGTTGTGCGCTGACTACAACCGAATTGTGTCCTGACCCCAGCTGTGCTGTAATTCGACTACCACCAGATTTGTACGCTGACTACAACTGAATTGTGTCCTGACCCCAGCTGTGTTGTAATTCGACTACCACCAGATTTGTACGCTGACTACAACTGAATTGTGTCCTGACCCCAGCTGTGCTGTAATCCGACTACCACCAGGAGTGTGCGCTGACTACAACTGAATTGTGTCCTGGCCCCAGCTGTGCTGTAATCCGACTACCACCAGGAGTGTGCG
>JBFGVE010000252.1:0-2715 GCA_041565275.1 Bacteroidia bacterium
CAGAAAACTTGGCTTCCGGACCTGGACGGACATAGTTCCCGTGTTCATTGACCTGATCTTTCAACATCTCATTGACTATGGAATATAATTTGTCGAAATTGGACTTAATATTGTGCATCGGTTATAGATTAAGGGTTTAACAACTACTAATCTACTCAATATGAGGCCGATGCACATTTTTTATATCAACATTTTAATTCACACTACGGGTTATACACATCTTCCGCGGTAGCCTACGGATTCGTTTGACATTGTAATTTAAACCAAGGTCCCGCAATTCATCCTGCATGCCCAGAACTCCCAAAGTAGGATCATCCAGAAATAAACGGTCCATCTTCTTCATCAATTCCAAGTTCTCCTCTGATTCACCCACTGGACGGTAGTAGTGAATAAATTTGAGGTATTAATGAGCAACCCGCTAAACCATTGGAATCCTAAACGCTCGTGGTAAAGAATCGGATAAGCATATTGGATTATTATCGTCAGATGCTGAACAAGCATATTGACCTTGTAGAACGAAGGCTGCTCAAAGTGATTATTCCGAGCCAATTTGGTTCTACCGCACATTTGGTGAAAACCTACCACTGATCCACTTGAGCCTCTACTTGCCCATTGCTCCAGGGGTGTTCAAGGGCAGCCTTGATGGCATTATAATCACTTCTGATTCCAGTGGCGAAATTCTCAAAGTCCTTTATCTGGCATTTCTCCGCCTCATCAAGCCAGGGGTCAAAGGCCTCTGATCGTTGTTCCTTGATCATAGTGCCAAATCGTTGAACCAAGGGGCGGATCTCTTTATTGCTCTATAAACAATGGACGTGCTTCCCGCATAGCCCTATTCTACAAATGCCTGATTGGATGCTTCCAGCAATTGACCGGAGAATTTCCCCAGGAACTTTTGGGAAGAAGAATAGGGCTGCTCGGTAACCTTTAACCATGCCGACGAGAGTAAGATCGCGCAGTTTGACGCATCGGGCAAGTGGTTGTACACCGAAGTGTCGTTCAGCGAAGATCAGTACGGAGGCCTGACTTTCTGTATTTGGGGGCGGCTTAACGGCTGCCCCCAAATTTTTTGTACCGGCAAATGTGACTCATGAAAAAAACATCGTCTCAACAACTATATGCCAGCCAAAAAGTCATTGGGCCGTGATCATGCGCATCCGGAAAATGTTATCTTTGGAAGGGAAATCTTTCGCATTGGTCCAGCACTTCCCCTCAAATACCTGACCATTGGCTATCATATCACAAATCTCAACACGAATGCTAAACATCAATTTTAAGATTATTGCTCTTGGAATCGTGCTCCTGGTCGGCGTTATGCAAGCGATTGCCCAACGCTATGAGACCGTGGTCCACGATCCGGAGCGCAACTGGTTCAATGAAGGCAATCCGCTTCCGGCGGAAAAGCCACTCATTCTCACGGGAGAGATCCAACCGACCGTTCGACTGGTACGACTCCAAATTGCACAGGAGGCGGACTTCCGCCGACAGGTATTGGAACGGACCTGGACTCGTAAGCCGGGAAATAACGCGGCTCAGTTCCAAATGCCGATAAGCTTTCACCTGCGAAGTGGTAAACAATATAGCTTTCGTCTCAGCTACTATGCCACCGCACAAGCAGAGGAGGTCAACTACTTGCGGAAACAACTCAAAGCAACGCTCGGAGCTTATCTCGAAGGTACTGCAGAGGTATCTCGCAACCGGTTGCAGCTGATGCTCAACAATCGGGTGATGGTGCGCGAAATGGACCGTATCGTGGAGGACGCCTGTGCTTTGTTTCGCACTTCCGACGGAGAAACCTGGCCGGGATTTTCCGAAATGATCGCTGACCGACTGCAAGCCATCCACAAGAAAAAAGCCAAACGTTCAGAGATCGACTCAAAAGAGGACATGCAGAGGCAAAGGATAGCGGTATTGGAGCGTCATATGGAGCGCATCATAGAATTGGTCAATGCGGAAGTGGATTACTTTTTCAACCGGGAATGGATCAAGCGTATAGACCAGATCACCATCCCCGACTATCCTGTGGAAAACAGTCGCAAATTGTTGGCGGTCAATGCCGGCTACGGTGCAACCGGGCTGGGAACAGCGAACAATTCCTTGCAGTATGGGAGTTCCTTCTTTGCCGGGATTTCTTTTCCGCTCACTCACCATACTAATGCTCCGAAACTTCTCCAAAACTCTTCCTTCAGTACAGGTGTGATGTTTTCCGATCAAGAAGACGACCTCGGCAATATTTATCGAGGGCCAATCATCAAAACACCGATCTACGCAGCTTTAGGCTACAAGGTCTTCCAGTTTGTCAGGGTCAATGTCGGTGCAACGGTGCTGGAAAAGCAAGGCGCTGGGGGCCAATCTAATCCAGGCGTCAGCGAACGGAATTTTACCATACAGCCATTTGTGGGATTGAGTGCAGAATTACTCTTATGGATAGGTACATCACGTTGATTGCCATGGTCCTGGTGTAGGCCTGCGGACCGGAAAAGCATGCGCTGATGCTCCCCTAATCGACACAGCATTCTCTGCCGACAGTCCACACAAATATAGCAGCTCCAAATTCCAGCTTGCAGCGTTTCAGCCGCGCCCTGATCTGGTCGAGAACGAGTTCCGCCTGGTTGCAGGTCTTGCAGTGCACGATCCCATCATCCGCATACCGCTCGAACTCAATTTCGGGGACTACTTCTTTCATCCATGCATCGAAAGCATGGTGAAGGAAGA
>JBFGVE010000253.1:0-2714 GCA_041565275.1 Bacteroidia bacterium
AGGCAGACCAGTTCTTTGACGTATGATCGTTCTTTTTTCTCATTTCCAGCCTGAACCAAGATGAAGCACCACGCACTGCGGAAAAACCTACTGCCAGGATCTCTGAAACGGCATGCGACCTACTGGCAACACATCAAAACAATTGAAGACCTTGCCGTATTACTTCGCAAGCCCCAGCACAAGATCCAACTGATATCGTTGTCACCCCGGTACAAGGAGTACCGCATTCCCAAAAGGAATGGAGGTTTCCGGCAAATCGAAGATCCTGCGCCAGACTTAAAAGACCTTCTGCGCAAGATCAACCACTATTTACAGGCACATTACTACTTCCGGCGGCCCGACTGCGTCCATGGATTTTGCATCAGCCCCAGGCACACCGAGGACCGGAACATCCTGAGCAATGCCCGTCGTCACCTGGGGCAGCAATACCTAATCAATATTGACCTTAAGGACTTTTTTCACCAAGTCACCTCGAAGCGGGTAACAAGGGTAATCAATCAGCAATTTTCACGGATGGAGGATGAATTGGTCGAGTTAATGGTACGGTTGACTACCCGAAAGGGCCGATTGCCCATGGGTGCCCCTACTTCTCCGGCGTTATCCAATTTTGCAAGCTTGGGGATGGATGCAGAATTGAAGACTATATCTCACCATTGCGGATGGGTCTATACACGCTTTGCAGATGACCTCACCTTTTCAGCCCAAAGCCCGATCCTACCCAAACATGAAGACTTGATCCGGCCGGTTATTGCTCACCATGGCTTTACCGTCAATGAAGAAAAAGTAAAGAGATACGGTAAAGGGCAAGAGAAGATCGTCACCGGACTGCACCTCAAGGATGGAAAAATAAAATTGCCCCCCGATTACCTTTCCCAACTCCAGGACGAGATCGCACGGCTGAGGTCAACACTACTTGTGGAAGGCAGGTACCAGACGGGGATGTCGATGCGGAAGCTTGGCCTGCTCAAGCAAGAGCTAAAAGGAAAACTCAATTTTGCCAGCCAGGTCCTTGGGGGTTCCGCTCCGGAGATCATAGCCAGTGAGGAACAGTATGAGGCAGCGCTATCCGCCAGGGAGGACTATGAATCTGCCAGTTGGCTTGAAATACCCTATTCATCATTTTAAGCTTATGCACCTCTTACCCTAAGTACGTCTCCTTGACCTATGATAATCGTTGTAGATGATTACGGAGTATCCATTAACATCCGGAACCGCAGCTTTCAGATCTGCAAGGATACAGCCAAACGGCAGATAAGCCCTCACAGAGTTACGGCAATACATATCCGCAAAGGATGTGACATCAGCTCGCCTGCAATTCTCCTGGCAGCCGAACATGAGATCCCAGTACTGTTTTTCGATCGCCAGGGAAAGGTCAAAGCTCGATTATGGCAAGCTCGCTTTAGCAGCCTCGCAGAGATACGGCGTAGGCAGATTTACTGGTCGGACAGGGCAGAAGGGTTTTCATGGGCAGTAAAGTGCATTCTCCACAAGTGCGAAAGGCAACGTAAAGTCCTGAAATATTTGCAAAACCGGGTGCCCTCACAGAAGGACGCCTTGAAAAAGGCAGCAAAGGAAATGGACCAATGGGAAGGAAAAATCAAATTGTTGATGCGCAACGGAGAGGGACCAGGCCATGTAAATAGCGAGGAAAACCTGCCTGAGAAAATCCGGGTGATGGAAGCCCAGGTTGGCAAAAACTACTGGGGGGCTTATTTTTCAGCCTTGAAAAAACATGAACCTGCAGACAAACGTACGCGTCAGCCTGCCGAAGACCCCTTAAATGCCCTGATCAATTATGGATATGGCATGTTATATGGAGAAGTTGAAGCCTGTGTACTTACTGCCGGTTTAGATCCCCATATAGGAATATTGCACCGGGAGAACTACAACCGCCCCGCTTTTGTGTTTGATGCCATCGAACCATACCGTCCCTGGGTGGACCGGTTGGTCGCCGAACTCGCGATAGGAGGCAAGATGAAGAAGGAATGGTTCAAGGTAGATGGGAAAAAAGTATGGCTGAGGAAAGAGGGAAAGCACATCTTTATTCCTGCCTGGTACCAAAAGATCAATGAACCCACCAACTTCAGGGGCAAACGGATCAAGCGGAAAGACCAAATTCAGCACCAGATGACCTCCCTAGCCCAAAGCTTCTTGCCAGGCAAAGACGAAATGACAAAAATCACTAACGATGACCCTAAAGGAGAGAAGGAAGAGACATGATCCGCATGGTATGTTACGATATCACCGAAACCAAAGCCAGGACCAAACTGGTTAACTTGTTGGAACATTTAGGTTTTGACAGGATCCAATATTCAGTATTTGTAGGAAAGATAGCGTCTGAAAAGTGGCCGAAATGCTGGAAAGGGATAGAGAAATTTTACGCAAAAAATTGTAATACCGAGACAGACCGGATCTACAGCCACATAATTGACCAGGATAATTTCAAGAAAATGAGTACATTGGGCAAAGGCCCGAATTCAGCATGGATACTGCATGAGATCAATGTACTGTTTATATAGACAAAATGTCACACCAAAAGCACAAAATGCCCAGAATCGTTTACATAAAATCCCCTGTAGCCACCTGATTGATAAAGTCTTGTGAAAACTAAAAGTCGATGATAGCATTCCACCAAACGAGGACTACGACCTGTTTACGTTTAACGATCAGTATCAAGCTAATTGTCGATGATAGCATTCCACCAAACGAGGACT
>JBFGVE010000254.1:0-2705 GCA_041565275.1 Bacteroidia bacterium
CAGTAGTGGAGAGCAGCACAGAGAGGCTTGCTGGTTGGATTAGGGTTGAGGACACTGAAGAAGTGGCCTAGGGTGTATGCCCTAAGGGGAGATCATCTATGGAGAGGGAAAACCATAGTGATTCATATATGTATACCGGTTTATGAGAAAAAGAATTGAAAAAGAAAACAAAAATGAAAATTGAAAAAGTGTGGAAAGCTTTATATGGAATGAATGATTGAAGGGGAGTAACAGAACAACACAGTTCCTAGAAGTGTTTTACTGTGAAAGTCAAGGTTGGCGGTGTGTGTGACTTGGGTGTCAATCATACATCCTGTGGGACAAGACAACGAGACTTGCAAGCAGGACGTCATTTGCGTCTCACATTATGTCCAGGAAATTGAGACACTTGAAGAACACTCACAAACATGTTCTATATCCCATCTCTCGAATCTTATCACCAAAATTACCGTGGGAACAACTGTTGAAACAAATTTCAGTCCTATGATATCTCCAACTGAATTAGCAACTGATGGACTTCACAAATTTCATCCTCTATGCATTTCATGTTCCAGATGATCAACTGACTATTTTGGGATCCCACAACTGCTTACAATTAGGATTATGGACAAAATATCCTTTCATGTGACGAGTTGAAATATTCCACTCGCAAGACCAATCCAAGACTACATCTTCATTTCCAAATCAGTGAATAGCTTATAATATTAGTTTGACAGAGTTTAGGCCGGTATTATCCAATCTTACACGCAACAAGTAGAGGTATTCTACTTTGATAGTTTATCAGACACCCATTTGCGAGATTGCAGACCCATACCAGTGTTGAAGCGGAGCTCCACTGAGGTAAAACAGTGACACATTTGATTACATTTGCATACTGACTATTTGACTGCAATCCTTCTCTACAAGAGCAAGAACTACGCATACGAAGGTAAACCCAAGGAAGAACAAGTCAAGGGTTACCCACAGTGTCAATTGACAAGCAACAGCGGTCTCCGTTGTCTACAGTTGACAAGCAAGAAGTCCTCAAGCAAGGACAATTACAAGAGGGTAAAAGGTACTACTACTTTACTCTACAGCTCCTAAAGATCCTTTTAGGAGACAACTACAAAGCTCTTCATATTTGAATCGAGCAGTGGCCTGACATCGTATTCGGTCCAACAAGCATTGAAATCGGACCGATATTCATCAAGATATCAAGGTTTGGAGAGGTTAGCATGAATTTGTGAGGGATTTCATTCATCAAGTACAATCCTACCTATTTTCAGTACTGCAAACGAGCGAACTTTACTTGCCAGTGACAGTTTGATTGTTAAGTATGTCGAGTCCACAAGGAAATTTTACGCGGATCGCCTCGCTTCGGAAGAAGAGGATCGCGTCCAAGCAGGTCAAGTTGAAGCCAGTACTTAACAAGCCACTTAGGCCGCAGACGTTATTGACCCCTCCACCGAGTACTACGGCAAACGCCATTACTCCACCTACAGAGGACACCGAACCCGAAGTGCCAAGCAAGCGTACTTACGGACGGAAGTTATTTCCCCGCAACGCACGACGAGGAATACCGTTCTCTGCCCGGCGTGACGATACCCTTAAACAAGAGACGAAGACGGAAGCCCCCGAAATGTCCGATTGGTACCGACGCTTATTTGTTGACTCGAGTGATGACGACTCTCTACCAGCAGCTACAGGATCCTCTTACATAAGGGAAGTAAAGAGTGAAACGAATTGCCCCAGTCCAACACTTATGGGTAACTCATTTAGATCCGATAGCGCGGGCGCAGGTCCAAAATTGGTTTCGAGATATGCCCAAGCACGTACGGAAGCAGACACGAGCGCGAACAGGTTCTCGAACATTAAAGTCGAACCGTCTGGCCGCCCGGGTAGTCCCGTGGGTAAGATTTTACGAGGAACTCTTTACGACAGCGACGATGACGATGACGATGATGATGAGATCAACTCTCAAGCTTCTATCAATCACCATGACCTTCCTCTCGTTCCTCGCTATGATGATGATATCGTTTCTAGGTTGAAACTATGTACCAAGATAGAGCATTTTGACAGAGAATACTTAACATGGATATATGCTAACCCTATGATCACTCTTACTCCCAAGTGTTTTGAATTTTTGAAACTCATGGACGTGGTAAATGATTACGAGCTTCAACGAATGTTTTCTTCTATTCCTGAATACACTGAATATCATGGTGGAGAGTACTCACCAGGACAATTCCTTCATGAAGTAGGCGACAATGCCGACCTTTACGACGAATATAGGGAGAGTTATATTGAGATCTTTGTGCTCTATTCCTATCTCGAGTGGTTCTGGGACGGAGAATTGGGAGAAAATTATCCAGGAGGGTTTTACTATATCTGTCAAGACACTTTCTGGGCTTGGAGGGATGAAACCAAGTCTGAAATGCTAGATATTTGGCCGCCTTACAACCAACTTTACAACCAACTTAATGTTAATACCCAATCGCCTGCCTACATGCCTGTCTCTATCAACGTACTTGAAGACTCATTGAACAATATGAAGTTACCAAAGGGTAATGGATCCTATCACAGTTCCAATCCTACTCCTGTGTATGAGCCATCCAAGTCTCATTATGCAAGAAATGGAACATCCAACAACCGATTCCCAAGCAAGTCGTCTTCTACCTCTGAATGGCGTACCTATGGACATGGTCACGCTCGACAACAGTTCAAGG
>JBFGVE010000255.1:0-2688 GCA_041565275.1 Bacteroidia bacterium
AGCATCTGATCTAATAACGCTAAAAGGGAAGACAGTTCCTCACTTAGAGAAAATATTAGTGGATAATGGCTTTGTTAGGACAAAGATCAGCAATAGTGCTGCAAAAAATCAGACATGGCGTCACATGGATGGTTCAGAAGTTAGGATTCACCCTTACGGCAATCAAAAGAAATCGGAATTTAAAAGTGCTAATAATGCTCATATTCATAAGCAAAACCCAATGGGGGATCAGCTAAACGATAGAGGGATTATTAGAGATCCCAAGTACTTCCCTGAAGAAACTCACATTGGCATAAAAAACCCAAAAGATTTTCCAACAGTAAGAAATAGGCCTCATGGTGCGGGATGCCGTTAAACAAAAGAGATTATGTCAATAGAATATAGCATATACTTAAGTAGTATCGACAAGATAAAAGAGGCTTTTGAGATTGTTTTTAGATCACTAAAATCAGTAAAGCTAACTTCAGGAGTTACAATAAAAAACGACCAAATAACGATTGAAAATGACTCTTCTTGGGGCAAGTGGATGGAACTATCTATGACATCAGATGGGCTTTATTATTGGGTTAATGCAAACAGAGATGAACAAGATCTTATTTATCAGATTATCACTAATGCACTAAAAGAAGGCAAGATAGATTTTGAAGTAGAAGAAGAATAGACCATCAGTACGAATCATTACGATTCAAGGGGTTTGTTGAGTACAGTGGTTAGTTCTTCGGGCGCGAAGGTACGTATGGTTTACAATGACGCTGGGGAGTTCAGCTGTGTAACCGATGCGGAGGGAAAGAAGACGTACCTGGAATATGACGCTGAGCACAACCTTCGTTTGGTGACATATCCTGACGGGAGTACATTGAGGCGTGCGTATGACCGTTGGGGGAGGTGTATATTTGAGAAGGGCCCATCGCGGGACAGCGTGCATTATTTTTACGACCATCTTGACCGTCTGACGCGTGTCCAGTTTTCCAATCCTGACTATGTGAGTTTCAGCTACAATGCTTACGACGATGTTGTATCAATAGATTCTTTTTCCCGTGCCGGGTGAATTTGAGTTATACGCCCTTGGGTAGTGTGAAGATGCGTGAGGAAAAGGGTGTGAAGGTTCACTATGACTACGATACTGAGGAGCAGTTGCGGGCGATCCACAATGAGCACGGTGAGTGCTACCGTTTTTTCCGGAATGCCCGTGGAGAGGTTGAGCGGGAGGTTGGGTTTGACGGTTTGGAGCGTACTTACCGCCGCAGTCCTACTGGCCGTGTATTGGAGGTTGCGGGTCCGGGAGGTGTCAGCACGGAATATGAATACGACTACGGTGGTCGTCTTGTACGGGCGCAGTACAGCGATGGCAGTTGGGAGACCTATGGTTACGACCAGAACGGTCGTATGGTCGAAGCGATCAATGCTGAGAACATAGTTCGATTTCGTCGAAACAAGGAGGGCAATGTGATTGAGGAATGGCAGGATGGTCACAGTGTTCGGAGCAAGTATGACATATTTGGTTTGCGTAGTCATGTAATTTCGAGTTTGGGAGCTTGTGTTGATATAGTTCGTACGGTTTTGGGTGAGGTGAGTGAATTGCAAGCGATTGAGGGCAAGGGAGGTGACGGCGGCGGTAGTGGTGCTTGGCATGCCGGGATGAAGTACAATGTGAGCGGCCAGGAGATCGAGCGTGTTCTGAGCGGTGGAGTTGTATCGAAGTGGGAGGGCCGTTCTTCTGGCGATCACTGGTGTCATTCGGTCAGTTCCGGCAGGGGTCCTACGCGTCGTAAGAATTACAGTTGGGACAGCGGAAAAAGGTTAACGCGGATAGAGGATGAATTGCAGAAGCGGTTGGCATTGTTTGGTTACGATCCCAGGTCGAACCTATCCTGGGGCAAGTACAATGCCTGGCAGGAGGGTTCCCTGCAGGTAGGGAAGTACCCTGACGAGGTGGGTAACCTGTTCAGGACCGAAGATCAAACCGATCGGAAGTACGGCGCCGGGGGCCGTTTGCTGGAATGCCCTGATTTTTTGTATGAATACGACGATGCAGGGAACCTTATTGCGAAGGTAGGGAGATCGGGCGAGCAGAGGTGGAGCTACCGTTGGCAGGGGAATGGTCTTCTCAAGTCGGTTGTTCGTCCTGACCTGGAGGAAGTGAGCTATGAGTACGACGCATTGGGCCGCAGGACAGCGAAGATATTCGACGGGGAGGTCACCAGTTGGATATGGGATGGAGATGTGCCGCTCCATGAATACACATATTCCCAGGCCCGCCGTCCTGTGAGCGCTGTAGATGGTGTTGGGAGATTGATCCGCAGCGAGAGTGAGCCAATTGATTCGGACCGGTTGATAACGTGGATATTTGATGAGGGTAGTCATTCCCCTGCGGCCAAGCTTGTAGGCGACAAGAGGTATTCGATCATCTGCGATCACCTGGGGACGCCAGTACAGATGTACGACCAGAGAGGAGAGTTGACATGGGAAGCGGAGTATGATATTTACGGAAATATATGGAAATTGTACCGTGGTTCTTTGAGTGACTGTCCGTTCCGTTTTCCGGGTCAGTATGCAGATGAAGAGACAGGCTTGTATTACAACCGGTATAGGTATTACTCACCTGAAAGTGGGACTTACCTGTCCCAAGATCCGATCGGGCTGGCTGGGAATAATCCGAATTTGTATGCTTATGTAGCGGATAGTAAT
>JBFGVE010000256.1:0-2673 GCA_041565275.1 Bacteroidia bacterium
CCTTGATGCTGGTTGGGAGAAAAATGGAGGCGCGTCCCGGTCAGTAGCTGGGCTCCAATGGGATTGTCGCTCCGAACCCGAAAGCAGATTTCCGGCCGATACCTACTCCTTCCGGCAGCTTGGCATTGGCACTGAAGACAAGGTCAAATGCAACTACTTCTCTGTTTTTCGCCGATACTTTGGAAACACGGTCGAGGTCATTGATGGTGATCTCTATCCTCTTTTCAGGACTTAGTTCCCACCCTACCCCCCAGGCAAAGGCCACCAAATGGTTTCTGAGGAGGCGTTGCAATACCGTCAACTTATCCCGCACATCGAATTGCGATTTGTATTCCCGGTAAGCTTTCCCCGAAAATGGCAAGTACTTGTAAATACGGTAAGTATGGGAATTTTCACTCGCCAGGATACAGGGCTCAAATGCAGGATCGCGGATGTAGCCGGATAGCTCAAGCGGCCGTGCACAGCCATTCATCGAAAACCTGGCAAAGTGGCCGTCTTCGATCAATTGCTCAAGTGCTTCGGCCCCTTCGTTGATCCCAAAGATCCCGGCATGTCCGTGGTGGACCCGGTACTGGATCAAAGGATAACGTTGCCTGGACTTGTCAGTCGGCCCGGAACCATTGTCGTGGTTGTGAAACAGGTCCTGGTCATAACCGGCCAATTGAGCCACAGCCCCTCTGAACTTGGAGAGGTCGCTGTGCTTAAGCTTGAGGTCAAAAGTAGCGGTGAGGGTGTGAAGACGATTCATAAAGGATCAGGTGGGGATTTTATCATCTAAATTTAGGATGGGGTGGCCATTGGGAATTTCCGGGGTAGCCAACATTTCCGAACCGTGAACGTCAAAGGCGAAGACACTGCCGTCCCTCGCCCCTTTGATCGGTTTGCTCAGGAAGATCAGTAAACCAAATTGATTGGTCCTGTCTTTTTCACGGCAGAGGTCCGGTACGATTTTGAATCCGGAAAAGTCAATTAGATCTTTGCTATCCGGTACGACAGTTTGCCCAATGGATTGCCCCCAACTCCTGATATCAGCTTCACTGGTCAGGGGAGCATCCATAACTGCAATGTGTTTCTTCCAAACTCCGTCTTTTCGTAACAGGTAATAGATCTGTAGCTTCTTCGGCCAAGTGGACCGCCAACCTTCCAGTTTGGCACTTACCCACACCAAAATGGCCACGACAAGTGTTCCGATAGCTATGATCGGATCGGGGTAGTCGGCAAAGAAACCTGACCACCATGGGTCAACAAATAATTCCAGGCACACAATTGCGCCGATCACGAGAAAAAAACCAAGGACTGCAAGGACCAGTTCCTTTCTTGAGGTAGATAAAATATAGCCCATTTGGCTTTTGGGTTTCGGTTCCATTAACTTTTTCTGTTTCATTGTATCATTATTTTAATTGTGAAGTAATATGTCATAGATCAATATGGATCAGGTCCCCGGGCCTAACGTCTGTGGCATGGCTTTCTACGACTACGGCAACTCGCAGCCGAGGGTCATGGAAAGCTACAAACCGGCAGGGATGGTAGTTATGGGCCAGGTACCCGTATAGCCAGATCGGCCCCCTCCCTGAAATGATCACGCCCAAATGGGCGAATTTTTCCCGGACAGGATCAGGAGGCTGTACCTCATACAGGTCCTGGGGGCGAAGCACCCTTTCGAGAACAAAGGATACCATGACCGCTGCTGCAAGAGGCCGTATCAGAAAAGAGACAGGGCTGGTCATGGCTTTTTCTTGGTAATTTGAGTTTTCGGATGGACGAATTCTCCGGGAGCAGGCAGGACCGACCGATCTTTGAAATCGGATTCCTTCCCTCCAAATTTACCATAGGATGTGCGTTGGAACCAGTTTATCACTACATCACTGTGGCCCAGTTTAAGCATCGTCTCCTGTGTTTTTATCCTTGGCACCTCCCAGAGGTCTTTGGCCTTTTTTATCGCATGCTTTGGCAGAACTGTCCCGACATAACGTGCAAATGCGTCCTTGAACTCTTCCAGGTCTGTAGAAGGTTGCTCGGCAGTGTTCCATGCCTGCCGGTTTTCTCCAAAGAGGCCGGTATACCTTGCCTGACGGTCACTTAGATGAAGGGTGGGAGTGATCTGCACTGACCCCAGGCCAATCGGTTTGCCCAGTCCAATTTTATGGGCCAGCCCGAGACCAAGGTCCAGTACAAACAGCAATGCTCCCAACTCTACTTTTGTCAGGTTTTCGAACCTGAGCCTGCCCTTAAACCTGGTATTGGTGGGCAAGGGTGCAATGGGTTGGAACATGGCAGGCTTATTGTTGGTTTCCATTTCACTTTTCCCTGGGAAAAATATCTGTCTCAGCTTTTGATTGATCTCTTCGGTAAAGCTTCCATATTCACCCTTCAATATTACATTCTGTATTTTCCCTGGGGTTCCGACCGCTTCAAGCTTCCCCCTGGAACTGCTGATGAGTTGACCCACAAATTCCTGTAGCTTACGGCCATCACTCTGGTTTCCGAATAACTCAACAGATAACGTGGGCTCCTTTTGCTTCCAGGACTTCTCCCCGGATTCATGCTCGTTCAATATGTGCCAGTAGCGTTTATACCCTCGGATGAGCGCTTCCCTGATCCCCCAGTGATCCAGGTCTGCTTTCCTGGTTGCCACCCCGCATGGATTTTGCTGCAGATACAATTGATAGGACG
>JBFGVE010000257.1:0-2639 GCA_041565275.1 Bacteroidia bacterium
GGGTCAAACAGCAGGTGATACCCTCGTCGTAGTTCCTCAGAAGGTTACACATACGATCTGTAAACGCATGTCGCACCACCCTTCCATTCGCCCGGCCAAAGAATGAATCTCGACCGGTCATAATCGGGCGTAAGTAGTGACTATCCCACCCATCCCCTCGAAGCAGGTCCTGGTTTTTCGGTTCTGCTTGAGGGCTGTTCATCTTATGCAGCTTAGCTACTTCACTCAAGGCCAGCCACATAGCTTGATTTTCATGCTTGAGACCATAGAACAGATCTAGTTCTTCCTCAGCTGTGGTGGTGGGTATCGAAGGATCGAAGACTCTTGACCATCCTTCTCCCCACCCGTAACCCTCCGATGTGTTGTCTTTCTTCATGTTCTCCCCTTCTACTGCACTTCTCTTTTTCTCTCCCTCAAACCCTGATGGGGCTACGGCCGCTCTCTTTCCTTCACTATCTCCCCCCTTCTTAGTCCCCGCTGTGTCATCGAAGATCTGCTTCAGCTTTCTCTCTATTGCAGGCCACATCCTCGATATCTCAAACGGCGGCTCATTGCCTTTGGTCCGAGCCTTCACGGCATGAAGATTAAGATCCGTCTCTATTGCTAGCACTTGTGCTTCTACGTCACCTCGATGAGCCACCATTACCTGCTCTAACCACGCGTCCCATACTGATTCTGAGACCCAACTCACCAATTCTCTGAGACCTGCCTGTGTGACCCCTTCTTTTCCTGAGTTGCACTGCCGAAGGCTTTGATCGTCTCGCCTTCCTCTGCTGTCACTGGAGTCCGTGCTTTCTGATCCCTCACTGTCCGCAATGTCAACACCTCTTCGCTGCTGTCCAATCAAACTACTTATGAAATCGGGCGACCGATAAAATTTGATGAGACTTCCATAATCTTTCTCTTGTGCGGATCCTAACCCGAAGAAAAATTTCTTCTCCAAGCGATCCAGCTGTTTTATGAAGGGGTGTGATCGGCATGATGAATCTACCACTGGGGCCAAATCGATTTTTAAGCCGTTGATCTCATCTCGTTGGTTCGCAGTAAGAGACGTGTAGATCATGTACGTTACCAACAAGGTCTCCTCTGGCGACTCCTTCTTATCGAGCATCGGAAGTCGCAACTTTCGGTCCTTTTGCACGATAGGTTGATAGTGAGCCTCGCTGCCCGATCCATACAATAACAAGTGAATTTCGTTGCTGTTGGTAGGTATAGCCGTCACCATCTCTTCCGCTGGAAGACATGCGAATGCCCAAATAGTTCTTCCAGCGGGTGGGTTTGTCTGCTTTTCTCGCTTCTGCCCAAAGTGTAATTCGGACTCTGAGCAGATTTGATATCGCAAACACATGCGCCGTGTCTGAGTAAGCTCCGTTCAACACTGCCATCACCATATCTGCCAGCGATGGCTCCGGGTTCTCAACCGTCTTGTAGTCCTCGATGTCAAACATTTGGCTATATTTGTCTGGATCATTCATTATCACCCGGCTTGACACAATGCACAGTAGTCTCGCCAGAGTAGCTTGACTCGTCCAGTTTGGAGCTAGGATTTTTGCCAGTGAGTGGAAGAGACATTTTCCATCTCCTTTCACCTTCAATGTGGTCCACCCTACCTCCGTCAGGATTTTTCCCACCTCCTCATAGAAAGCCTCATGTTTCATCTCCAGACTAGAGAAAGAACGAGGTAGTACTACCCCAACTGTACTCGACTCCAACCGAATGCGGAGTGTATCTGCCTTATTTATGAAGAAGGATCTATTCACCATCTTTACCAATTGCTTTCTACTCAGCCACCTGCCTTCATTGGTCATCAACCCTTCTAACCACTTTTGGTACTCTTCCAGTAGGTGCTTATCCTTATCACTTAGCCCCTCGTCGTCCTCTCCCTCTCCTTCCAGGTCTTCCAAATGCAATGACCTCGATCTATGAACGGGACTCGGTTGACTGTCACGGTTTCCGGGTAGATGACCGGGGACGGATCCCAAGGTCTTCTTCCAGGGAAACACTGGTTCTTCATCTCCGAGGCTGCGACGGGGGACGGATCCCAGCGTCGCCTCCCAAGAAGACACTAAACCCTCTTTCTCTCTTCTCTTCTCCCTGTGGTCTTCCTCTCCTGCAACTTTCTCGAAAATTTTGGCAGCATTTCCCCCCACTTCTCGATGAGTGATTTGGGAAAATTGAGCAGCATCTCCCCCCCCTTCTCTGATGTTTTGAGAGAGAGCGTCACCTTTTATGTTTCCTGCCTCACTTTGGAATCCCATATCGCTGTCATCGTCTTCAATCTGATCTTGATCTGAATAATCATCTCTTGAGTTGTCGTCCAAATTATCTCGTGCTTCCAGCAACCGTTTAGAATGTCGGGTGTTCATTTTTCCTTGTCTAGGACTCTTCGCTTTTCTCTTCTCCAAACCAACTTGTCTCATTAATCCGGCCATATCAACTTAAAAAGAAAATCAAAATTTTACAATATAGATTCAAGGCAGCAGATAAAAGCCAGCAAAAGGTTTTAGACCTAAATCAGAGTTAGTAGACTAAACTATTGCAAAGATTCTATTTTTTAGATACTATGAAAATTAAATGTTCTAGTCCCTTAACTGGGCTCTGATCAAGTTTTGTAAATTTGAATTTGTCTAAATTCCTTA
>JBFGVE010000258.1:0-2626 GCA_041565275.1 Bacteroidia bacterium
GAAGAGTGTCTCTATCCCTCAACGTCGTGGGCGTCCGAAAAATCGACCAGCAAAACTGGTAGCAGACAAAGGATATGATTCGGGGAAGATTCGTAAATATTGCCGTAGAAGAGGGATAAAATCAATGATCCCTGAGAAAGCACTTCCAGAAGGTAAGAAGAGAAGAAAAAGGGGGCCAAAACCGAAGTTTGAAAAAGAAACCTACAAAGCCAGGAACATTGTCAAACGTATGATCGGATGGCTCAAAAATTGCAGAAGGATTGCATTCAGATTCGACAAATTGGCTCTCAGTTTCCATGCAATGGTCAAAATCGCAATGATCAGGCACTACGTCGTAAAATGTTTATAAGACACAACCCAATCTGAGGATACCCAAAATTGAAAGCAAGTCACAACTCGATGGCTCCCCTTCACTTATCCCCAGTGTCTCAATACTGTTGCGATCCCCAGTGTCCTAATTCTTCTGGAGCTTCCGCTTGTGGTTCTGATCTTAACTCATCTTCACTCAAATCAATTTCTTCTCCAATCATACCGAACGATGCCTCTAGCGTACTTCTCCATATACCTATCAGGGCTTCGTAAGCACCCTTTATCCTAGCAGGGTCACCTGATTTCACCGCACTCTCTAAAGGTTCCTTCGTAGTGTCACTTCCTCCATCTCGGAACATGGGAAGATTTCTGATTTCCTTAAGATAAGCAACCGTGGGATTGTATAGTGCAAGAAGTTCCTTCCTCCGCTCTGGGTTTTTATTGCATAGTTCGGAGTGTTCTGATAACTGCCTAGCGATAGCCTGACTGAATTTGCTTATGCTATCTCTGCTTCCAGACATATTCCTGATATGACCAAATCTTTTGTCTTTCACATTGGCTACCTCTGTGGCTGGCTTCCATAACCCGAAAGATAACGTGGAACCCCAAGATTTTGGTACCGCTACTTTCCTGTAACTATTATCCCAATTCTTCGCCGCCTTCTCCACGCCTTTCGGAATTTTGTCGCGGAATGCTTTCATTCCTTCGTCACTATGCTTCCCTTGCGCTGCAGAAGAAAACCAGTTCTTGGTGTGTTGAACACTACGTTCATGTGGCATAAATCGCTTGAACCAACTCCTCTGCTTATTCTCCTCCGCAGTACCACCCATACCAGCGGTCTCCAATTTTATGAACAATTTCCTTGTGCCATTCACTTCTATCGTGTGGAATAGCACTGTTTTTAAATGGTGGGGAAGATTTCCTTCTTTCTCATAAAGATAATCGTAATCTATCCCCCTTCCTTCAGTTCCTCCTTTCTCATGGGAAACGCGGTGCCCTTGTACGTGCGTCGAGCCACGTGTATGAGATATACTACTATTCCGTATCCAATTCCACCACGTTCCTTCTGGATCTGGAATCGAGAGGGAGTTCTTCTTGAAAGACGTAGAAACCTTACTTTCACCTTTGTTGTAAACAAACCAAATTAGGTCTGCGACATTTCTGTGAGTACATTGTTGACCTCCTGGGCTGTTGTACAATTGTCGCCCATTTGCTATACGTTTGTGCGCTTCTTCCTCAGCGCCGAAAAACGCTTTCATGTTGCGTCCTCCTTTACCAGCATCTGCATGCATTCTTCCCATATCCATTTCTGCTTCTCTGCTCCCACTGGCAGCTTCAGGTTGTAGCTGTAGGGGCGCATGGGTCTTTTGGGTTCCTGGCATATCTGCCCCCATCGCTTTTTTTTGCTGTACTGGGGAGACTCCTGGGCTACTGAACAATGGCAATTCGCCCCGCATACGTGGGCTATTGCGGATGCTCTCTTGCAGGGTCTTCAGCTGCGTGACCCGAGGGCTAATGTTGATAGCAGACTGCAGACCTTTTGTCTGCAAAGCTTGTGGAAGACTATTCTCGAACGAATAACTGGAATCACCACCGCTTTGCTTAAGAGACACCTCATCTACAACCATTTGATGTAAATCTTTCCGTGTTTTACTAACCGAGTTTCTCATAATGAATCGTGATAAAAATAATATAATCTTAACCTGATTACCTGCAACGCCATAACTTGGGCAGAGGAACAAAACTACACGTTTTACCTATTTGCAATTATTTGACTCTCAGGAAACCACTACCATGCAACCTTTAAACCTTAATTTAAAGTTAAAAATAAATTTAGCAATGGCAAAATATACCCGAAATTTTCTCCACACCTAACCCAAGAATTTGGATCACAGAAAACTGGTGTACCGGAAGGTCTCCGTAGGGCCTTTCCGTTTGACCTCGTGAAGGATATTTAGTGTTTGCCCGAAAACCCAATTTCACTTTTCATCGATCTGTTTATCAACATGTTAGTCTTGATAACCATCCTTGAACGCTGTGCGAATAATGACGAATTTAGCTAGTGTGCGCCCGAAAACGCCATATTTTCGGATTTTGCATGATGGGTCTGAGTTGCTCTTGGTGATGAAATACTAGTCGCCCCGTGTTTTGACATGCAATCTTCACTATTGAGCCGGACTTTTGACTCCAATACTCAATTTTCAAGGGAATTTCGTCGATTCAAGACATAGGTTTCCCTCACTGCACCGGGTTTTGGGGCTATGTTGGGATTTCAGGCTACTTTAAGTGTTCTCTTTTGCTGCTTTTTTCGTTCTGC
>JBFGVE010000259.1:0-2620 GCA_041565275.1 Bacteroidia bacterium
CTGATCGACCTTGCAGAGCAATTCAAAGGCAGGGGAAGGAAGCAGGGTGGAGCGAATTTGGAATGGCGGGAAAAGCCGGTTGAGGAACGTCTAAGCTATTCGCTGGTCAAAGGCATTGTGGACTTTATAGAGGTAGATATCGAGGAAGTTCGTCAGGTGAAGGACAAGCCTTTGGAAGTGATCGAGGGTCCCTTGATGGATGGAATGAATGTTGTAGGGGACCTGTTTGGAGCTGGTAAAATGTTTCTTCCACAGGTTGTAAAGAGTGCCAGGGTGATGAAAAAGGCGGTTGCTTATCTGATCCCACATATAGAAGAAGAGAAGCGGAGGAGTGGTGAAGGTGGCCCTGCCGGGAAGGTTCTGATGGCAACCGTCAAAGGTGATGTCCATGACATAGGTAAGAACATTGTCGGGGTGGTCCTGGGTTGCAATAATTTCGAAGTGATCGACCTTGGAGTGATGGTGCCGGCAGGTAAAATCCTCGATACTGCGATAGAAAAGGGGGTTGATGTGATTGGCTTGAGTGGCCTGATCACTCCGAGCTTGGATGAAATGGTAGATGTCGCTGTAGAAATGGAACGGCGTGGAATGAAGCTGCCTTTACTGATCGGAGGAGCTACCACCAGCCGGGTCCATACCGCTGTAAAAATTGCACCAAGGTACGCAGGAGGTACCATTCATGTACTGGATGCATCCCGCTCCGTGCCCGTAGTTCAGAAACTAATCTCAGAAGAGTTCAGGGGCGACTTTATTCAAGCTTACAAGTATGAATACGAGACGCTTGCCGAGCAACATGGACAGCGTCAGTCAACCAAGCGATATATTTCTTACGAGGAAGCGGCGGCCAATTCATTTGCAGTGGATTGGGACAAGTACACTGCTCCCAAACCAGTTCGTGGCGGTCAGACCATGCTCCGGAATTTTCCCATTGAAACCCTGGTGGAGTACATAGACTGGACTCCTTTTTTCCGGACATGGGAATTGCACGGCAGGTACCCGGCTATCCTGGAAGACAAAGTAGTGGGAGAACAAGCTACCAGTCTCTTTGCTGATGCCAATAAAATGTTACAGCAGATCATTGACCGGAAATTGTTAAAGGCACACGGGGTATGTGGTATCTGGTCCGCTAACCGGGCAGGAAGAGATGATGTCGAGGTCTACCGCGGCGAGGGCCGGGATCAAGTCCGTACCACTTTTCATTTTCTGCGTCAGCAGAATGAAAAATCCACCGGCCAGCCCAACTATTCCCTTGCTGACTTCATCGCACCGACCGGCCACCCTGACTACCTGGGAGGTTTTGCAGTAACTGCGGGAGACGGGCTTGGCAAAATGGTTGCGGACTTCGAAGCCGACCATGACGACTACAAAAGCATCATGGCAAAGGCCCTGGCTGACCGCTTGGCAGAAGCTTTCGCCGAGTACCTCCACGAGTATGTACGGAAGACCCTCTGGGGTTATGCCAAAACAGAAAACCTGGAGAAGGAATTGCTTATCAGAGAGAAATACCAGGGGATCCGGCCTGCGCCAGGCTATCCTGCCTGTCCCGACCACACGGAAAAAGAACTTCTCTTTGACCTGTTGAAAGTCGAAGAAAGCATAGGTGTCAGTCTCACCGAAAGCTATGCCATGTGGCCAGCTTCATCAGTGAGTGGCTTTTATTTTTCACACCCCGAATCCCGGTATTTCGGATTGGGTAAAATAGGAGAGGACCAGGTAGCTGACTACGCCCGGCGTAAGGGAATGACCATTGCAGAGATGGAGCGCTGGCTTTCTCCGAACCTGAACTATGAACCAGATTGAACCTCCTGGTCTGGAAAAGGTCCAACTGCTGTTCTGCTCCAAGATAGACTTGGTTTTGATAAAGTAACCATACATGAATTAAAAATTACTTGTGCCCTATTTGCCCCGATTTTAGGCTTTGCTCAGGAATCAGCGAGGGAAGAAAGTAAATATTCGAATAACTTACGAACTTTTGCAGGCACCAGAGACTGGGGAGTATTACATACCCCTCAGCATACGTAACATACACGGGACATTATAGTGAATAAAACATGAAGGCAGCAATAACAACAAAAGCAGGGGCTCCTACCGTCATTGAAATCCAAGAGGTCGCCAAACCAGAAGTCAAACCTGGATGGGTCCTGATCAGGTGTAGTGGACTTTACGACTCCAATTCTCGTAATAAAGAATATTACCTATCTCGTCGTTATCTAATTTGATCCAGATTTTTTTAACTCGCAGCCAAATATTACAACTTTTTTAGCATCAATTTTGAACAAACAAGAATGTCTCCATCATCTTTACTGATTCCGTCATCTTCTGATGGGTCAAAAGAGAAGTAGTATTCATCACCAACATCATATAGCTTAGTGTTGTCGAAATTATAAAATACATAACCACTATAATGAGAAAATTCAAATCTTTTCACTCCCTCAAACACAATCTGATATCTACCTTTAGGGGAATCAACTTTCATTTTTACGATTAGCTCTTTCCTCTCATTTGGCATTAGAGTTAGTTCGGTCAAAACAGAATCAAATAGAATTCCCCGTGTTCTTATTGTTTCAAATACTGCCATTTCTATATTTTAATTTGCAAATGGAAAATCACGTATTATTTC
>JBFGVE010000260.1:0-2592 GCA_041565275.1 Bacteroidia bacterium
CAGGCAGTAACCATTGTATTGTTAAATGAATCCGGGGTGATCATGGACAAAATGAATACCACCGTAGGTGAAAATTAATCGATTATGGAATTAGACCCAATAGATCATGTAGCGGCAAAAGCCTTTGAGGGATACATTGTTAGAAAGGATTTGGTTAGGACCTTTGCCAGGCAATTTCCGGTTCCAACCTATGTTGTAGAATTTCTTTTGGGTCGCTATTGTGCCACCATTGACCAGGAAGAAATCCAACAGGGACTGGAAATTGTTGAGCGCCAATTGAAGTCACGGACTGTACGGGCCGGAGAAGAGGAGTTGTTTAAATCCCGTGCCCGAGAGTATGGTCAGATCAAAATTATCGATCTGATCAGTGCGCGGCTCGATGCAAAGACCGACTCCTATCTGGCAACTTTGCCAAGCCTCCAATTGAGGGATGTTAGGATTAGCGATGACTTGGTCAATCAGCACGAAAGGATGCTCACCGGAGGCTTCTACGCGGAGGTCACCCTTGAATATGATGCCTCCATTGCACAGGAAAGAAACGGCCGACCCTTTGGAATCGAATTCCTTCGTGAAATTCAGCTTTCCAAGCGTGACGTACTGGATACCTTGGCTGAAGCAAGAACTCTCTTTTCCACCGAAGAATGGAAAGCCTTCCTGCTTCGCAGCATTGGCATCGAATCTGGTGGGCTTTCAGATCGAGCAATTAATGCACTGTTCCTTCGCATGGTTCCTTTTGTGGAAAGGAATTATAACCTCGTTGAATTGGGCCCAAGAGGAACTGGTAAAAGCCATTTATTTCAGCAAGTCTCGCCCTATGCACACCTGATCTCAGGAGGGAAAGCAACCGTCGCAAAAATGTTTGTAAACAATGCAAACGGGCAACGAGGACTGGTATGCCAATACGATGTTGTGTGCTTTGATGAAGTCTCGGGTGTTTCCTTTGATCAAAAGGACGGGGTCAACATCATGAAGGGATACATGGAGTCGGGAGAATTCAGCCGAGGAAAAGAAAGTATCCGGGCCGAAGGCGGCATTGTGATGGTTGGAAATTTTGACGTCGATGTAGAACATCAGCAGCGTATTGGCCATTTGCTTACTCCGCTTCCCCCTGAAATGCGGCATGATACCGCTTTTATGGACCGAATTCATGGTTTCTTACCTGGCTGGGACGTTCCCAAGATCAGCAAGGAGTTACTGACCAATCATTTTGGTTTGGTAAGTGATTTCCTTTCGGAATGCTGGAGCCATCTACGGAATCAAAGCCGCCTTGGTGTATTGCAAAATCGGGTATTTTTTGGAGGTTCCCTGAGTGGCCGCGACACCAATGCAGTCAACAAGACCATCAGTGGTCTTTTAAAATTGTTATATCCTGGAGGGAATGATGGAATTCCCGACGAAGACCTTGAGTGGGCAGTACGCATTGCCCTCGAATCCCGTCGACGCGTAAAAGAGCAACAAAAGCGCATTGGTGCTGCCGAGTTCCGGAATACACATTTCAGTTATGTGATGGGAGCAGATGGCGTCGAAAAGTTCGTCAATACTCCCGAGTTGCATAGCGAAAATGAAATCGGGGATGATCCCCTTGAGCCCGGACAAGTCTGGACCATCAGCCCAGGCGGTGGGGATGAACATCCCGGCCTGTACCGCATTGAGGTGAATGAAGGCCCGGGGAGTGCGGTAAAGATCCTTAACAAGCCCGTGCCACCAGCTTTCAAAGAAAGCGTTGGTTACGCCCAGCAAAACCTATACGCGAGAGCTATGCAACTTGTAGGCGACAAAGATCCCCGCAATCATGAGTTTTCGATCCAACTTCGTGCATTTGATGCTTCTAAATCCGGCGCCAAATTGGGGGTTGCCTCACTGATAGCTATGGCTACCGCTATCCTCAAGAAAAATACCCGTGGCGGGCTTGTGGTAGTTGGAGAGGTCAACCTGGGAGGTTCAATTGAACCTGTTCACAATGCGGTCAGCATCGCTGAGATTGCCGTGGAGAAAGGAGCCGGAGTATTGCTTATGCCAGTAGGCGCCCGTAAATTACTATTTGACCTTTCAGACGATATGGCGACCAAGATCGATATTCAATTCTATGCCGACGCAAGGGATGCTTTGCTGAAAGCTATGGATGATTAAACTGGACTTGCAACAATAAAATGGACGGAGAGATAAGATAGTTTGATTGTAGGGGGTGGATCTTCATGGACGAGTTTGGCGTTGTCCATGACGCTTTCCGCTCGCCGCGGGGGCAGGTTTTTTTGTTATGGTATTTCCCGCACCGGGTATCATGTTTGGGGCCGTTATTGGCCAACTAACTGTGTGGTTCATGATGCTGATCTGTTGGTTTTCAGTTGATTGAGGAGGTATTCTTCCGGGGACTTGTAACCGAGTGTAGAATGCAGCCGCTGCCGGTTGTACCAGATTTCGATGTAGCTGAACACAGCGCTTTCCGCCTCTTGGCGCGTCTTGAAGAGGGTGCCATCGCGCCACTCTGCCTTGAGGGACTTGAAGAAGCTCTCTGCTACGGCGTTGTCCCAACAATTGCCCTTACGGCTCATGCTCTGGACGACCATCTGTCCCCTCCCGAGTAGTTCCCTG
>JBFGVE010000261.1:0-2508 GCA_041565275.1 Bacteroidia bacterium
CGGACTAGTTTTCACTTTCCGGATTCCCATTCTTTCACAGAGCCGTTCCATTACTTCGGTCTCGAATTCGCCCCCTTGGTCCGAGAGGATCCTCCTGACACACCCGTGTGTGAGGATGATCTTGTTGTAGATTGCGTCCGCGACTGCCGTTTTGGTTTTCTCTTGCAGAGGAGTCAAGTGTACCCACCTGGTAAAAGTGTCGACCATAGTCAATACGTACTTGTATCCTCTGTAAGTAGGAAATCCAGACACTATATCCACACTCAGAGTGTGAAAGGGGTGGACCAAACTCTTGGGATGTAGCAATCCTCCTGTCCGTGGTTTCAGGGATTTATACCTTTGACACAAAGGACAAGTGGCCACCCAATCGGCAACTTCTTGGCCGTAACGAGGCCAATAGAATCTTCTTTGAACGAGACCTAACATTTTGTCCTTCCCAATGTGACTGGAAGTGGGGTGGTCGTGAAGGGCGGTCAGGATTGCTCTGCGGCACTTAGCAGGAACATACAGTTGTTCGACCTTCTCCGGCGGCGACTTAGGGTTCCTCCTCACGGTTGTAACCCGGTACAGGAGTCCGTTCTGAACTTTGTAGTTCTTTTCAGCCTCTTTCAGTACCTTCATTTCTTCAATAGATTGAAACTCGAATGAGGAGTCCGCCGTAAGGTATTCGGTGATACGCCTACAACTCGATTCTTCCTTCTGAGCTTTGCGTATTCGCTCCATCTGTTTCTGTTTGGTGATTGCTCGATCGAAAGACTTCTCCCAGGTCGGCCGAGTGGCGTCGTTTTCGAGTCTGAGTAAACTCGAAACGTAGAGGTCAGGGACGATCACGTCGTCTGTGTCTTCCACGTCTCTACCCATCACAATGGGTAGCCGGCTCGGCCCATCCGCGTTTGCATGTTTTCGTCCAGGTTTGTATTTCACTACGACATCTTTCTGCCATTCCTGTAGTCGGGCGGCGTACTTCGCCAAAGGGGTATTTTTGAATTCCGTCCCCATGATCCAAGTGAGTGGTCCGTGGTCGGTATATACCGTGGTAGGTAACCCTTGGATATAGTAGCGGAAGTAATGGAGTGCCCAGACAACTGCGCTCGCTTCTCGATGTGTGCTGTGGAGCTTCCTCTCTCTCGGTGACGTTCGCCGAGATGCGAAGTGGACCGGATGTCGGAGCAGCTTTCCTTCATCAGTTGCAAACTCTTGTTCCAGGACTGCCCCGAACCCGTCTTCGCTAGCGTCCACACTGATGAAGTACGGTTTCTTGTAGTCCGGAAGTCGTAGCACCGGAGCCGAGCACATAGCCTTTTTTAATTTTGTGAAGGCTTCGTCTTCTTTGCTACCAGGGCTCCATGCCTTGAAAGGCAGATTTTCCTTCTTTGTGAGTTCAAATAAAGGACTTGCGATCTTTGCAAAATCTTTGATAAACCTCCTGTAGTATTGGCAGGTGGCGGTGAAGGATCTCAACTCCCTGAGAGTCTTGCTGGGCGGAATTTTCTGGATTGCTTCTATCCTGGCTTGGATAGGCTCTATTCCTTCCTTCGATAAAACGTGTCCGAGATATTGAACGGAGTCAGTGAACAACTGACACTTTTCCGGCTTCACTTTAACTTCATAGTCTACGAGTCGTCGAAGTACTACTGCAAGATCTTTGCAGTGGTCTTCAAAGGAGTCGGAGAATATCACAAGATCGTCGATGAACACACAGCACGTTTTCCAGTGCAACCCCGATAGGACTACATCCATACATCGGGAGAAGTGGGATGGTGCATTGCTCATCCCGAAGCCGACAACATTCCATTGATAGGTTCCAAAAGGGGTCACCATGCAGCTTTTATCACGGGACGAAAACCCATCATCGTCTTTCTCTTCAGAAAGTCCACACTGATGAAATCCCTGACATAAGTCAAGGGTGCTATAAAAAGCATTTCCTCCCAGATTATTTAACAAATCCTGTATGTTGGGCAAAGGATATGAATCTTTTCGGGTCACCTCGTTGAGTTTTTTGTAGTTTACACACATCCTGAGTTTTCCACTGCGATGACGGGCTACGAGGACGGGGAAACTCCATGGGGAGTTGGAAGCAGATATACATCCACTCTCCAGGAGTCTGTTTATTGTCGCCTGCAGAAATTCCCGATCCTCAGGGGTGGTTTTATATGGCTTCGATTTTATCGGTGGGCCCGTTGTCTGTATCTTCATGGGCGGCAGTTTTGTACTCACTCCAGGGTAATTTGAGTCTTCGGGGAAAGCGTCGAGCATTTCCCATATGAGTTTCTTTATCTTTTTAGCTTCTTCAGGGGTGAATTTGTCTAGGTTTAGTGGCAACCTCTTCATCACACTCTCGAATTTTTCTTTGCTCTTCCTTTTCGGTTTCTTTCGTTCATCTTTGCTTTTTCTACTCGCGGCTGATGTCTTCTGTGGGGGCAGATCTTCTACGATTGCAATCAGGTACCCCTTGGGTATTTTAATCCCGTACGATTTGGGGTTGATGACCGGTAGTGTGATTCCTTC
>JBFGVE010000262.1:0-2495 GCA_041565275.1 Bacteroidia bacterium
CCAGGAAAAGAGAAATGGTCCCTATCTTGAGACCTGGCTCAGGGAAGTCCCGATCTATGGATCGGAACGCATTGGGATTTGCAGGAGGAATATCCTTACCTGGAAAAGACTACTGAACAACGATCCCACTGAGCCCGATACAGCTATAAGCCCGGGCACAGCAAGGGCATATCAACAGGAAGAGCCTTTGGTAATACTGGAGACACTGGAAGAGCCAAAGTTGCCTGTCGTATTCACGAGGGTCACCGGAACAAAGGACTATGAGCTGACTGATCACCTGGGGAATGTCAGGGTAGTCATCTCAGATCATAAAGAAGCCAGTATAATGGCAGATTCAGCATTTGGGTTTAGAGCCGATATTCGGCAGATGAACAGTTATTACCCTTTTGGAATGGCGATGCCGGGGAGAACCATGAATAATGGGGATTACAGGTATGGATATAACACACAAGAAAAGGTGGATGAAGTTGCTGGCTCAGGAAACCACTACACAGCTAAGTTTTGGGAGTATTCTCCAAGAGTAGTACAACGCTGGAATTTAGACCCAAAACCAAATCTTTCAATAAGCCCTTATGCTGTTAATGGAGGTAATCCAGTTTGGCATAGCGACCAATTAGGAGATACATTAAGAACTAACGGAAGCGAACAAGCGAATAGAGATATTAAGTCTGTTGCAGGAAAATATGCAGGAGCAGTTGGTATATCGGCAGACAACCAAGTTTCAATAAACTTTGATTTATTGAAAGGAGATGCAAGGTTTTATAATAAGAAAGGGGAATTTAAAGAGAAGAAATTCTCGAATTTCAAAGCTAGAGGACTTAATAGTGCTGGAATTGGCTTACTTACCGATTTAGCAGGAGATGATTTAAATTATCTGTACACATCGAATTTAAAATATGATGTTGAATATAAAGTAGGTCAATCAGGAAATTGGACTTTGGGTACAATCGACAATACTTCTAAAGCAGGTCAAACAGTCAAAGATTTTAGTTGGTTTGATAATTTATCAACCACAGAAAGAGGGGATGAATCTAAATACCAGAACTATTATTTCCGACCTTCAAATGGTTATGACGGACACGTTAATGTCGCTCCCGGAACCTATTACTCTAACAGTGGTTCTGGTAGTGGAATTGCTGTAATAAGAGCTTCGGTAGTATTTCACGAATTAAAGGAAAATTATTACCGAACACATCACAAATTACCTTACGAAAAATCACACAGCAAAGCTATATCTGATGAAGGTCCACGATACAACAATCCTACTCCTGGCGGATTTTATCAATTTAAGTACAAATAAGACGTTACTATATTATGTTAAGGCTTTTTCAAATAAGTGCTTTTCTGTGCGTCCTTTCGATACAAGGGATTTGCCAGGACGTGAGGTTAGTGTGTGCAGGAATTGTTTTGGAAGGGGAATTCAGTCAGATAAATGATAGCGTATTAGAAATACGAATTTATTTAACAAACAATTCATCTGATGCCGTATATATTCCTCAAAGAAATAAAGGTTATTTTTTCGGTGAAAGTTGCTTCGTGAATGTAGGCTCAATATTAGCTAAACCAATAGGAATTAATAATGGTGGGGTGATAGAATTAAAACGCTTAGAAAAAGGAGGAAAAGATTCTTTCATTTTACACGTAAATAGCGTTTCTATTAACAAAATCAAAAGTATAAATGTGGGGATAGATTTTATCAACGAGGAACATCTACCTAAAAAAGCCAAAAAGAATAAAAAAACTTTAGTTTCCATTTTAGCAAGAGATTATTACAGCGATTACCTATACTCAATATCTTCTTATCATTGTAATACTCCCTAAAAATCGGACCATCGGTTAAGCTGAAAATAAGTTGTGTTATACCCGATGAGGATGAAGAGAAACAGGAGAAAATCCAGTTCAAGGCCAAAGTGGCCATTGAATCTCTCAAGGAGCTTAAGACCCTCAGCGAGTTGGCCAAACGTTTCGAGTTGCACCCCAAGTAGATTTCCCAGTGGAAGCGTGAATTTATCAATGGTGCTGACTATGCCTTTGAAAGATAAGGAAGAAGAACTGGAGCACACTGCCAACATGATTGGACAGCAACTCAGCACATGTAACGCCGCTGTGCCGGCACAACTCAGGGATGAATACACCAGTACCTGCATTGATGGCTACAGGGATCATTTCTGGATGGAATACGCCCTCAGTTATCACCACTACACCAAATACGACCGGCTGAACAGGATCGTTGAAGTGGGACAGAGCAGTGAGAACAGTGCTGACTTCCCCACACAAGCAGGTGATGCGGATTTCCCTGCAACAGGTTCGGAAAGGACATATACCGTTTACTCTGAAAAGGCTGCTGTGACCGATCATTTTGGTGAGCCGCAACGGTTCTTGCAGAACAACATCAGCTATACCTGTACCGACCAGGGGTATTGTACTTTTTACAGCTATGATCCCCATGGAAATGTCGAATGGATGATCCGGCGGATCCCGGGATTGGGGGACAA
>JBFGVE010000263.1:0-2442 GCA_041565275.1 Bacteroidia bacterium
GATGAAGGCTTTTTTGCTGTAGAACCCATCTGCAACCAGGTATTTGACCCGCTTGCGTGAACCACTCCAGAACTAACCTACACCGAAGGTCTTGCACCCGGATTTGGGAAGGGTGGTCGAATCAATCGCAGCGATGCGTTCAAGCGATGCATTCACCCATGTCGAGCAAGTCTATCAGAATAGCATTCAAACGGTGGAAGCCCCAGGACTTTAGGAAGTTGCGCCGAAAAATCCGTTCGTTCATTTCACTGTGACGGGCCAGATTAGCGATGGTGGCTTTTCCACGAACAACGAACACCATTCCAATTATCAAGATTGCTGTTCACAGTTTGAGACAAAGAAGAATTCCAAAGCGGCTTTTCAAATGGTGAGTGCCTAGGAAATATCTAAAATAGCTATTGGATTTCTGCAAAGTCAATTCTTAAATTGTCTGGAGTACTGATTCACCACCTGAGTTGCTCCCGATGGAAATCCGACTGCATAGCCAAACTGTCTTTTTACACGTCACAGGATCTGGTCCAAGGCTTCAAATCTGTCTACATGGATTTGGGAACACAGGAAGCTTATTTAATTTTATCGGGAAAAAGCTTCCCAAGGGGGTCCGTTTAGTTGCTCCTGACTTACCGGGATTCGGGAAAAGTCCACTTGAGGAAACTAGAAAAGCTTCCATTCAAGTTTTTTCCTCCGCCTTTTGGATGGATTTCCTTAAGATCATTGTAGAAAGATTCCCCGAAACAAACGAAATCATAATCGTCGGGTACAGTATGGGTGCAAGGGTAGCGCTTCACTGGTTTTCCAATTCAGAAACCCCCATTTCAAAGTTGGTTCTCATCGCTCCGGACGGACTTAGGTTACACTCCTTGTATCGATTCTGTGTAAAAAGTTCAATAGGTCGGCTTTTGTTTCAAAAAACTCTTAGAAATCCGGCGCCATTTTTATTTATCTTGCAAACGTTGAACAAATTGAGGTTTCTGGATAGGAAACGCTTTCATTTTATAAATAGAGAGATTAGAAATGAAGTAAAAAGAGAACTCCTTGGAAGAGTGTGGCTAAAGTACGCTGGGCTAGGGAAGAAAATTCCCCAAATTCGAGAAAAGACACAAAAATGGCAAACTGCCTGGCACCTCATTTTAGGCGAAGAAGACTGGGTGGTACTGCCAAAATGGGGAAAAGCATTTGTGAGTCAGGTTCCCGGAACCCAATTAAGTTTGCTAAGAGGAGCCCACGGATTGTTAGTTAATCCCTCTAAAAAGATTCAAGAGATAATATTTAACCTGTTGGAATAGAGATAATATTAGCTTGTATGTGATGGTCTATAGACTGCGCGACATAATTCTTTCTTTATTGGTTCTCATAAGTCTTTGTTGGTTATTTTCATTGATTTGCCTGATTTTGTGGATCAGCCAGAAAAGAGTTTTTTTTATTCAGAAAAGGACTGGTTTCCAGGGTGAAGTATTCAAAATGATCAAGTTCAGTACCTTGCGAGATGTTGTGTCCGGTGAGCATGAAGAACATAATCAACGTAAGCGTCTTACTCCGGTAGGAAAACTACTCCGTCGTTTCTCCCTTGACGAACTTCCCCAATTATTCAATGTACTTGAAGGGAAAATGAGCCTTGTAGGACCGCGTCCCCTAATTCACCAATACTGGAATCTTTACTCCGAAGATCAAAAGAAGCGGTTTGAAGTACTTCCGGGCATTACGGGTTGGGCTCAAGTAAAAGGGCGAAATGCGATCAGTTTTACCGAACGTTTTAAATTAGATATCTGGTATGTACACCATAAAAGCCTGGGTCTTGATTTTAAGATTCTTCTGATAACAGTTGGAAAATTCTTTTCTGGGAAAGACGTGTATGCAGATGACCAAACTACAGCAGCCCTGTTTGACGGAACCAATTGATCCTACACCTTAAATATGCCCTAAAAACCTAATTAGTGACCGCCCGAAACGCCATATTTTCGGATTTTGCATGATAGGTCTGGGTTTCTCTTGGTGATGAATGTATAAAACAGGCACCTAATTTCAGGAGGTTGAAGCCCCAGCAAAAGTCAGGGTTTTATTTGGCCATCCAGGGGTAGTTTATCTGGGTCCACTTGTTGGTCATCTCAAGGATTTGTGGCAGGTCTCTTTTCTTTTTCATGGAAACCTCGATTTTATCTTCTGAGATTTGAATCGTCCCTGAATTGTGGATGAACTTTTCATAGATTTTGGTATCGGAGAGTTTGCTGTAACGTCCCAGGTCCAAAGCGAGTAGCCTGAAGAGGTTGTGGGCTAAAATAGTCATGGTCAGGTCGAAATCGACTTTGATGACCATGGAGGAAGACACCCTGTTGAGGTGGAAGAAATCAACCTGTTCGGAGATGGATTTTTCCACGAGCCATCTTTGGGCATATTTTTGAACCACATCATCGGTTTTGAGGTCGAAGTCATTTGTGATGATCA
>JBFGVE010000264.1:0-2427 GCA_041565275.1 Bacteroidia bacterium
AAACAGCCCATTTCTAGTACAGAGTCGAGCAATAATCAGAGCAACATTTTCGCTTTAATGTGTCGTGTTCAGTTGTTTCTAAAAGCATTACGTGTTGTTTCTGTTGTTGTTCGTGTTTGTCAGTTGTTTGGTGGTTTGCAGTATATGCCTATGTATATGTATAGCGGTCGCGAGGGTAGAGTAGCTCCCCCTCTAGAAGTAGCTTGCAAAGCAAGTGAAAGACCTGAGCGTAAGGAAAGGCAAACCATTGTTGATTCAGGGACGACTTCCCACATCAGTGGCGACCCAGATGAGTTCATAGAGCTCAAGAGAAGCGAAATCCCAGTTGTGGTGGCCGACAACAAAGTTGCTTTTGCACAAGGAAGGGGGACCACGGCTATCAACCTCACTGGTGGTAGTCGACATAAGAGGGCCATATTAAAGGATGTTCTTTATATCCCCGGAGCGGACAAAAACTTATTATCAGTGGCTAAATTTGATCTAGCGGGCTACACTACGGTGTTCCAGAACCGGTGTTGCACAGTCTATGATCAGAAAGGCGACCTTTGCCTCTCAGCCAACCTGGATAAGAAGACAGGTCTCTATGTCCTTCAGTCATCCAAAGCTAAGTCAGGCAAGCCAGAGGTTACCGCTCTAGCCCAGGATAAGAGCCGTGAAATTCCTGATGTCGATTTGTGGCATCGTAGGATGGGCCATTTGAATGAGAGGTACCTTAAGAAAATCATTGATCTTAAGGGTTCCAAGGCAAGCTTTTGTGATGCATGTGTTTTTGCTAAAGCTCATAGGCGTCCAATGACGGGCCATTACCCAGAGGTAAACAACAAGTTTGAGCAAGTTCATGCAGATCTCTGCGGCCCTATGAAAAAGGAAAGTCTCAGGGGAAAACGCTATTTCGCCGTCCTGATTGACGTTGCTACCAGGTACACTTATGTGTATTTCCTCAGACACAAGTCCGAATTCGTGGATGTTTTCCGGTCGTGGCTTAAGCATATTGAAACTCAGGAAGGAGACCTAAAGTTGAAGCATTTTCATGCAGATGGCGGCCGAGAGTTTGATAATGCAGAGATCAAAAAGATCGCTGATCAAAAAGGGTTCAAGGTGACCTTTACGGGGCCGTCAAACCCAAATCAAAATCCTTTTTCTGAGAGGAAAAATAGGTCTATTGAAGAAGGCGCTGACGCTTCCCTTTTTCAAGCAGGATTACCTGGTATTTTCTGGGAAGAGGCCGTTAGACACCAAGTATATGTCCAAAATCGGAGTCCACATAGGGGAATCCAATACAAGACGCCTCTTTCTAAGTTCGAGAATAGGGAGCCCAGTATTAAGGACCTTCGCCATGTTAGGACTTTCGGATGCGAAGCTTTCGCTTACATCCCAAAGGAAGCCAGAGGAAAGGGGCCGGATAGTCCAAAAGCAATTCGGTGTGTATATCTTGGCAGAGATCCGTTCAAGAAGTGTGCCCGATTGTGGGACTTAAAAAGGCGTAAGGTGATCCATTCAAGTCATGTTTACTTTAATGAAGCCTGTTTTCCGTTCCGAAAAGAGCGCTTCTACAAAGAATTTGCGGCTGACAGGAGTCCTTTGGAGCCAGTAGATGAGAGAGAAGAAGAAGAGGATGCTGGTGAAGGTGGAATGATATACAAGGAAGGAATAGTGTCAGGGGGTGATGGGAAAGAAGATGAGAATAACAACGATTCCCCATCTGTAGATTCCCCAGGCGACCCAACTGTCAGTTCAGATTCGGCAGAAGTTAGAAGCAGTGAAGCCCCTAGGAGAAGCTCAAGGGGGTACAAACCGTCTTTGAAGGCGTTGGAAAATTTAGCAAATGCGGCCAACTTGATTCAGCAAGTTCCGAAAGGAGAAATTATTCATGTTCCGGAGAGTAGGCGTGAAGCTTTGAGAAGCCCTCAGAAGGAGCAATGGTTGGAAGCGGAAAAACAGGAACTTCAGAGTATCATGGAGAATGAGACATGGGTAGAGGTTCGCTGCCCAAAAGATCGAGTTCCAATTACGTGTAGATGGGTCTATGATATCAAACGGAAACCTGACAACTCAGTAGAGAGGTTTAAAGCGAGGCTTGTAGCCCGAGGTTTTCAACAGAAGGAAGGCCTAGACTATAGTGAGACTTTTTCGGCGGTAGCACAACTTAAGTCTTTCCGACTTATAGTTAGCTTATCAGCCATTTTGGGTTTGAGGCCTACTCAGCTGGATGTGTCCAGTGCGTTCCTGAATGGAGTTCTAGAGGAGGATATCTATATGAGGCATCCGCCGGGCTATCCTGGTAAGAAAGGATATGTATTGAAGCTCAAAAAGAGTATTTACGGACTCAAACAAGCGAGCAGGACTTGGTTTGAAAAGCTGAGTAGTGTCCTTAGTAACCTTGGTTTTGTTGGTATGCAGTCAGACACTTGTGTTTTTGCCCATCGC
>JBFGVE010000265.1:0-2417 GCA_041565275.1 Bacteroidia bacterium
TAGCGTTTGTCGGAGTTGAGATTCTTCTTATGGGCTTATCGGATGACCATGCCCCAAAGAATAAGCAAAGGGACAATCCCAGCCAACATAGATGGGCTACTACGAATGAAAACCCAGCCCACAATCGGTCAATACGTCCAGGAATGACCGATTATTTTTGCATATTCAAGGAAAACAGATGATTTATAGGTACAAAATGCTCAACTTGGGTAAAGCGCAACAGATTTATGCATTTGACCAACCTGACCCTCAACAGGGAAACCGCACCCGAAGTGAGTACCGTAGGCAGACTCCGATGGAAAATTGAAAATGAAGGGTTCGACACCCCGAAGACCCACGGCTACAACCTTGGGCACAAGTTCTAAAGGGTATCCTTCCAAGCAATGAATATCTTTGGAAATCAACACAGAAGAACTCGAATTGTTGCAAAAATGACGATCATACGTAGCAAGTCCCTTCAAACGCCATAACAATCGGCGGGGAAGGTGGTATGGTCAAAATCAACTAAACTGTTGCTCAGAGATAATGAAATGGATACTCGCTGAATTGCTGTTGACACAACATACGTTTGCGCCGTAAAATACTTGTATATATATTGAGGCTTAAGAATAATCACAACACCAAATAATTGATTCGAATGAGTTGTTTACAAAATGCACAAGAACTCTACTCCTTGATCGGTGAGGGGAAGACGATGGAGGGGTTCGAAAAGTTTTACGCCGACAATGTTGTAGTGGTGGAGCCCAATGGCGAAACCCGCAATGGCAAAGATGCTCAACGTGCCGCAATAAACAGTTGGTTTCAAATGGTAACTAAACTTCACGGCAGTGGTGTAGGGTCTGTCACTGCCAATGAAGATTCTGGCATTTCTATGGTCGAATCCTGGATGGATGTTACCATGGGTGAAAACCGTATGAAAATGGAAGAAGTAGCTGTACAGAAGTGGAAAAATGGTCAAATTGTTCATGAAAGATTCTATTATAACGTTCCCCCTTCCCCCCAGAAGTAAAAACTTTTGGGTTTTGGTTATCAAGTGAGATTGTACTTTATTAAGGTATAAGTCTTGGATTGATCGGTGCTGTATATATCCACCTTTAGTCTCGGTCAAATCCAAGTTAATCGGGAATATGTGATAATTAGAAGGTTAACCCAGATTAATTTCTTCTGTAGCATACAGTCCCAGCGTGAACCACGTTTTCTGACAGCCCAAAGGTTCGCTAAACTACATACAGATTCTTGCTGATCAGTTTTGTGATTGATCTGTCACTGATTTATTGAAACACGAATTGTCCGGATTTCTCCGAATAACAGTGACTTGTTAAAAATTTCTATAGAACTCTGAAAGACGATTGGTTAGCTGGTCATAAATGGGCTTTGTAAATTCGATAAACAACTGCTGAGGTGGGGGTGGCATTTGTTCTCTACCTCTGCAAAGGGTTAGTTGTTCTTTGCTCAGGGCTCTTTCATCTCCGTTGAATGATCCCCACTCACACGTCCAGGCGAATCCACCTGGAAATTTATCTCGTGTCAATATACGCTGATCGTGGTTGTCAATTACCTGAAAATCTAGGAGTCCATTGGAATCCACCGTTTTGATGAATGTTCTCAGCTCCGCACTCACACTTCCGTAAACTGGGTTCTCTCCTCTCCCCTGCTTCCCGATGACGACAGAATCTTTAGTCACCTTTTCAACCGTCTCTTTTATATAGTGTTGTCCAACTACAAAGTCATCAAACCTTAATCGGACGACGTGGTCGGTCGGTATAGCGTTTTCATTGATCTGACGTTGGGTATTAAACCTTACAAACTCATTGATCCTTGTATTGATTAAGAATTCGTTGATTTTGTCCTGAAAAAACTGATTGCTGATCTGCAGAGCTTGAGAGTGAATAGGTATTCTCTCAACCAATACTCGCAGTGTTGCCATTTCACGGGCCTGTGCGATCCTCTGGTTTACATTCCGAAAACCCGGTTGATAACGTTTGGCCGTCATAAAATGAAAAAAAGCATCCTTTGCACCTTGACGAGTTCCTATGTCGATCGCCTGAGCCCCCAGAGCATATCGAACTTCTGCTGCTTTCAGGGCGGCTTGATTTACCTCGTTCGTATAAGTACGGCGGGACCTAGCCAATGGACGACAAACGGGGCAGCGTTCGATCTCATCATTTAGTTGGTTAAGGAGTTGGTATTGTTCGTGGACCCGCTCCCACTTAAACTGATCGTTAGAGGTCTTTTGCCTTGTGATCAAACCCTCATGGTAATTCTGTGCCAACGGGAATCCTCTGTGCAAGGTCTGTTTTGCTTTTTTGTTATCAGGGTTTTTACGAAGCCTCTTGATCGACTGCATTACTGCTTCATAATAATTTCCTTTTTCAAGGCTGTTTTTCCCTGATTTACAGCCAAACATGATCAGTGAA
>JBFGVE010000266.1:0-2405 GCA_041565275.1 Bacteroidia bacterium
CGTGAACTAAAGGACTACATCCTCTCGGCCTATGCTGCGCTGAACCTTCCCACGCCCATCTTTGTTGCCGGAAAGAGTGGAAAAGTACCTTATGGGCAGATCAAAAAGTACTTCCGGCAGTTTGACGACAGCACCACCACACCGCCCCCTCCGGGGCATGTCGAAGACCTTCAGTTCTTCTACCACCCCGATCACCTGGGAAGTTCCAGCTACATCACCGACGCCTCGGGAGAAGTCTTCCAGCACATGGAGTATTTTCCATTTGGAGAAACTTTTGTGGAAGAGCGCAGTGCAGCGGATTATACCCGCTATCTCTTTAATGGCAAGGAACTGGACGAAGAGACGGGTTTCTACTACTACGGGGCCAGATATTACGATCCGAAGGTGAGTGTGTGGTTGAGTGTCGATCCGCTGGCGGATGATGCACCTGCTTGGTCACCGTACAACACTATGTGGAATAATCCTATTTTAAATATTGACCCAGACGGCCGTTGGGCGAATCCAGTATTTGGTTCTGACGGAACATATAAGGGCGATACCAAAGAGGGTTATACTGGCGAAGTTATCATTTATGATGGAGATGTAGATTTTAGCGATATGAGTGCATGTGATTTACTTGCGACAAAAGAAGCAGATACCTACGATAATCAAAGAGGAAATTTGACAGGTGATGCGAAATCAAATATTTGGACTCATATAGCTTCTCAACTAGAAGGGCAGAAGATTTATGACGAGACTTTTAGTATGAGCAGTATTGAAAGTTCAAAAATTTATCACAGTGCTTCTGACGGTGGCAGTTGGAATTCTCGCCCCAAAAGTATGTACAAAGGCTGGAATGATAGAATAACAGGTACTGACCGATATTCTTATGAAAGTACAGTTGAAAACATCCAATCTTCCATTGTTGTACACGAATGGTATTCTCATATTAAGAAAGGTCAGGGATCATATTTACAATCTCACAGATTAGCGTACAAAAATGTCATAAATTATAAAGCTTTATGGGATAAGACTACAGAGGCTTATAAGGGCAATAATATGAGAGCATTATCACTTTACACTAAATCTGAAACAGGGCGAACACAGGTGGATCCTTTATATAGAAATCTTTACACAAAGTATAAAGACAAAAGATGAATGGGATTATGGGAATATTATCGATAATAACAGCATTGTTTCTACTTAGTTCATGTAATCATTTTACAAAAAATGAAAAGCTGAATGCAAACGGCATAGAGATTAATCAAGAAATTGAAATGGACAGTGTTGTTGTAAAGTATTGGGAGCATACAGAGGCTAATGAATATAGATATTACTGTACAAAAGGGCTGTTGTATATTAGTAGTGAGCACTTTGGGTTTGAAAAAAAGATTGAAGATGAGTTTGTTACGAGCGGATTTTTAACTCACGTAAATGATTTTTATATCGATAAGAAACCTATTGTTTTATCTGAGAAAAACGAGCCTGCACCTGTTTCGGATTACTCTACCATTACAGTGATAGGGTATTTTAAAGGAAAAAAAGTCTTTGAAGAAAAAACTACATTGTATAGCACTTTAGGATTTAATCCAAAGTTTTTAGATTTCTATGAATTATTAGATAGTTTAGTCAAACAGAAATAAGTCAGGACCAATCATATGGTAATAAAATTTACACTCGTCTCTCAGGCGATAATGATGCGCTAGTGCCTTTTCTTGATGCGAACAATGGAAATTCACTCTCGATATTGACATGTGGATTGTAACAAACCCCCTGGTCACATTCAGCGGCCGCCAACTTTCGGGTCAGCTGGTGTTCTCAGTAAAGAAACAACACGAACTCCTCTCCAAAAAGACCCTGACCATTACCACAGGCCTCATCTCCGCTGACTCGTCGCTGGTCATCCCTGTAGACAAAGAGGAGCGTTACTATATCGAGTACCACACGGGTGATTCCCTGCTGAGGGCCCAGCTGTCGGGCTCATCCGTTGAGGTGACCTTCGAGCGGGAGGACAGCATCACGATCTCGTCGTTGAACCAGCAACAGAGCTGGCAGTCCCCTGCCGCGGGAACAGCGTGGTTCTACCCCATTGTGACCTTTTCCTCCCCTGAGTCGGGAGACCTGGTACTGGAAGCCACAGGCGACCCCGGCAACAGCACAGACATGACCTACCCGGTCACTTCGGGCAGCTTCGTTGCCGATTCCATTTCCCTGAACACCGACAGCCTGGAAGACGTCAAGCTGAAATACACTACACCCCCAGGAACCTCCCAGGACTTTAAGAATTCCCTTTTGACCACAGATGTAGGTATCTATTTCATCAGCAAGGACACCCTGTCGTCTGCGTTCAACCACCTCATAGAGGACAACCTGTTTGGTTCAGGCTACCGCCACTGGGGCCAGTTTGCCTACAACGGCAACAGGGC
>JBFGVE010000267.1:0-2369 GCA_041565275.1 Bacteroidia bacterium
CATGTTCGGGGGGGGGACCTCTGGCAGTGGACATGACTCAATGACCCGGACATCGATTTCACTGATATGGATCAATCCATCACCATGAGTTCGAGGCATCTGATCATTGATCTGCGCAATGACGGTCCTGGCAGATTTGGTTGCCGCCAAGGAAATATCCACCGAAGTACCCAACGAGCAATAGCCATGTTTGTCCGGAGGGGTTACGGTGAGCAATGCTATATCAATGGGAATGATCTTTTTTCTGAACAATGCCGACACCTCGCTCATGAAAATTGGAATGTAACTGCCCCGGCCATCCTGGATCATTTTCCGCATATTAGAGCCGACAAAAAATGTTTTGATGGTAAAGGTATCCTGCAATTCCGGCGCCGCATATGGTGCATCACCTTCGGTATGTATCTGGTATATTGATATATCATTTAATTCAGCATGGCTCTCCGCCATCGCATTGATCAGACACCCCGGAGCGGCTGCGGCAGAGTGGATGAATACATTGTCCCCTCTTTTAATCTTTTTGATAGCTTCGGAGGCAGTTGTTGATTTCATTGGTCTTCACATTACTGTTACCCAGGGAAACCCGGACAATTCAATTACAGAAAATTAATTCCAATCTTCTCTTTACTTTATATGTTTTTAAACAGCACGAAGTAGTATGATGAAAAATACAAAATATTCTCCTGAAATACTTCTTTGGCAACAACCTAAACACCATCGTAATCCAAATTTTATCGGCCAGCCTGATCGCCAGCCTCGAATATATATGGTGATTGAAATCAATTGGGATTCAGAAACTGCAGAAAAGAATTAAATTTGTACCCAAGGTGATGGTTTCAGGACCAAAAGCTAACCCGGAAAAGTGACCTTCTCCGGAAGAAAGAGCAGAAATCGTTTCAGATCACAGAAAATATTAAAAGAGGTGGCAAAAATTAAAGCATTCAGAGGATGGCGTCCCGTTCCGGAGAAGGTAAGTCAGGTCGCCTCTCGTCCCTATGACGTTCTTAATTCTGCGGAAGCGAGAGAGGCAGCAGAAGGTAATCCCTGGTCTTTTTTGCGTGTTGTTAAGCCTGAGATTGACTTGCCAGAAGGTACAGACTACTATGCGACCGAAGTATATGAAAAGGGAAGGGACAACTTCCAACAATTGGTCCGGGACGGTATTTTCTTCCAGGATGCCAGCGATTGTCTCTATGTTTATGCTCAGGAAATGCACGGTCAGAAGCAATATGGTATCGTTGCTGCCGCTTCGGTGGAGGACTACCTGAGGGATGTGATCAAAAAGCATGAACTTACTCGCCCGGTCAAGGAAGAAGACCGTAAAAACCATGTACGGATTTCCAATATCAATGCCGAACCTGTCTTTTTTGCCTATCCCGCTGTGAAGAGGCTAGACGAAATCGTTGACAGGATCGTCCAAGCCACCCCTGACTATGATTTTACTACTGACGACGGGATAGGCCACAGTTTTTGGGTGGTCTCCGATGCCTCAACCATTGCGGAGATCGTTACAGAATTTGATAAGATCCCTGCTACCTATGTGGCAGATGGGCATCACAGGACTGCCGCCGCCGCATTGGTAGGAGAGGAGCTTCGCCTTGCCAATTCCGGCCACACAGGAGATGAGCCGTACAACTTTTTCCTGGCAGTACATTTTCCTGATGACCAGCTCCGTATTATTGACTACAATCGAGTGGTCAGGGACCTCAACGGCATGAGTACAGCTGCGTTTCTGAAAGCCTTGGAAGCAGATTTTATAGTGGAAAACAAAGGTACTGCCATCTTCAAGCCCTCTGAATTGCACACCTTTGGTCTTTACCTGGATCACCAATGGTATTCCCTTAGTGCCAAGGCAGGAACCTACGATGACAATGATCCTATCGGAGTGCTGGATGTTTCTATTTTGTCCCGTTCTATTCTAGAGCCACTTCTCGGTATTAAAGACCTCCGGCGAGACAGCCGAATTGATTTTGTTGGTGGGATCCGCGGTCTGGAGGAATTGGAATCGAGGGTCAATTCAGGGGAAATGAAAGCTGCATTTGCTCTTTATCCGGTTTCGATGCAACAACTTATTGACATTGCTGATTCCGGAAGTATCATGCCGCCTAAGACAACCTGGTTCGAACCAAAGTTGCGCAGTGGTTTGGTTGTGTACAGCCTGGAGTGAAAACCATCTCATTTCTTATTGTTTTGTTTCCTGGGATGTATAGAAAGTATCGGCTTCTCCTCTTGTTGTGCTAGAGCGAGCTTTCGTCCGAAAGCCCTGAGGATTCCACAACACAAAAATATGCCGAATTACTTCAATATAGCTATCGGCCCCGAGTTTGTATTAGATCAACTTAATTGTCAAGACTTATTGGAATTCGGGTTGA
>JBFGVE010000268.1:0-2368 GCA_041565275.1 Bacteroidia bacterium
GTCTCGCATGCTCGACTCCATAGCGGCGAACAGCTTCACTGGCCGGTGAAAGATAAACACCATCTAGGCACACCGATCTTGCATGTGGACAAGTTCACCATAGGCAAAGGAATTTTCCATGTTGTTGAACATTTACCGGCGAAGGAGTTGCCGGATAACAATTATCCCTTGAGTCTTACTACGGGAAGAGTGCTGTACCATTGGCACGGGGCAGAAATGACACGCCGATCTCAGCCCCTTTTAGCGTTATATCCGGAAACATTGATTGAGATTTCAGTTGAAGACGCTAATCGATTGGGCATTGAGACAATGCAAACCATTCGGGTTATATCCAGACGAGGCGAGATGATTGCCCGCGCAGAGATAAGTGATCGTGTACCTGAAGGACTGATATTTGGCAACTTTCACTTCCCTGATAGCGCAAACGTCAATAACTTAACCACAAGTCAAGTCGATCCCATAGCCAAGATACCCGAATACAAAGTCTGTGCCGTAAGAATAGAAACCGATATTCCTGAAAGTGTAGCTTTGTAGTGGTTCACTGATCCCGGACACCATTTTAAGAGGTAATATGACCTCCAACGAGGTGTTCAATGACTAGAGAAAGAAGATTTTTTACTGCAGATTTCAAACTGGAGGCAGCCAGCTTGGTTGTTGTTAAGAATTACAGTATTCCTGAGAAGCCTGCCGAGCATTAGACTTGGGTGAAACAGTTGGAAAAAGTCGGGAGGCATAATAATCAAGGCACTCAAAAGCCGTTCAGCCCCCGGTCATGATGATGCGTGGCCGAGCATAATCGAGTTCAATCTTCATCGCCTGTTATAATTTCCAGCCATGTCCTTGAAGCTCAACTGGATAGAGCGACATATAGCTGATGCATTAAAGGTCATTTTCAAGCGTCCAATTTTTCAGTTCTTCCAGAATGGTCAATGCACTGAGTCCTCTGGCAGCAATATCGTATTGAACGGCCACCGGTTTACTTGAGATGACTGCTCTGGTGATGAGTTTATTGTCTTCCATGGCCTTCAATCTTTCAGCCAGTACTTTTTTGCTGGCTCCAGCAAGCTGTCTCGCGATTTCATTAAATCGCATGGGATGATCTTTAAGATGCCACAAGATAGACCCTGTCCATTTATTGCCGATAACTCTCATGCCTCTCTCGACAGGACAGGGTTTATAACAAGCTTGTTGATTTTCTTTCATGACGATTCATTAGGTTACAAAAAGTTAACTGGTTGACTATTGTAACCTTGATGGTAGCGTATGTCCTATTCGTAAACAGGAGAGCACAAATGAAAGGTAAGTCAATTTTTGTAGAATCGGGTGGCGGCTTTGATCGGGTTAGCGTAGGAGACATAGAGGCAAAACCGCCAAGGGAAGGCGAAATTCTGGTCAGACTGCATGCTAATTCGCTGAATTATCATGATTATGCTGTCGTAAAAGGACTATGGCCCACATCTGAGAAAAGAGTACCGATGGCTGATGGTGCCGGTGAAGTGATAGAGGTAGGACCAAACGTGACCGAGTTTGAAGTCGGCGACAGGGTTGTAAGTACCTTTTTCCCTTCATGGTTAAGTGGTGAACCTGAGGTTGATGGTTTTGCAACGGTCCCCGGTGATGGTGTGGATGGCTACGCCAGAGAATACGTTACAACTAAGGCTGAGGCTTTTACAAAGTCACCTAAGGGCTGGTCCTACACAGAGGCTGCAACGCTTACCACAGCTGCATTGACCGCATGGCGAGCTTTGTTTGATTTTAATCCACTTAAATCCGGCGACACGGTTCTACTTGAGGGGACTGGAGGTGTGTCTATTTTCGCCTTGCAGTTCGCTAAAATGGCAGGTGCCAAAGTGATTGCTACCTCATCCAGTGAAACGAAGCTCAAGCGACTAAAAGAACTCGGGGCCGACCACGTGATTAATTACAGAGAAGAGCCCAAATGGGGCTACTTGGCCCGAGAGCTTAATGACGGAAAAGGTGTCGACCATGTTGTTGATATTGGTGGGGCTGAAACATTGGAGCAGGCGTTGAATGCTATTCGCGTCGGAGGTCAAATATCACTGATTGGTATTCTCTCCGGACAGACCTGTGAAATAAATATCGTGAAGTCTTTTGTAAAACAGGCCAGATTGCAAGGTGTACTGGTCGGCAGCAGAGTACAACAACAGGAAATGATCAAGGCCATTGAGGTCAATGGGATGAACCCGATTATCGATAAGGTCTTTCCGCTTGAAGAGATCGTACAGGCGTTTGAGTATCAGGAGACCAATCAGCACTTTGGTAAGATTTGTCTGGAATTTTAAATGAGATCTCAAAGCCCCTTAAAAAGGGGCTTTTTTTATTTATACGCCGGTTAACTGCTGTTCGA
>JBFGVE010000269.1:0-2357 GCA_041565275.1 Bacteroidia bacterium
GTCAGAAAACTTGGCTTCCGGACCTGGACGGACATAGTTCCCGTGTTCATTGACCTGATCTTTCAACATCTCATTGACTATGGAATATAATTTGTCGAAATTGGATTTAATATTGTGCATCGGTTATAGATTAAGGGTTTAGCAACTACTAATCTACTCAATATGAGGCCGATGCACATTTTTTATATCAACATTTTAATTCACACTACGGGTTATACATAGTGAAGCATTCCTCGAGCACAAATAACTGCTCGTCTTTCCATTGGCCTTCGAGGGACCGGGCAATTTCTTCGGGGCTTTTCTTCACCCTAACATCGGTCAGGGCTGCAAGCCGAACCGGGTCACGTTCCCCCTCCAGAATGGCCTGGATGATATTGCGGCCGGTTTTGCCCATGATGTCCCGGATCGCAATATCGAGGCGGATGAACATCCGCCTCATGGCATTTTGCATTTTTTGGGTGTGCCTGGCACATTGGACAAGCAAATGCTAGCGATGGTGGAAATAAGTGCGTAGGCTCTGGGCAAACTCTCCGGGGAGAAAACTGCTGTGCAAAAGCCCAAGGCTGTGCAATTGCTGTGTTCATTGGCAATCGGCCACATCGCTTTTCCTTCCTTTGAGGTTCTTCACATCCCGGCCACTGACCAGCCGAACTTCAAAACCTGTTGATTGAAGGGCTCAAAGAGGGTTTGCCAGTAACTCCCGGTACTCTCCATCGCAATCGTGGTGATCTTTGAGGCGCCCAGCCAGGTGATCATTTGTTGATGGTCTGCAGTGTTGACTCTGAACTCCCCGACCTGTCCCTCTCCCTGGCCTGCCGCCACGTAGTGGCTGCGGGAACCGACATCAATCCCGGCGGCTCGAGGATGAACAATATCCATTGGTAGCTGATTCAACATGAGGATTTTTTTTGAGTGATAAAAAGTTTCCGGAAGGAAGTACAGTGCTGAATTATTTACCCGTACGGGATCTCCCGTAGGAGTCACCAAGTTGATCAACAGAGGCCGACGAAAATCTCGAAGGCCTACATACTTCCCAACCAGATTTTGTTTAGGACTTGAAAGTGCCATTAAAAGTAGAGGGCTTGATCCGGGAGATTACACAAAGATAAGTTGTAAACCCAGATCAAAGGAAGTCGTGCATTCGATGGATTTTGTTGCAAGTCCAACCACGGATGGCTTTCGGTACAGGTCACCACACGACTACTTGGTTAATGGTCAAACAACGCGCTGCACTGGATTTCCAGGGAAGAGAAATTTTGGACATGGGCCGTGGAACCGGTATTTTTGCCATTCTCGCTTTCAAATTAGGTTCAATGAAATTTACAGGAATCGATGTGGACCCCTGGAGTTTTGAGAATTCACCAGAAAATGCCCAGTTAAATGGGATATCAGAAATCAACTTCTTACATGGAGATGTGGGTATTTTTCCCACTAAACCTTTTTACGATATAATATCTGTCAACATAAATCGTAGTATATTGTTAGGTGATTGGAACCGTTATTTTGCTTGTTTAAAGGAGGGTGGAATAGTTGTTCTAAGTGGATATTACTACTGTGACGAGGAGAAACTGACTGCCCATTACCTTGCTGTGGGGCTGAATTTGATAGCCAGGGAGCAGCGAATGAAGTGGGCTAGCCTACTTTTCTGAAGACTAAAATAGGAATTGAACAATACTAATGATGCGTAGGTTCGTCCAATTTGCCGTGATAATGACCTCTCTTTGGGCCGGGGTCCTTCTAAAAGCACAGCCCTCTAAAACATATCCGTCTGAACCTGAAGTGTTCATTGACAAGTTTGTATCCGGATTGGAAAAGACCGGGAACAAAGAAACTCAGCAATATGCAAAGCTCTTCAGAGAAAAGTGGATCTCAGGTTTCATTACACCGTCTGAGCAGACGAAGTTCATAAGCCAAGTAAATGCTATGCTGCTCAACAACTACAATCCCGGATCCGAATTACTGACTTATGCACAGACAATTGACGCTATTATATCGAAAGATCTATTTGGCAAAATTGCTCTTCAGGAGTTTTTTGCTACTGTTGATTCTTGCATTGTCCATTTTGAGCGGCCCAAAACCCTAAAGTTTTTCCGAGTTATCCAAACCTATTGTGAGTCCGGAGCCGTGTTCAAGACAAGTAATGCTTCTTGGTCTTATTCCCAGCAGAATCCTGAGTTATCTTTTAAGAGTTTTTTTAACCCAAAAACAGGGCTCCCTGTCTCTTTTCCTTTTTTTACCTTTTCCAGGTCATTCGCAATATCACGCAAAGGCAACAGACCCCAACGCAGGATACTGCCTTGCACGACTAATAATAATACCGCCAAGCCTGCCAACCACCCCCACAGATTATTTCGATA
>JBFGVE010000270.1:0-2346 GCA_041565275.1 Bacteroidia bacterium
CATGAAGATTTTGTTGTCGATCCGGGTACTTATTCGGTACGGGGCGGGATATTGGATGTCTTTTCATTTGCCCACGATCTCCCATTCAGAATTGAATTTTCCGGGGAAGATATTGATAGTATCCGGACCTTTGATCCTGTAGACCAAATGTCCCTGGATCAACTCACAAAGGTTTCCAAGATCCCCAACATTCAGAAGAATCTCTTGGACGTTGAGCGGATCCACTTTTTGGACTATTTGTCCGACAAAACCCAGGTTTTCATTCAAGGTCTAGACTTCGTGACTGCTGACCTGGACAGACATTATGCCCGGGCTGAGAAATATTACCATCAACTCAAAGAAAGATCAGGAGGGGGGGCCAGCAGCCATCCTCCTGAATCCATGTATACTGATGGAAAAACCTTGCTTCAGGGACTCGACAAAGTTACAACCATAGAATTCGAACGGTTTCACTACCGCCGGGTCAATGGCATTTTGGAGTGGGAGGGGAGTCCCCAACCTGCTTTTTGCAAGGAATTTACCCTACTTGCCAAACACCTCCATGACAACAAAGACAAGGGGGTATTGAACTTTGTGCTATCTGACAATCCCAAGCAGCATCAACGTCTCCGTGAAATCTTCGAAGAGATCGATCACGACGCTGAATTTACGGGGATAGAAAGTGTACTGCACCGAGGATTTCTGGACAAGCGTCTCAGCCTGGCCCTCTACACAGATCATGAGATCTTTGAGCGTTACCATAAATACAAAAGTAAAGCCAGGACCCGCCGCTCCCAGGCTATCACTTTAAAGGACTTACGGAGCTTAGAGCCCGGAGACTATGTTACCCATATTAACCACGGGATAGGAAAGTTTGCCGGCCTTCAAAAGATCAGACTAGGAGACCATACCCGAGAGGCGATCAAGATTATCTATGCTGGTGGAGATGAAATCTATGTCAATGTGAACTCGTTGTACAAGATCTCCAAATATGTTGGTAAAGAGGCTGATCCCCCAAAATTGAGTAAACTTGGTTCACCTGAGTGGGCCAAGAAGAAAGCAAAGACAAAGAAGCGGATCAAAGAATTGGCCTTTGACCTCATTGCGCTCTATGCAAAGCGCAAGGCCCAGAAAGGGTTTCCATTTAGCCCGGATACTTATTTAGATTCAGAACTGGAAGCTTCTTTCATGTACGAAGACACGCCGGACCAGGTAAAATGCAATAGCGATGTCAAAGAAGACATGAAGCTGCCTACACCGATGGACAGATTGGTCTGTGGGGATGTGGGTTTCGGAAAGACAGAAATAGCGGTGCGGGCTGCTTTCAAGGCTGCTGTCAATGGAAAGCAGACTGCTATATTGGTACCTACAACAATCCTGGCACTTCAGCATTACCAAACATTCCAAGGCCGCTTGGCTGACTTTGGAGTCACTGTGGATTATGTCAACCGTTTCAAATCTTCCAAACAGATCAAGGAGACACTACAAGCTACCCTTGACGGCAAGGTGGATATTCTCATCGGAACCCATAGGATTGCCTCCAAAGATGTGAAGTTCAAAGACCTTGGTTTGTTGATCATTGATGAGGAACAAAAATTTGGCGTAGGAGTGAAGGAGAAGTTGAAGATGATGAAGACCAATGTTGACACCCTGACCCTGACAGCAACACCGATACCACGCACATTGCAATTTTCGCTCATGGGGGTACGGGACCTGAGTATTCTGGCCACACCTCCTCCTAACCGTCAACCCATCGAAACGATTGTTTTGAGTATGACCCCGGCAGCGATCCGGGATGCTATTTCTTATGAAATGAAGCGAGGTGGTCAAGCCTTCTTTGTACACAACCGGGTTGCAGACCTGGAAGAGATCGCTTCATCCATCAAGAAACTGGTGCCGGATGTACGGATTGCCATTGCCCATGGGCAGTTGCCAGCCCGAAAGATCGAGGATATCATGAGTGCTTTTATTGAAGGCACCTTCGATGTGCTGGTCTGCACCACTATTGTGGAATCAGGGCTGGATATCCCTAATGCCAATACCATTGTCATCAACCAGGCTCACAATTATGGATTAAGTGACCTCCACCAGATGCGTGGACGGGTAGGACGCTCCAATCGCAAAGCCTTCTGTTACCTCTTTGCTCCTCACGATTCTACTCTGTCTCGAAACGCCCGTAAACGCCTAAAAGCCCTGGAAGAATTTTCAGATTTAGGGAGTGGTTTCCACATCGCCATGAAAGACCTTGACATACGAGGGGCCGGAGACATGCTCGGAGCAGAACAGAGCGGGTTTATAAATGATATCGGATACGAACTGTACCAGCAAATATTAGAAGAAGCAGTGAGGGAATTGAAAGAAGAGGAA
>JBFGVE010000271.1:0-2338 GCA_041565275.1 Bacteroidia bacterium
CTAGCAGCCTGTCGGAGAACTCTGTCCACAGATCAGGTTTTCGTCTATTGTTTATCCTCAGTCTGTTGAAAGCTTGCAAGCTTTCGATGATTTGTACTGGTTAAATTGTGTCATGGCCCATAAGAGGAATAAGCGCAAGTTCATCAGCCCTGATCGCAATCAATACACGTTGATGCCACCTTCGATCGATGAATGGCTTCCCGATCAGCATTTAGCCCGATTTGTGGTTGAAGTGACCGGGCAGTTAAATCTGGACAAGATCTATGAGTCCTACGGGACCACGGGAGCGCCGCCCTATGACCCTGCGATGTTGCTGGGGCTTATTTTTTATGGCTATGCCACGGGGGTTTTCAGTTCTCGCAAGATTGAGGCGGCGACCTACGACTCGGTGGCATTCCGCTATATATCGGGGGATCTTCACCCCGACCACGATTCGATTTCGACCTTCCGGCAGCGATTTCTCAAACAGATTGAGTCCTTGTTCGTTGAGATTCTGGTCATTGCCCAATCGATGGACTTCATTAAGGTTGGCAACGTTAACATTGACGGGACAAAGGTAAAAGCAAATGCCTCTAAGCACCGGGCGATGAGCTATGCGCATATCGAGAAGTTGGAGCAGCAGTATCAGGAGGAAGTTCAACACTTAATGGAGCTGGCTGAAGAGGCCGATTCGCAGAAGGTTGAGGATCTGGATATTCCCAAGGAGTTGCAAGGCCGCGCGGACCGGCTGGCGAAAATCCGGGAGGCAAGGAAAGTTTTGGAGGCCCGCGCCAAAGAACGTTACAAGCAGGAAAAGCAGGCCTACGATGAGAAGATGAAGGAGCGTGAGGAAAAGGAAAAGTCCACCGGAAAAAAGCCCCGTGGCAGAACGCCGAAACCACCTCGGGATAACGGCCCGAGGGATAAAGACCAATACAACTTTACCGACCCCGAATCCCGGATCATGAAGACTTCTGATGGCTTTGATCAGTGCTACAATGCCCAGGCGGCGGTGAGCGATAACATGATGGTCGTTGGGGGATATGTTACCGGCCATTGCAACGATAAAGAGGAACTGACCGAGGTACTAGACTCGGTCCCCATAGAGCTTGGAAAGATAGAGACTGCCACGGCCGATACCGGATATTTCAGCGAATCGGCGGTGGAGGGCTGCGAAGAAAGGGGCATAGACGCCCATATCGCCACAGGACGGCAAAAGCACAATACTTGGCTCGATCAAAAACTTGAGCAGCAGGGAGCGGACCAGCCGAAGAGTGAACCTGGCCCGGTTTCAGTTAAGGAGCGCATGCGTCAAAAGCTGAAGCGCCCAGAGGGACAAGCGGTTTACCGGCTGCGTAAGATGACCGTGGAGCCGGTCTTCGGGATCATCAAGGAAATTATGGGCTTCCGGCGTTTTTCATTCCGGGGCGAGGAGAAGGTGAATGCCGAATGGAAACTGGTGTGCAGTACCTACAACCTGAAAAGGATGTTTAAGCTGAAAATGGGGTAAAAACAGGGAGCGAACCCCTCTGAAGCTGCGAAATAAAAGCGCATTCTGGTCAGCGAAAAGCCCTCTTTGGGAGTCGAATGGTCAATCGAAAGGCCGGATAGGCAAAAAGCAAAAAAACAAACCTTTACGAACATCTCAAAAGCTGGCAAGGTGGCGCTTCACAGAGGCTGAGAGCGGGGAATCCCGGAAATTGCGCTTGATGTCCGACAGACTGCTAGTTCGTACCGTAAAATTTTACAATATCGTCCTGGATAGCCTTCCACTGGAATTTCCAAAAAGACATTCGCTTGTTGTAATAATCCATAAAATTTTCGGTCTTCGACTGTTCAAACTTGTACGGATTCCTGTAATGCACATTCAACTCACCCCTAATCCTTCTATAGTTATTCTCGTACTTTCTCCAAAATTCAGCTATTTCTTTTTCGGAAAAACCATTCTCCAGCATGTAATTTATACCGTCATCCACCTGTTTAATGAAAACATTGTCTTTATCAAGTGTTTTAGTATCGTAGTCTCTTACTTGTTCAAAAGAATGACTTAAACCGAGTACATGCGCTATTTCGTGGACAAAGGATCTCTTGTCGCGTAAGTTGGAGTAATAGACAACACACTGTTTTGCATCAACGTCATTCAACCTGCCTTCACCTCCAGCATCTTGGTTGCCTATTGGTGATAGGAATACCACTAAGCCTCTTTTCTTGGCCCGGGCCGGATGCTGGCGTTCAAACTCCTGGTAAAATTTGTCCAAGACGCTTGTACCTTTGAAAACACATCCCTCATCAAGGATCAGTCCATCGGCAAGCCAACTATCTTCGTCTATTTCAATGTCACATACTTCACCAATCGTAC
>JBFGVE010000272.1:0-2338 GCA_041565275.1 Bacteroidia bacterium
ACTATTAGCACTATTAGCACTATTGGATGGGTTTGTAACATAATCACTGTTTGTAGCTTTGGCAGAGTTGCTTGATGCGTTAACAGAATTGTTAATACAAATAGGACGGGTGTCCTCTACTTTACCCGAGTTTCCCTTGGGGATGGCAACCAAGTTAGAGGAATTGAAAATCCTTAATTGAGTTTTGGTAGCTAGTCCTCTAGCTAGCTTACAATATATTCTAAAGAGGATTTTACGCGTGATACGGGCCAACTTACGGTAAAAGAGGAATGGAATTCCGTCTGGCCCTGGCGAAGAGTTTCCGGTGTCCAGTATACTGTCCTCGATATTACTAATCTTAAGCATAGGCGGCGCTAGATTGGGGTCAATCTTATGCTCGTAGTTAGCTAACGGGAGGTCGGGAGGGTCCGCAGCTTGTGCCCAAATGCCAGACCAAAATTCTGAGAGGCTTTCCCCCACTGACTGAGGGGAGGAGTGCTCAATTCCATCTACTATTACCGAGGTGAGTTTCGCCCTGGTAGAAGGCAGAATCAGTTTAAGCTTCTTCGACTGATCGGATTTATTTTGCGGAAGATAGAGGTCTCTATGGTCTGGGATTCCATGTTCATCATATATTTCATCAATGAGATCGTTGAGCGTCGCTACTAGAACATGCCGCGGAGCATGGTAGGCAGAGGAAAATCCCTTATGTCCTAAAGATTGCACTAAGTCAGGGAGGGATTGGGCCAGTTGAGTTCCATATTCGTGGCGTCCACCTGTGTTTGACTTGGCAGAAAGGAGACGATGTGCCTTTTTGGTACGTTGGAAATGCATGAACCACCCTCCATCTGGTTTGTATTTCCTTATGAAATCAGTAACTGTTTTGAGACCTAACTTTTTGAGGTTACGGAGGTCTTTGAAAGGACATTTGTCCTTGGGGTAAGCTGTCCACAGTTCAGACACCATTTTGATGTACCTATCATCCTGGACGACCCAGTCCGGAATGCGCGGATTCTTAAATGATTTATCCCTAAGGTCGTAGGAGATCCCCAAGGGAAGATGCTGAGAGAAGGAGTTGATATCCGCATTATATGGCGGGTGAATCTTAAGTGAGGGGTTAATGAGTTCCCAATCAGCCTCTGAGAAGGTGGCATAGACCCGGTCAATGCGCGACGATCTCATGGTACCATTGGAAAGAAAGTAGTAAGTGTGGTCTTCTTGGTGAATTTCTTTTAACTTTCGTTCGGCCAGGAGGGAGGCCCATTTACCCTGAGCGGTTTCGTTCAGATATTTGGGGCTGTCCGCTGACGTGTCGATCCCAGCTTCGATGAAGTTGAAGTCCCCTAGCAGAAAGAGGTAACCGGTGGGGGGTGGAAGATTACGAATGGAGTCAAAGAACCGTGATGCTTTTGCTTTTTCCAAGTAAACGTTAACGATATCAAAGTTGGGCCATAGGCCTGTGGTGTCACTAAACGTCATTTGTTGGAGGTAGCCAGGGATTGGAGTGGTGTGGGTTATGCTAAATCTATCCGAATAATCTTTGTTAACAAGGGTCAAGACCCCTGCCTTGTATCGGTTTAGACTTTTCTTACAGTTATTAGGGTTGTTGTTGTAGAGTATTGTGTGGTTAGGTAGTAATTCAGTCAGGGCTAAATCTTCTTTCGCTCGAAGTTTGGTTTCCTGGAGGCATAAAATAGGGTATTTTTGTGCCAACCTAGCTATGGTTTGAAGCATGCTTTGCCGGTTTGAGAGGTCTTGCCTGGTGTGAGCCTGAGTGTAGTTACAAAGAGAAGTAACGTTCCACGTGCTCAATCCAGGTGTTGGGATAGAGAGGTCGTTAGCAGGTGCGTAACGGTTGTCATTGCTAATAGAGGACTGTAACGGAGGTTGTTGAGAGAGGACTGCTGAGGACTCATGGGACGATCCTATCCTTGCCCCTTCAGGAGGAGGGGTAAGGAATTGTAGGATACTAGTTTGTTCTGTCATAATGCCACGTGGAGGCCAGGTGTGCCTCCTAATTCCTGGGGTATCTTATACGTTGCGATTTGGAGCGGAGAAAGGGTTCCTTGGTAGGTAGTAGGTGAGGCTGCAATTGAGATTAATGCGGGTATGCTGAGGAATGTGCAGGAGAGGAAGATACGGAGAAAGTAGATGATGTTGTGCGTTCCTGGTTGACTGAACGATGGGTAGGGGTTGTAAGAGGGGGGTAGAAGTGGTTTAGTTAAAAAACTATAGAGGATTAAGGAGATCGGTGGGTACGCATGAGGGATGGGTGGGGCGAAATTTGGGTTGGTGCGGAGCAGAATTAGGGTTGAGCTGTGGAGAAGAAGGCGGATGGTGTAGATGATGTTGTGCGTTG
>JBFGVE010000273.1:0-2254 GCA_041565275.1 Bacteroidia bacterium
CGCAATTCCATTACAAATAATTCTAAGTCTTTTCCTTCTAGAGATAGGTTAGTCTTATAATAATCATTTACAAGATTTAAATATTTAATCTTTTTCCAATCAATTGAGGAAGCATTACTGAAAATACTTTGGTGTAATTCTTCGTCAAATTCCTCGATCCCTATTCTATTTCCTTCTTTAGAGTATTTCAATATATCTAATCCCATATCTCACCTACATAATAGTACTTTTTCACTTGATGTTAGGGTTTTGAATTTATCTTGAGGGAAGGCAGTAACAAGTTTCCCGTCAGCTTCTACTACAACTCTTACTTTTTTCAAATCAACTCCGTCGGGATCAACACCAATAGAAGTTCTATAACTCTTCTCATATATAAACCTGTCCCCATCTTGGATTATTCTATCTGGGTTCCTAAAGGTATCTCTTTGGAGACAACAACAGTCTGGATGCAGATCAACAACAAGTGATCTATCGCTATGAAAATCAAGTGACTTATACGATTCAACTTAGAACAGACCTTTCAGACAAATGGCTAGAGCATGAGGTTGTCATCTCCTCCACTTGGGATCCCGATTCATTGCCTTTACCTGAGGAGGATACTACTCTTATCACTTACAACAGAGTACGGGAAGATATACGCAAACACCTCCAGGCTATTGCAAACGCAACTCCCGACCAAGTCGAAAAATTATACGACAACAAAGAATACATCGAGGAGCATTATATACCCCTTGATCTGCAGCCAATCGATGTTTTTATTGAAGGTGCTGAAGGTGCGATCGATTTTGAAAGTTATTGTCAACGCATTCATTTTTTAGAAGGGAACCTATGGATCGAAAATGTAGATCTTCAATGGGTACTCAACAAAGTGGGAAGCAAAGTCAATCAGTTATACATCACACAAAAGAAAAAATCAGATTGACCCCCATGTTCAGGAGCTTTGGCAATATCTTCATCTTTGCGACGGTCCTCACCTGCTGTGGTAAGGTCTTTAGCCAGATTGGCCCTTTGACGAGGATCAAAAAAGCGCCTATTAGCCTCCTCCGGACATATTCACCCGATTGTGGCCCTACTCCTTCGAACACAGCCAAGAGATCTTCCGATCCATGGGTCGCCTTCTCTGACCGAGCACACAACACTACCTTTGCCGATCCCCATGGCAGAAAAGACTATTCCGAACTAAGCTTCCTGGAGCCGCTATTCGTTGTAAAAAATAAGAACGGGTACTGCAAAGTCGTAGCCTACGATGCTAAGATCATCGAGAGAAGCAAGGGTATTCTCAGTGGCTTTCGAAAGTCAGACAGGGGATTCCGCCTGACCGGTCACAAGGAAGCTCAATTCAAGGGCTGGGTCAAGGAAGATTACTTGATCCATTCGATGAAGCCTGCAATGTGCAGGCATTCGATAGCACCTGTTAAGTATTACACCGCTATCCACCACCCTAAAACTTTGAAAAGCCAATACAATTTTCTGGACCGGGATTCTCTGTCACTAACTCATGAACCTGGCTTCAGAAAAATACCCTACAAAAAACTCCCTTTCCACGACTGGATGTATATTTTTAAAACCAACGAGGGTCCTAAACAATACCTGATAGGAACTGCTCCCTTCCTCGATCCGGATAGTTTAAGCGGCACCTTTGGCTGGCTCAGTGACAGTGCAGTGCTTCCGATCCCTGTCAATGGGGTTCTGGTTTGCAATGATTCTTCCAAAACACCGTCGGGAGGAAAGGTCCCTTTGTATGGAAAATACCTGAACGACCACTCTTCCCACAAAAGACATAACACAGGTGTGATCGACTTAAGAGAACGATCCTTGGTCCTGCAGAACGATGGCATCCTACCCGTTCATTTTGCCCTTTCCAGTAGTTTTAGAACTGGGGACCAGGAGTTAAAAACCCGTGTTCCGATGGAACTGGTAGACCTGGAAAGTATCAAAATCCCCAATTCAACTGGCAAGATGCTCAACTTCCCCACTTACAGATCGCTTACGCGAAGCCTCAAGCGGGTCAATATAATTATGGTATTTGAAAACGGCGAAGAAGGCAAAGGGTTTTTAAGAAACATAATTTCCTCATTTTCAAGTATCTATCAAAAAACACGTTATCCTGGCCTGGAAGAGTTCTCCTTTAATTGGGCAGCGGTTGGCTATGCCGGGAGAAGTATTCCCGAGACCATTTCGTTAAAAAAGGACTTTTCGCAATTTCTTAGCTTTGTACAATCGGAATCAGATGATACCACCATCAGGGACCGCC
>JBFGVE010000274.1:0-2250 GCA_041565275.1 Bacteroidia bacterium
CCTCTCTTAGACTCTGTATCAAAGATAATAATATTAAGACGATTAAAATAAATATGAGTAGGTGCACTGATGGTACACCTACTCCTTTCCAAAATTAAGAACCAAATATGGACTGGATATTGAAAGGAATCCTGCCGGTTGCCTTCTATTTGCTGTTCTATTCCTTCTCGAGTGACATTGCAGTTTCAGCAGCCGTGGTACTCGCAATACTCTTCGGCACATACTCGACAACTATCAATGCTCAGTTTGAATCAAAGCTGTTGCTTACATTGCTCATCTTTTTAGTTCCTTTGGTTATACTGTTCTTCCTGTATCCGCTTCCCTTTCGGACCATAGGTATTGTTAATCAATGGTGTATTTTGGTTGTCTCATACTTCGGGGGTCGGTGGTTTCTGCTTTACCCGACCCACGGACTAAAATGGTATTACTACTTGCTGGCAGGTTTATTCTTGTTCTTTGCAGCGGTTAGTTTTTCCTACCTGGGAAATCATGATTTTGCACCCATTGGCAGAAGTATTCTTTATTTGGGAGCGGGGATTACTTTAGGAAAATTTCCGGACAGGTCACTGAAGAAGCAGATCCTCCTTGTTCCTCCTGTATTGGCTGCCATTGTATCCGCTATCTTTGAGCCGAATGTATTCGGCTGGCTGCTCTTCGGCGTTTTACCACTCACAGCAGTTATCTCATTCAACCTTGGTTTATTTTTATTCCGGAAAGGTAAATTTAGAGTCCTTACTCTTCTTACTCCCACATACTTTGCGCTATTGCTACTTTGTGTTTTCTTGTTCTTCCCGCCAATTATCTATCAACAATCCATTGGTAATGGCAAAGCATACGAAATGCCCGAGTTTCATTTAGAGGGCTTCCAGGGGGAGGGCCTGTCCCTGGAAAAGATCAAGGGGAAAGTTTATTTTCTTGATTTCTGGTCTATAAGCTGTAAGCCTTGCCGGGTACAGTTGCCCATTATTGAAGAAATCTCTAGGGAATTTGGATCTGACGAGGGAGTTGGGTTTGGAGTTGTTTCAAGTTCGGCATTTGATAACATGGAAGAAATCCTCCAGTCTGATATGTACCGAATGTACAACCTGCCTCATTTTTTCGATCGCCAGGGAGAGTTGGTTCGGGACCTCAGGATAAAAGGAGTTCCTGTGGGTATTTTGATAGATTCCGAAGGTGTTGTGAGGTACACTAAAACCGGATTCCACAAAAGAGACGGATTGTATTTTAAAAGGGACCTGATCCAGAGGATCAAGGCGTTACGAGCAGAAGCTATTTAGACCTCCTGTACTTTATACCAAAGAAAATAGCGGATGAAAAGGAACCCACAATGAGCAACAGCACAATGGCACCCCTTGTATCAAATTGAAAAGTTGCGGTATTGGCATCTTGTATGACTGAAACAACCAATGCAGCACAAAAGAAAATCGAAAAATTCAACACCAGAAAATAAATGCCTTTCATCTCTTCTTGACCTTATAAGCCATTCATTTGAAACATGTGGTTCAGCAGTTTCCACGATAACATTTTAGATGACGTGGACTATCTCAAAAATAACAACGCATTCTGGAACGCAATAACTGATCTGCATCAAAAATCAGAATTCTATGCTGTGGACTGGTTTATAGCAAACCCCAGTTCACTGAATACCATCGAAGTGGACCTGTTGGGAGATGTCAGAGATAAAAGAATCCTTCATCTACAATGTCATTTCGGTATGGACACTATTTCACTGTCCAAACGGGGTGAAGTGGTTACAGGAGTAGACCTGTCTGATGCTTCAATAACAAAGGCGAATGAACGACTGGCAATCCCAATAGTTGATACAGTCTACAACCTCAGTGTGACCGAAGCATAAGCCAAGTGAGGCCAGGCATGATTTAGCTGTGGCTGGAGCATGATTTGGCTGTGGCCAGGCATGACCTGGCTGTGGCCGGAGCATGATTTGGCTGTGGCCGGAGCATGATTTAGCTGTGGCCGGAGCATGATTTAGTTGTGGCTGGAGCATGATTTGGCTGTGGCCGGAGCATGGATCAAGTGTATTTCAGAAACCAAACCTAGTGTGCCTGGGGTACTACCCGGTAGTGCCTGGGGTATAATCCGGTAGCGCTGGGAGTACAGTTTAGATTCGCGTCAGTATCCATACTGGTTGGGTTTACAGCACAATTTATATGGGGTCTGGATATATTCCAGTAAAGCAAGCTATAACCCGGTTGGGGTTGGAAATACAACTGGATTGTGTCCGGACCCCAA
>JBFGVE010000275.1:0-2230 GCA_041565275.1 Bacteroidia bacterium
AAGAGAAGAGGATCAGGGAATTGGAAGAAAAAACTAAATGAATAGCAGGAAATGATGGGATGGATCAGGAACAGATATTTATGCTTAGCTGCCATGGCATCGATGAATGCTGGTTTATTTTCTCAAGCCTTTGTCCCTGCACCTCCTCACGGAGATACCCACTGGGAATATGTAGGGGGAGATGAATTCGATGTGGTGCCAGACATAGGTGTATGGAATGCCAGTTGGCTGCCTAACCCCCACGTTTGGCTTGCAGGAGCTAATGATAAGCAAATTGCTTATGACACCATATTCGCTGTCAATTCTTTATTCAAGTGGTGGGTTATGAATCCCAATTACTATGACGCCAACGGTGATACCTACCCGGACAACGGTGTAACTGATACAAGCCTGAATATCCATTGGGTTGAGAATGATACCACAATAAACAACGTTCATACCGACAGAGGGTCTCTGGTGCTGAAGTCAGAAGTACAGGAAATTGGCTGTCACCCGACCAGTGTCTATGTTGGTGGTGATCCTGCGAACAACGTGAACCTTTACGGGTGCACCCAACAAGGAGTGTCCCAGCAAAATACCGGAGATCCGTTTAGGTACAAAGCTTCGGGTGCATACATCACTGCCCCGACCATGGCTGAAGATTACGGTTACATAGAGGCCAGGATCAGGATCCCGGAGTACAGTCTCAACTCAAACATTGCATTCTGGCTTTACGGAAGTGAAGAAAAAGAGGATATCAATGGAAACCTCTACCATGTTATCAGCGAGATCGACATCTTTGAAATGCTTCCTGGAAAAAAACTAAGAAACTTCCCCGGGAACTTGCAAGATCAGGATATGGAAGATCACCTCGAAGCTAATCCGCAGAAGTCAGAAGTTCATGATAATTTTCTCATGTCTTCGAACATCCACGGTGCAGACGCCGGCCCCGGGGCCATTGGGGACAATGCCCGCCTGCATCCCATCGCTGATTATTCAAAATGGCACACCTATGCCTGTGAGTGGTCTCCGGATAAGATCATTATTTACGTGGATGACAGAGTGGTTCGCACCACAAAACCAGTTGCAAACGAACCGGTAAAAATGGAGGTTAAGTTTTCGATCGGAGCAGCAGGTGGAGAACTCAATGACATTCCCGATATGAGCGGATCGCGGATGGAAGTTGATTATGTACGGTACTGGAGGCACAAAACACTTTGTTCAGAAGAGATCAATACCTGTCAGTACGACTTTCAAAGTCACCTCGAAAGGGTCTATAAAAATATTGCCATCGGTTGCTTGCAGGCTCAAAACAACACCGGGGCAAATCAAATCTTCCTTCGAGCCGGGGAAGGACTAGACCTGCATGGGGATCTTGAAATACCCCTGGGAGCAGAAGTCCTCTTGTCTGCCGAAGGATTGTGCAAGGATAGCCTCTTACAATTTTGCGGTAAAAATTTGTTCGAATGCAACTTCAATCAATTCCTCTACCAGCAGGATATAAGACGACGTATCCACATAGGAGGTGGCTGCAACACAACTCTCTTCACCCCCCATACCTATTCGGACCCGGTCACCAGTCAAGTGACCCAGGATGATGATTTAAACCTAAAAGCTTCACAGGAGATACTGCTCTACGACGGGGTAGAGATTAAGCCATCCGGTGCAGGTGAAGTGAATTTATTGATAATATCCCCATGCCCATGATCAAGTCTATTTTACGTATTACTGTCTTTTGCCTTCTTGTAAGCTTTGGCCTGACCCGCATTAAAGGCCAACATGCAGTGGAGGTATACATAGGCGGGCAAAGGTCTCTTCTCCATAACTATTCCATTGATCAAGGATCATTAAAGCATTACGGGGGGGGGGCAAAAATCCTCTTTTTTGACTCCCAAAGTTTCAGGAAAGTATATTCGGACCGGCGAGCGTCATAATTTAACTGCAAGTATCTCTTTTTTTAGGATCAAAGGGCTCTCGTCCCCGGCATATGCATTTTACTATGAGGGGCATCATGGATCATCAGCAGGCACTCTTGATTTGTATGTGAACTACCAGATGTTTCAAGGTTCGGTAGGGTACCAATACAACTTCCTCAAGGGGAGATCTGACCTCAACGTAAGGCTGGGGCCGTCAATTGACTTGGGGACCCAATTCGGCAGAGTTGCTTATGTAGTTATAAATGGAGAGAAAGTAGCCTACGAAGATTTTTCCAAATACAGTGATGTCTTCAAAAAAGGGAACAAAGGACTAC
>JBFGVE010000276.1:0-2214 GCA_041565275.1 Bacteroidia bacterium
AGGAACCGTTAAATTCCCGGGACTATCTGCTTATAGTGCAAGTAAGGCAGCTCTGGCTACGATGACCGAATGCCTTGCAGAAGAGTTAAAAGACGAAAATATATCTTGCAACTGCCTGTGTTTAGGAGCTGTTGACACCAAAATGTTAAGAGAGGCATTTCCCGGTTATAAGGCTCCTGTGACCAGCACGGAAATGGCTAAGTTCATTGCGGATTTTTGCATGAACGGGAATAAATTCTTCAATGGTAAGTTAATTCCTGTATCAGTAAATACCCCTTAGGCTGCCCTGCCCCGGTACCGCATTTTAATGTGCTCAAACCGAATTATTTCGAAGGTAGAAATCGACCCCGAGTTTATATTAAATCACCCCAATTTTCATAACTTAATGGAATTCGGGTTGAGGGATGCGTACCTTGTCCAAAGTATTGAAAATTAATAAGCAAGTTGGCTATGAAAACCCGTGCAATGAAAGTTGCTCCCATTCACAAGTTAGTAGGCGCCAGCTAGCGAAATAAAAATCGACACAATGAGTTATAGAAATCATCATACGGGGCAAGCAAGATATGCCAAAACATGGTTTAGAGTTGTCATTCCGGTGATCGGTTTTTGCACTGCGGGCGAGGTTCTCTTGGCTGTATAACAGTAAGAGATACTCACAGATGGGATGATTTACAAGCATCTCATAGTATCTAGGAAAGGGTTTGATAGTGTAGGAACAGTAAATGTCATTGACCAATGAAGAAGATTGCCCATTACATTCTCTTTTTTACCCTTATGTCGTGTGAAGTTGGTGGTTACAAAGATGAAAAGTGTATAGGATATCAGGAATTAACCCACGTTAATGCCTTAAGAGTTGGCAGTTTGTTGCCAGATTTTACAGCTTACACACCAGAAGGAACACGTATCTCACCAAGAGATTTAAAGCAGCGAAGGCTGTTTATTTTTTTTAAAAGCAATCATCTCTCCTCTGGGTTTTTAGCAAACAAGGAGATTCTACATAAAGGGTTGGGTGAAATGGCTTCAGAATACAATGCTGACTTGGTAATTGGGTCTGATCTGAAGATTGCAAACCTCTATGGGTTGGACATTGACAGTGATCGCCTCAGCACCAGTTTCTTATTCATCGCGGATGAAAAAAATATCATCCTGAAGATCTACAAGGATGTGTGTGAAGAAGACATTGTTACAATGCTGAAAAAGGAGAGGACTGTTTCACCATGAGCCGATCTTTTCAGGGCTGTTTTCTCAATCGCGGCATACTCCTTCGCTTAGGTAGCGGTACCTATCCGAGTCATTCATGACGCTGGATACCCAACGCCACCAGATCCTGCTTGGTTTTGGTACGTTTCCGACGATCTATTGCTTTTCTTATGACGGCAAGCTACTGGACAAATATGGGTTAGGGGGTGATATTCCGAAAAAAAGTAAAGATGAATAACTTCCTTTGGCTTACAATTGCTTCAATGTTCACTCTTAGTTTGACACCATCTTGTGTCAGCCCGGGCGCGACATATACGAAATTCGGGAAAATATCCCGAAGTAAATCACAAAGCCTTTGTATTGAGAATAACCCTGTTGTTTCCTTGAATCCCGATGCTTTGTGTCCAGAATCAGAAAATATAACTCTTCCAAGTATTACAGTCGACTGCTCTAAAACTTTGGTTCATATCAGATCTCTGTGGAATGAAGGTGATTCAAAAACGAGAGATATTGTGGGGAAAACACTGAGTTTGCCAGATATCGAGAATTGTATTTTGAAAAAATCTCCAGACCAAATTCTTTCTCTTCTGGGTGACCCTGATTCGATAAAATCAAGCTCAGGGCTAGAATGGAATTACATTATCGATCCAAGCTCAAAGAAATCTGATTCTAGAAATTATCTCAATCTTGTCTTTAATGATGAAAATCAGGTTTCAACCGTGACCTACTACGAGTTTGATATTGTCAAGCCGCGAAGCTTTCATTCCTGTTTTCGTCACGCTCCCCTCAAGTCGGTGTCCCATAACACCTAATTTGCTGACTGGTAATTAATTATGCTTTTTTATTTTCTCATTTTGGGTGTCCCGTTTTATCTTTATGGGTGTTTATACGAAAAAAGAAGAACCAAAGTGGGAGTATTAGCATTCAGATCATCGATAAGTCTGATGGTCGATATCGGGTGCTTCGTACTGTTGGTTCTTCTTCAGATCCAGATGAAATTGAGACCCTATTATC
>JBFGVE010000277.1:0-2206 GCA_041565275.1 Bacteroidia bacterium
ACTTCCGAAAAGCATCAGCTACATTTACCTTCTTGCGCGTCTGGAGGGTGCCCCAGATCGACTGGTTGATGAACTCACCGGATTCACTTACCGTGCCACTGCTGTCCAGGCTTTGCAGGTCAATTTGAATTTTCTTTGTTCTTCCGGTCACTTCGGCAACTGAATAACCCGCCTCTTCCAGCCTTTGGACGATCAGATCTATGGGACTGATCAAAAGGCCACTTGCTATGGTGCGTATCTTGTTGGACACCATTTTATAAAAGCTTTTGGCCTCCTCCGGCAAATTGTTGGGCTCAATCATCTTTTTACGGCGCTTTCCAAGGGAATCAACGATGGAATAACGCAATGTACCTTCAAGCCCTTTTTTCAGGACGGATGCAAAGTCACAGTGGACCATATCATCTATTTTGGCGGTTTTGCCTGAGGTGTTTTCCAGTTGTTCAAGGAAAGAACCCATGGTCGAGGAAAAGGCGATCACAGGTGCCATCCCGGCCTCTAACCGTTTGATCGTTTGGATTACAGTTGCTTCAGCCTTGATGCTGAAGAGCAACTGATTGATAACCTGGAAAATCTTACTAAAATAGGGCTCGTTATCGATCCCCAAGGATTGGGCACCTTGCCTTTCCTTTACTTCCTCATAATTTTTGGCCGCATACCTGTCCATCTTGTCCAAGAGGGGCACCATGTATTTCATTTCAAACTTCACGATATCCCTCATGACCGAAGTGACCGTATCAAAAGCAAGCCTGTGTTCAGCTGACAGGTCCGGCAAGCCGTATTCACCGACTTTGCTGTCAAGGGTAATGTAGTTCACCTCTATCCCTTCGTAAGTCCTCTCTCTGCGGATGAGCTGTCCTTCTGCAACCAGCTGAGAGCTGAGTACCTCCTGAAGGGCTACTCCTCCATTTTTGATGCTTTTGACAAGGGAGTCATTGTCTAATAAAGCATCCTGCATGGCAGTCTTTGCGGCATACAGTGGCATATTATCGGGTCTCTTGGCAAATGTTGCACTGAGAAATACTGTGCCAGCGGTCATGTTCACCACCTCTAGCAAGAACTCACCGGTATTGGATGATCCGCTTGCATTGTGTGATTCATCCAATACCATTATCCCTTTACTTGCCACCTTACTGAGGAACCATGGCTTGCGTGGCTTTTTTTCTGGATCATTGAATTGACTATAAGTGGCCAGGACGAAATCGTATTCATCCGGAAGCTCCCTAGAAGCAATGATATCATCTTGCAATGAAGGTATTGGAGCTGTATGGACGATTTTACCACTGGGATCTTTGATATGGGTGTTTGATCCTTTCTTGTTAATGATAAATGGTTTGAGGTTTTTTGATCCAATGGCCAGCAGGTCACGGTAAAGATCAGAGAATAGGTTGGGCTTCTCAGTGATCATAACCGGCTTCATGCCTTGTTGGACTCCATACCGTATCATGCTGGCTGCTACCCTTCCTTTTCCAATACCAGTTTGGTCTGCAATGATGAGGCCCTGGTTGCGTTCTTCGATGTTGTAGATGGCCAGTGCCACTGCATCAACCTGTTCCGCGCTGAGGGCTTTGCACAGGTCATTTTTTGTCCTGTATCCAAGCTTCTTCCGGACATATTCTTCCAGTGGACCTACTTCGCGCTCAACCATATCAAGGGCTTGATGGACCTCAAAGTCCATGCTGTCCGGCGTCTGCACGTTCAACGAATTACAGACATTCGCCCTCGGGCGATAGGGTGCTCCGATGACATCCATAAGATCGAGCTTGATCTTTACCGATTCTGCCCTCAACCTTAATCTCTTGCGTTTTTTGCTGTGTCGGTCCATATTATCTGCAATATTTTTAGCTGCTAAAACAGCTTCCAAAAGTGTGTTGTAGTCGTTGACTTGATGAAATACTCCTTTGCCAAACAGAGGTGGGAGTTTTGGTGTAGCTTTTTTCCCACGAATCAGGATAATTCGGACCCAGAAGTCAGTACCCATTTTGCGAAGAAATCCCTTGGCAAGCTGAAGGACTGAAATGACTTCGTAGTTATGGAAAAGGTGAACCATAAAAGCTCTATCGTCTCTTCCCTTGATCCTGCCGGCTCTATCAAACTGTGAGTGTCCACCAACGATGATCGCTGCCCTTCCATCGCGGTCTAAAGTTGTGAGGGCATTGGCGGTAATGGCGTGATCCAGCTTTCTCAGGTACCGGGAGTTATTATCGAC
>JBFGVE010000278.1:0-2183 GCA_041565275.1 Bacteroidia bacterium
CGCCCCCTCCGGGGCATGTCGAAGACCTGCAGTTCTTCTACCACCCTGATCACCTGGGAAGTTCCAGCTACATCACCGACGCCTCGGGAGAAGTCTTCCAGCACATGGAGTATTTTCCATTTGGAGAGACCTTTGTGGAGGAGCGCAATGCAGCGGATTACACCCGCTATCTCTTCAACGGGAAGGAACTGGACGAGGAGACGGGGTTCTACTACTACGGAGCCAGGTACTACGATCCGAAAGTAAGTGTATGGTTGAGTGTGGATCCGCTTATGGATCATCCGAATCAAATGGATAAAACCCCTTATGCTTACGCTTGGAATAATCCGTTAACCTTAACCGATCCTGATGGCAGATGCCCTTTCTGTCCCTTCATAGATGCATTTGTGGATATTGGATTTGCAATTTATGATGTGGGAGAAATCGCATACGACTATGTAACTACCGGAGAGGTTGATCCTGTTTCTGTAGCAGCTTTGGGAGCAGACTTGACATCAGTTTTTGTTCCGATGGCAACAGGAGCAGGATTAGCCATAAGGGCATCTGCTAAAACTGCAAAAGCTGCTGACAAAGCAAATGATGTAAGAAAGGCGGTGGATAAGACAACCGATGCTAAAAAGACTTATCAAACCTATAAGAAAACCAATCCAAAAACTGGTGAAGTTTATTCTGGTCGAACGAGTGGTACTAAATCTCCAAGAGAGAATGTACAAGCCAGAGATAAGAATCACCATATGAACGAAAAGGGATTTGGGCCCGCAAAACTTGATAAGTCATCAACAAATAAGGATGCAATTAGAGGGAGAGAGCAACAGCTAATTGATGCAAATGGCAGGGCAAAATCTCAAGGTGGTTCATCAGGAAACGCTATCAATGGAGTAGGCACAGCCAACAAAAAGGCAGGACAATACAAGAAAGCTGCTGAAAAAGAATTTGGAACTAGACGATAGTATCTAATTTATAGCAAAATGGCAAAAAGACAAAGAGTTACACCGGGGGCAATACTTGAAATAAATATTGAAGACAAGTATTATTACGCTCAAATTATCAAATCGAAGGGATGTGCATTTTTTGATTTACAAAGCGAGACCCCACTTAAAGATTATTCAGTATTGTTGGATACACCAGTACTTTTTACTGTAGCTGTTTACAATGATGTAATTACACAAGGTAAATGGCTGCAAGTAGGTAAACTTGATATTAGGGAAGACTTACAATCAGAACCATACCAGTTTATTCAGGACTCATTAAACCCTCAAAATTTTGAGCTTTACAACCCTAATACGGGTGAAATTATTCCATCAACAAGGGAGGCTTGTGAGGGGTTGGAATCTGCAGCTGTCTGGGAGGCTGAACACGTAGAAGATAGAATAAAAGACCATTACGCAGGGAAATCTAATGTGTGGGTGGAGCAACTAAAGATAAAGTAGATGCCACGGTTTTTATTGATACTTCTATTGTTCTTCTCATTGACAACGAAACCGGGCTTACCAAATACTATGAATATGGGCGTTATGATACTGGGGATGGATCATCAGGGAGAGTCCGGTCGTCGGATGTTGATGAAAAATTAGGAATTCCAAATGTGGTCATTGATCCTGAAACCGGAAAGCCAACTCAAAAATCTTTGAACAAGGTTCTTAGTCATTTATCCAAAATATCCGGCCAAAAGGGCCGAATTGAAGGTGCTTACGTGGAAGGAAATTTTAAGGTAATGAACGACTATGCACAGGAAAAGATGAAAGAAAGCAATGATGATTTCAAGGAGTATGATAAAAACAGAAGACCCTATTCTATATCTAATAATAACTGCGGAACATTTGGAATGGATGTTTTGGATCAGGATCCGGCCGTACATGAGAAGAGACCCTGGATTCTGGACCCTCGTCCATCCAGTATCATAGACGAATATCAGGACGATTTCCCTAAAATTAGATATGATCCTCAAAGTAATACGACTACCTCCGACAAGCTCTTCAAGGCTGGAGAATAACTAAAACATCATGAAAAAAATACTCTGGATAACTTCTGCTATAGTTTTAGTTGTGGTGCTCGTGTTATTAATCTTTGAGTGGTTACTTAATAGACCATGTCCCCCTCCTGAAATTCCAAAAGATGTTCCCGGCAATGCTGTATGGAAAGGAGGATGTGATGGTGGATCCTGGATGGAACTGGTATCTTTA
>JBFGVE010000279.1:0-2181 GCA_041565275.1 Bacteroidia bacterium
CGATTAAATGTACAGCCTGATTATTTCCAGCGTATAATTTGGCTGTGTTCAGTGCACAATCCGACTGGTTGCGGAATACAATTCGATTATGTCCAGCGTACAATTTGGCTGTATTCAGATTTCAATCACAGTAACGGTCAGCAATACATCCCGGTTTAGTACAGGATACAATCCAATTGTGTTTAGAATACACCCCGGTAATGGCCGGAATACATCCCAGCTGTGTCCGGGACACACCACGGTAATGGTCAGGAGTACATCCCGGTTTAGTACAGAATACAATCTGATTGCAGTCAGGATACGCCCAGGTAATGGTCAGCCTACATCCCAGTTCTAGGAAGAACACAATCCGATTGGAAGCACAGTACAATTCATTTATTTCCGAAGTACAGCCTTGTGTAGCTACAGTAAAATCCGGCTGAAGTCCGGAGTGCATCCCAGTCGGAGTCAAAAGTAAAATCCTGGTACAGTTCCGGGTATCACCAGATTGCGTTCACAGTAAAACCCGGCAGTAACCAAGTTAGAACCAAGTAAAACCCGCACTTCTCCAAGCGGTGGTCAAAACTGTAGTACTCCCCAATCATCAAACCATCGGTTAAGTTGAAAATAAGTTGTATAACACCCGATGAAGAAAATCGGGAGAAAATTCAGTTCAAAATTCAAGCCCAAAGTGACCACTTAAACTCTCAAGGAGCATAAGACCCTCAGCGAGTTGGCCAAACGTTTCGAGTTGCATCCTAACCAGATTTCCCATATGACAAGTTTGAAGGCCGGGTATACCTCCGCTATGGCAACGGCACAGAGACCGAATATTCATATGATCCTGCCCGCTGGCGGCTGACCCACATGCATACAGCTACTGCTACAGGGAGGCCGATGATGGACAATAGCTACACCCATGACGTGGGGAAACCGTTGCATCGGGAGGTTGTTTTCCAATCAACATTTTACTGTTGGTTCACCTATGGTATGTGTATCTCTATCAGGTGACGAAGTATTTATTAAGTGGAAAAACTTTAAATTCAGCTGTTATTGGTCTGAAAACAAAATAAATGATAGAAAATCTATCCATTTGGATTGAGTTACTTTTTACAGTCGCTTGTGTGTTGACTATAGGTCTTTTTCATTATTCGAATGGAAAACCAAAAAGAGTGACTCTTTTGATTGTTCTTTGGTCAATTGTACAATCCGTCCTGGCATATATTGGCTTCTACCAGACCACTGATTCAATTCCACCAAGATTTGGTTTGGTATTAATTCCAGCGACAGTCCTGATTATATATGGATTACTGCCAAAACAGCAAAAATGGACTTTTGAAAAAAGGAATACGAAAGTCAGTACTTTTTTGCATTTAGTTCGGTTACCAGTCGAAATTGTTTTGTTTGGCCTTTTCACACATAATATGATTCCTGAACTAATGACATTTGAGGGTAGGAATTATGATATTATGTTGGGTATAACGGCTCCGATAATGGGCTGGCTATTCATCAAAAATAAAGTAAATAAACGGGTTTTAGTGCTATGGAATATTGTGGGTTTGGGTTTTGTACTTTTTATCCTGGTAAATGGTATTCTATCAGCAGAGCTACCATTTCAACAATTTGCGTTTGAACAACCTAATCGCGGAATAAATTATTTCCCTTTTGTTCTCCTACCAGCTACAGTAGTTCCAATTGTTATCTGGACGCACATTTCGGACATAATCAAATTGAGAAAAGAAATAATAACGACACCACAACACGGTGCATAGTGCATCCCCTGTGGGATGCGCACCAGAAATACATTCTGCCCGGAATCTACAACTCTCTCAGTGGAGATATTTTAAGGTCTTTTTGAGTCGGGAATGTAACTCAATCTTTAGGGGGGATATGCACCAATACTGATGAAAGATTACTTTTGGCTTGGTCGATATAGGGATGGCCTTCTGGCAATGTTCTATGAAATATGTCCACCGCTTTTTCCAACAAGTCTTTTGCTCGGCCATACTCTCCCAAGTCATGAAGCACCGTAGCCAGATTGGAATAGCGAACCGCAGTTTTGGGATGCTCCTCTCCGAAGTTCTTCTCATCTGAGGCCTTTGCTTTTTCCAACAGATCTTTTGCTCGGCCATACTCTCCCAAGTCTTGAAGCACCGTAGCCAGATTGGAATAGCGAACCGCAGTTGTGGGATGCTCTTTTCC
>JBFGVE010000280.1:0-2167 GCA_041565275.1 Bacteroidia bacterium
CCAAAAAGATCCAAAGATCCATTCGACCCAATCGGATTTCTTCTTACTTGAATCCCGGTTCGCTATTAGTTTTCGGACTTGGCAAACCGAACGCAGTCCCGTCCTTAGCTTTTGTACGGGATTCCAAGGCATTCTTGACATCCTCCCTCCGATAGGGGAGAATTCCAGTCATCAGTATCTTTTCATGTGCACGAAAAAGGTTCTCCGATTGATTTTTAGTCAATCCGTCTGCATAATTCTCTTCGGAGCTCACAAAATAAGGCATTACCAAACCTTCGTTGTACAGTTCTCTGCCAAAGAAATATCGAGTTGCGATGTGTTTTGTACGAGTTCCTGTTTTATTGTTTCTTAACAAAAATATACACCCTGCATTATCTTCGAATATCACCAATGTTTTCAAAGTGCCTGTTACCTCTTCAATCAAATGCTGAAGAAACCGAGCTGATTGTGCACGTTCTGTGTAGGATATTAACTCGCTCTCGCACGATGACATCGCCACAATCGGCTGTTTCTTGGAACTCCAATCCAACAACATACCACCCAGTGTATCTCTGCCTCCCGATACGGACTTTCTTGTATACGGACACTGAGCGTAATTCGCGTCGCAAACGTGGATTCCTCGAATCTCTTCTGGAGGGCGGAGTGTCAACGTTATCGTTGGCTTCTTCTTTAGAAAACCGACAAGCCTCTCAAGCGCCTTCCATTGATCCACTCCAGGGTTAGCGAAGTGTCCAGACAGTTCCCTAGTTGCATTCGCGATTGTTGGCAACATTTTTGATTGATAATACGATATCTTCCCGACTATAGATCGGTATTCCGTCGCTTTCATTTCCTCCTCGGACTCATTTCTTTCCAAAATTCTTCCAGGATAACCTGGCGTTGGTGCTTCCTTTGCTGCCCTTTCCATAGTGTGCTCGAATTGCGTTACTATTGAATCTGTCATCTGATCCCTTGAGCCTTCCAGGGAGATTGTTCCATTTTCCCGCTTCCATCGCCACCATACGCCCAGATGCTTCTTCAGTGGTCCCAGCCTTTCAATCTTGAGTGATTGTTCAAACGTTGCCATGAATCCGTGAACAAAATCTTTCCTTCCACCAATTAATGTGTCATCAACATGGGTTCCTAGAAGTAGCACCAGAAAACCTTTATCATCCAACTTGAAGAATAGACATGGGTCCGACTTGCTTTGCTGTAGCCCAATGTGCAACACAATCTTCTTGAAAGTAAGGAAAAATCTCAGTGCTGCGTCGACGTTCCCATACATCGACTTCTTCAAAAGGAATGCCGATTCTTCTGCCTCTTCCTTCATCATCATTCCTAACTTCACCATCGCTTCCGGTACCTTGATATACATGTCAACTCCAGGATCTGCATTAAGAAATGCAGCCTCCACATCGAATACTTCCAATATCCAATCATTGCAAAAAGGTAGGCGTCCATCCTGAAATTTTGAAAAATCAATCTTGTCTCTTGACTTCTGTATCTTCGTTGGGGTCCACACACGCTGGTTCATGATGAAAAGCGATATTCCCATGATGAAACGAACCGTAGTATCTGTAGCCACCGGGCTGAAAGACTCCGTGTAGTCCTTTTCTGGTATCATTGCGTAGCCTTGGGTGACAATGCGGCTTTTGTACCGTTTAGTGTCATCTTGTTCGTCTTTGATTTTGAAGACAGTTTTTGTTCCGACTGGCTTCATGTTTTCTGAGCGCACATGATCCATGGATACCTTCTTCCAAGCGTCTCTGTTTAGAAAGTTTTGTATTTCGTCCCGTACTGAGGGAATCCATTTGTCTCTATCGGGTCCCTCGATGGCTTCTTGAAGTGTCGAAGGTTCTCCTGGATCGGATGACAGAGCCGCCATGACGAGTAGGTTATCGTCTTGTTCATTGACTTGATCTGGTTGTACTTCATCGTCCTGCTTCATTTCATTGGTGAACTGTCGATGGTCTGCTATGACTGGGTTATAAAAAGTATTTAATTTTCTTACTGACAGCGGGAGCTTCGTTGTTTCAAAGTGGACTCTTGCTGGTGCGGCTCGAGCTGCTGTTGCTGCCGGCACCATTGCCTGCACATTCACATTCCTCCCTACTGGAGCAACAGGAGGAGAGACAGCATCAGTGTCGTCATCGTCATCATCATCATCAGTATCATAACTCAGAGGAGG
>JBFGVE010000281.1:0-2158 GCA_041565275.1 Bacteroidia bacterium
CTGTTGTCCATCATCGGCCTCCCGGTGGCTGTAGCTGCATGCATATGGGTGAGCCTCCTGCGGGCAGGATCATAGCTGTAACTGGTCTCTGTGCCGTTGCCATAGCGGAGGTATACCCGGTCTTCGAATTTGTCATAGCCAAGCTGGTCCAGGTAGCGGTAGCTCTGTCCGTCCTTCTCTCCCTGCATGTCGTGGAGCTTGCCGCCAAGGTTGTAGCTGTAGCTGAGCTCCTCCCCGTCGGGATAGGTCATGCCGGTCAGGCGGTTCCAGGTGACAAACAACCAATTAATGTTGGATGTGCTTTTCGCGAAATTACCAGTGACTTGACCATTAGCTTTAGTCACGGTCTTTACTTTCCCTAAGAATATCTAACAATGACCCCCCATATGCTGGGAAAATAGGCTCTAATCTGCATCGGCGACTGGGATTTGAAGGATCGTAAAATATCTCAGAACTTCTATAAAATGTAATCTCATTTTCAAAATATGCTACCTTATCTGCCCAGTCTGATTCTGTCAGATGAAAGTTCTTGCAATCCTCGTACTTAAAGTCTGCGTCCAGAATCAATTCTCCATCCCAGTCTCGGTAGATCCTGAATCTGACTATTTCTGAATCTAAAGACACCAGTTCCATCCAAATTCCACCATCACATGCTCCTTTCCAAACAGCATTACCAGGAACATCCTTTGGCATTTCAGGAGGGGGACATGGCCGATAGAATATCCACTCGAAATTCAATAACACAAGTACCACAACTATAATTATAGCAGAGATTATCCAGAATATTTTTTTCATGATGTTTTAGTTATTCTCCAGCCTTGAGGAGCTTATCAGAAGTAGTCGTATTACTTTTGGGATCATATCGAATTTTAGGGAATTCGTCTTGGTATTCATTTATTATACTGGCTGGACGAGGGTCCAGAATCCAGGGTCTCTTCTCATGTACGGCCGGATCCTGATCTAAAACATCCATACCGAATGTTCCACAGTTATTATTGGTGATGGAATAGGGCTTTCTGTTTTTATCATATTCTTCGAACTTTTGATTGCTTTCTTTCATCTTTCCCTGTGCATAGTCATTCATTACCTTAAAATCTCCTTCCACGTAAGCACCCTCAATTCGTCCCTTTTGGCCGGATATCTCTGAGAGATAGCCGAGAACTTTGTTCAAAGATTTTTGAGTCGGTTTTCCAGTTTCAGAATCAATGACGACATTCGGTACACTTAACCGCTTATCAACATCTGACGATCGTACTCTCCCTTTTGTACCATCATCAGTGTAATAACGTCCATATTCGTAGTATTTGGTATACCCAGTTTTGTTGTCAATGAGAAGAACCCCAGCATGGCCCAGAGACATTTTCCCTAAAAATGTTTCCGTATTTACTTTATAATCTGGGAAAACTATCAAAATCCCATCACGTCCATCCGGGTCGACGTATATCAGTGGACTATTATGTACATATGCATAGGGACTTTCATAATTGTTTTTATCCGCCAGCGGATCGACACTCAACCACACCCTCACCTTGGGGTCATAGTACCTAGCCCCGTAGTAGTAAAACCCCGTTTCCTCATCCAGTTCCTTCCCGTTGAAGAGATATCGGGTATAATCCGCTGCATTACGCTCCTCCACAAAGGTCTCCCCGAAAGGAAAATACTCCATGTGCTGGAGGACTTCTCCCGAGGCGTCGGTGATATAGCTGGAACTTCCCAGGTGATCGGGGTGGTAGAAGAACTGGAGGTCTTCGACATGCCCCGGAGGGGGCGGGACCGTTGTGCTGTCGTCAAACTGCCGGAAATACTTTTTGATCTGCCCGTAGGGTACCTTGCCGCTCTTTCCGGCAACAAAGATGGGCGTGGGAAGGTTCAATGCAGCATAGGCCGAGAGGATGTAGTCCTTTAGTTCACGGCCTTTGAGGCCGTAGTCGGGCGGAGTGTTGTTGTTCACATTCCCATTGTTTCCGTTGCCGTTGTTGCCATTCCCATTCCCCATGGTGTTCCCAGCCTGGTTGCCATGGTCAAAATGCGTACCCGAAGCACCAAGCTTGCTCACAATCCGCTGTCCCTCGATAAAGAAGTGCTTGGTGTACTTTGCTCTCCCGGCTACCAGGTAGGGGCTGGCATAAATGCTGTAGTTCCCTGTCGTACCCGACCC
>JBFGVE010000282.1:0-2150 GCA_041565275.1 Bacteroidia bacterium
CCACGGAACAGGCCCCCGGCGCCGGTCAAACGGTAGAGGTCGTCATAGGTGAAGGTGCTGCTACATGAACCGCCCAAAAAAGGGTTTACGGGTACAGGAGCGGCATTGTCCAGGGCAAGGATATTGTTCACACCGTCATAGCTGTAGCTGTTGTCCATCATCGGCCTCCCGGTGGCTGTAGCAGCATGCATGTGGGTGAGCCTCCTGCGGGCAGGATCATATGTATATCCGGTCTCGGTACCATTGCCATAGCGGAGGTATACCCGGTCTTCGAACTTGTCATATGGGAGATCTGGTTGGGATGCAACTCGAAACGTTTGACCAACTCGCTGAAGGTCTCACGCTCCTTGAGAGATCCAATGGCCACTTTGGCCTTGAACTTTGGACTGAATTTTCTCCTGATTCTCTTCATTCATATCGGGTATCATAAAACTTATTTTCAACTTAACCATTAGTCCAATTTTCGGGGAGTATTACGGGGGTATAACAAACAGGTTCACCATTACTGATCTACTAATAAATCATTCAATAGCTTAATTAACCTTTTAAACTGAGTAGAATATTTGATATTGTATTCTTCCTCGCCAATAGAAGTACTAATCTTAAATAGCCTCGAGTTTTTGCGAAAACCTAAAACATTAATTTCCGAATAATCTGTAATGATGGGGCCATTCAATTTATCTCTACCTATTTCAATTGCATAATTCTGTTCAAAATAGATAACGTTGATCAATTCAGCTAGTTCGCTCACAATACCATCCCCATTTTCAACCCGACCAATAGGTTTTTCATTCCTACTAATTTTAACTAGGCCGTTTGAATATTCAAATCCGTAATCATTTGCATCGGAACTTCTCCAATATCGAATAACTACTCGATCACAATCTTTAAATTTTATGTTGTTAGATTTTATCTTACTTAATTCCGTCAGAACGCTCTCTTTCTGTGCTTGGCCGCAAGAACAAAACAAGAATACAATAATAAAAGACATCCACCTTAACATGACTATCACTCTCCTTTATATTTATTGTAGATATTCAAATACGGAGCTATAACACCTTTGCCAGTTTCTTTTTTTGTATAATACTGTAACAGTCTTACATTATGCCTTCTGAATGAGTCCGTTGTCTTATTCCAAAGAGATTTGTAGTTTATCACATTTTCAAAAGCCAATCTATGATTCCCTGCATAGCTCCCAACTTTCTTTTGGATATGGGAATACCATTCATGAACAACTAATGAGGATTGAATATTTTCTACAGTAGTTTCATACCGATACCTATCCGTTCCTGTGATTGTCTTTTCCGTAATTCTAGAATTCCAACCTCCTGGATCTGTAGAAGAATATGAGATTTTTCCATCACTTAAGGTAGATAAAGAAAAGGTTTGATCAAAAATTTTGGTCCCTTGCATTTTCGAGGCAACGTGAGTCCAAATATTGGACTTAGCATCTCCCGTTAAATTACTTCTCTGACAATCATAAGTATCAGCTCCTTTGGTTGATAGGAGCTCACTTTTGCTCATCTTACTAAAATCAGCAGTCCCATCGTAAATCAGTACTTCTCCTGTAAAACCTTCTTTCGTATCTCCACGATATCTTCCGTCTGAACCATATACTGGTTCATCCAAAGCTCCTGTAGGGTCAACTCTACTAACTGGATTATTACTTACGAAGTTGTATGGTGATAACCCTTCTCGCTCATCCGCCATCGGATCCACACTCAACCACACACTCACTTTCGGATCGTAGTACCTGGCCCCGTAGTAGTAGAAACCCGTCTCTTCATCCAGTTCCTTGCCATTGAAGAGATAGCGGGTGTAATCCGCTGCATTGCGCTCCTCCACAAAGGTCTCTCCAAATGGAAAATACTCCATGTGTTGGAAGACTTCTCCCGATGCGTCGGTGATGTAGCTGGAACTTCCCAGGTGATCGGGGTGGTAGAAGAACTGGAGGTCTTCGACATGCCCCGGAGGGGGCGGTATGGTGGTGCTGTCGTCAAACTGCCGGAAGTACTTTTTGATCTGCCCATAAGGTACTTTTCCACTCTTTCCGGCAACAAAGATGGGCGTGGGAAGGTTCAGCGCAGCATAGGCCGAAAGGATGTAGTCCTTCAACTCACGGCCTTTGAGGCCGTAGTCGGGCGGAGTAG
>JBFGVE010000283.1:0-2130 GCA_041565275.1 Bacteroidia bacterium
ATCGGCAACGGTCAATTGCCGGTCCCGCTTGTCCTAAACATTCTCGAGAAGGCAAGGCCAATATTCCAGTCCGACCACGGAATTTCGATGCCCCTGGGACAATGGATGCAAAAATACCATAGCTGCGAATGTACGATTAGCTGTATCGGGATAAAAACATACCGAATTGAGTTTGGCGGAAATGGGATGGCGTAATGGCTGATTTTTGATTATTTGGCATTGAGATACTTCCTGATGGTTCCACCTTTAAGCCGAGCCTCTGTCCAGGCACATACGACCTCTAGGATGACGGTGTGATAGATTGGCGTGCTTCGTTTTGAGGCTGCTAGGGTCGTATTATTCAATGCAGTAAATGCTTGCTTCAGATCAGTTTCGGTCATAATCAGTGGATAGTCGCGAAAAAAGTCAAGCAATCTTTGGTCAAAGTCACCGTATTGGTTCGTTTTTCTGGCGTACCTCCCGGTTGATATTGCCGCTTTTTCAATCGAATCCAGGTCCTCTTGATCTGCAAAGATCATCAATTCAAAATACCGGCAAGCTAGCTGGAGGTCGGCTCGAATTTGGAATTCGAGCTTCTCCCTGGATTGGCCTATCCAGTGTTTTGCCTTTGCATATGATCCCGACCCAATATAGAATTTCGCCATCATATAAGACAGCTCAACGATTACCCTCATTTCCATATATTCCCTGATTTCCTGAAAGATTGCCGCAATTGTGTCGGCTTCCTGAAAATTTGGTTCTTCGTGTAAAGCATCGCATAGAATCACCGACCGCAGCTGAATTGCCCTTTGCCGAACCAATACTGATTCGTCCCGGCCCGGAGCCTCCAAGCGATCCAAGTCCGCAACGTACCGCCTTGCAAGGTGTATATCTCCTTGCGAACTGGCTATTAGGCCACAATTCAGGATGGAAAAGACGTACCAAGTGAAGGCACTTTGATTGTCCACCAGGCCAGCGTTTTGCCTGTACAGGTTTATCACACCTTCCATCCTTTGCCTAGCCTTATTGTAGTCGCCATTTGCACGATCAAGGTAATGATGAACCAAAAGGAAAAGGACATTTGCAGAAACAGAAAGACACTGTTCAACCGATTGCAATAACTCATCCTTTCGGATTGCCTTCAATTCCTTTTCTCGTTCTGCTGCGGATAACCGGGAAAGAATCTGAACTCGATCTAAGAGCCGGTTATAGTGGTTTAAATTGTGCAATTTATTCTGGACCAGAATTTTTTCCTTATGATTCGCTTCAATGAATAGGACCAATCCTTCAAAGTCTTTTTGCCTTCGATATATATCCCTTGCTATCCCAAATAGCTTTAGGTGGTCTGCGAATGCCTCCGTTTTCTCTGCCAGCAAAAACGCTTTGTTCAATACCGGCCGGATGTGGTGAAACAGTCCCTTTCTTTTCAGGAATTTGCATTGTGCAAGGTAAATTCCCAACTGCATTTCACTATCCGGGTCAACATCCGGGACATATTGCAATACCGCATTGTGCAGTTAATTTTTCTTTTGCCGAAACCGTTTTCCAATGGCGTGATCCTTGTACTTGCCCTTTAGCTTGGCTTCGTCGTATTGCTTCTGGCGGCCAATTGCGTCAAACAGGTCTACATTCTGATTATAATGGCCGCGCGTCCACTGGTAGGACCGTGACTTAAACCTTTGCTTCTCCGCGAAATTCAGCGAATGAATTAACTCCCAAAGCGGATCGAGGGCAGCCATATGCAATTAAATTTAGTTAAACCACCTGCCAATTTACTACCCCAACCGGACAATGGCAGAGAGTAATTTTTTTCAAATAATCCAGCCTTCTAAATTAGGCCACAATACGAGGGGAATCATGCAGGAACCCATCAAAATACAGATGCCGTCCCGCAAGAGAGCAGTACTTTGGGGGCCGGAACCCAGGTCAGAATCCGTCAACAAGATTTTCCTGGGCTTCCGGTCCACTGTGGAACACGAAGGCGTTGAATCGCCCGAAATATACAAAATTGATCTTTGAAATTGGTAACGGTATAATTATCTCCTTTTTTATCCAAATGTCCTGAGTTCTCAGGACGAGTTTCTTATATGTTTGAATCGCAAGGTTCACGAAGTTTGACCTGGATGGTATTCGGTCAATTGACCATGCTTG
>JBFGVE010000284.1:0-2128 GCA_041565275.1 Bacteroidia bacterium
CATCTCCCAGGTCGATCAGCCCGGTGACCAAGCCTCCGATCATGTCCAGCACCCGGGCATGTTCCATAACTCCGATCACTACAAAGAGGAAAGCAAAGAAGAACAGCAGGTCCCAGTCCATCTGTGCGTAGATCTTATCTGTGTTGTTCTTTTCCCGGATCAAGATGATCAAACCAAAGGCAACTGCGACAAACCCGATTCCCAGGTCACGCAAGTATGGGATCATGTCGGTAGTGGCCATGGCAATGATAAACAAACCGAAAAGGATCCAGGAATTGATGAAAAAACTCCGGGAGGGAATGGCGTCGTTTTCGTCAAAAGCAGAGATGAGCCTGGCTGCTTCAAGCTTATCGATATCCGTCTTCAATGGTTTGATCCTAAACATATAAGCAGCCATGAAAATTGTGACGATGGTTGCGACAAGAACGTAGGGTGCGGATACATAGAAGAATTCAGCAAAAGCGATCCCGGCAGTATTGCCGACGATAATATTGGGTACCGAAGAGATGAGGGTGAGCAGGCCTCCGATGTTGGTCAACAATCCTTCGCAAAGGAGGAAGCCCAGGAGCATTTCCCGTTTATTGAGTTTCTCGAGGGAAACAACAGTAAGGGAGCCGACAATGATCATGGCAGTGACATTGTTCAGCAAAGCGGAAAAAAGGACTGTCATCAAGGCGTAAGCGGCAAGGAGTTTGAAGGGGTCCCCCTTGGTGGCTTTGGTGATCTTGATCGCCAACCAGGCAAAAATGCCCGATTTGGAGGCGACCTCTACAAAAAGGCTGGAGCCGAGGATGATCGCAATTACACCCCAGTCAATGAATTCTATAAAGAAGGGAACATGGCCGTTCTGGTCGTCCAGGCTTGGCAATACCCCTAAAGCCTCTCCCATGATCAGCGCAACCATGGCGGCCAATCCAGTGATGATCGACTTGTGGGCATGGATCTTTTGTTCCAGAGCAAGGGCAAGGATCATCAGGGCCAGCAATCCCAGGTTCAGCCAAGAGGCCATTCCATAGCCATTTCCTTCGGGAAGCAATTCACTATGCCCCGGTACATTGGCTTGCAGATAGAAAATGTTCAATTGCATAACCTGATTATAAGAGCAATACCGGCATATTCCTGAACTCTACTGCCAATGAGTAACCCAAGGAATGCATTGCCAATTGGGTATCGTCTTTGGTAGTAAAAACAAGCAGGGAGACGGGTTCTTTGGCTATCAATTCTCTGTATTTGGTAATGATATGTCCAAATTCAATGATCGACCTCAGTTTTACCCTGGTTCCATTTTCTTCAATTTTTCGATGGACAGACTCTGCATAATGGTGTGGCATAGAGATCAATTGTTCAGCCAACCGCTTTCGGGTTAGGTCGCTGTCCATTTCCGGTATTTTTTCGATCGCTTTCATGTAGTATTCGAAGGTATCCTCATCCTCAATATGGCAAAGGAAAAGGCTGTTCTCCACAGGAGTAAAACGGATGCCATAATTGACGAGGCTATGATCGGCATACATGTGTTCTGTCGCGACTACTACGGTGCCAAGCTGTTTGGGAGAGTTGAGGGAGTCTTCGAAATGAGGATTGGGGAGCAGCAGTACAGGGTAGGGGGTTACCTGGGTCAGGGTATCGACAAAGACCCCCAGGCTAGTTAACATCTCAGGATGCGCAGCCCGGAGAAGCCGGTAAGTAATTACCAGATCGGGTTGGAGCGCATTCAGATGAATCCTCAGGTCGGCCCAATTGGACCAATCCTTTCCAGCTAACGTTGTCAGTTGATAGGTGTCTCGCTTGAATTCAGGACTGATAAACTGGCAGGCTTTCTCTGCATAGGCACCAGCTTTGTCTCCGGGGAGGTCGGTGACCAATAAAATCTTCTCCAGCTCTATACGCTTGTATTCAAACTGGTCTCGAAGTGCTCGCTTGAATACAGATTCGAATTCTCCAAGATCTCGCATGGTGCGAAGTTACCAATTAAAACAATGTGCCTTGCCTGGCTTCGTCTGTCAACTCCGGTTTCCGGACTATGATGCCACAGTATTTTTCGATGGCGGTGGCCCAATAGATGCAGTATTGCGGTACGAGTTCCATCTCTGGCTGGTGGATGAACAGGTAGGCTTCCCGCAATCCCTGG
>JBFGVE010000285.1:0-2116 GCA_041565275.1 Bacteroidia bacterium
GTTCCAGCTACATCACCGACGCCTCGGGAGAAGTCTTCCAGCACATGGAGTATTTTCCATTTGGAGAAACTTTTGTGGAGGAGCGCAATGCAGCGGATTATACCCGCTATCTCTTCAACGGGAAGGAACTGGACGAAGAGACGGGGTTTTACTACTACGGGGCCAGGTACTACGATCCGAAAGTAAGTGTGTGGTTGAGTGTCGATCCGCTGGCGGATAAGTATCCGCGATGGAGTCCGTACAACTACACACTCAACGATCCGATTAAGTTTATAGACCCTGATGGCAGGGAGGCAGTTGAGTTTGATGACCCTATTTACAATAAATGGGGAAAATTGATAGGCGATGATGGAAAGACAAACGGTAAAGCATATATTGTTCAAGGTAGTGTCGCGCGAGATGTTAAGAAAGCAACTAAGGCGGGTCAATTTTATACTGGTTCTCTTGCGGAAAGTAATATTGTTATGAAAGCTCCTACAGGTGGTGTTATGGATGACGTAATTTCTTCTGTTGATGCTACTCGGACTTCTGAAAAAGAACACGGTGGTTATGCCAATTTTGGCGATGCAAATGCTACAAGATGGGATGAAGGACCTGCTGCCGTAGCTTTCAAAACAAAAGATGGTAGAGATGGGGTGAAGGCTACACTACATCCTTTTAAAATAGACGGTAAAACTTCTGTACCTAAAGACGCTTCAAATGTTGAGTTTTGGTGGCATACACACCCAAGAACAGAAGTCAATGGTATTCAAATAGGGAATTCCGATCCATCAGAAAAGGATAAATCTTTTCAAGGAATTATGCAAAGCAGAGGATTTAAAGGAAACTCCTTTGTAATAGGAACAAGAAGCAACACAGTTACCTTTTTCAATAAGGATAAATCTTTAATGACGATTTCATACAAGACATTCAAAAAAATAGGCGGTAAATAAAATGAGAGTTATATTAACGTTCATAACCCTTCTTTTAGTGTCTTGTTCTACAGTGAAAACTGGTACAAAGAGGAATCACAAAATCACAAAAAAACTGGTTGCATCCCTATTTGAAGAAAAAGGAAATGTGTTTTATTTAACTTCGACCTATGCAACTTTCTCAAGGATTTGGACTTATAGTAAAGAAAAAATTGAAATTTACAGATTGGCCAATGGCAAAGTTTATAAGCAAGAAGAGTTTGATAAAACAGAAAGTGCTTTAAGCAAGGTTAATAGCTTTTCAAGAGAATCAATATTTGAGTTAGATAGTTGTATGGAGCTTGACGGAGACGGTTTGGGATTTAAAATTAAGGTTGCTAATCAAATCACAGAAGAGGAATTACCTATTGAGATAAATTGCTTGAAAAAGAGTAAGTACAAGTCTGATTTTTTGAATACTCTAGTCGACGACATAAATACGTATGAGCTTTGGGAAGTTGAAACTAAAACATACTAATTTGTTAATAGTCACCAAAAAAAAATCTCTTCATTCCAATCATAAACCACCCCGATAGTCGAAGCATCCTTTCCAAAATGCTTCCACCATCCCACCGTAAAATGGAAGTATGGTAAAGTGTAATGCTCCCCGAAAAGCGGACCATCAGTTAAGTTGAAAATAAGTTGTATAATGCCCGAGGAAGGTGAAGGGAATAAGGAGAAAATTCAGTTCAAAGTTCAAGGCCAAAGTGGTCATTGAATCTCTCAAGGAGCGTGAGACCCTCAGCGAGTTGGCCAAACGTTTCGAGTTGCATCCCAACCAGATCTCCCATATGACAAGTTCGAAGACCGGGTATACCTCCGCTATGGCAACGGCACCGAGACCAGTTACAGCTATGATCCTGCCCGCAGGAGGCTCACCCATATGCATGCAGCTACAGCCACCGGGAGGCCGATGATGGACAACAGCTACAGCTATGACGGGGTGAACAACATCCTTGCCCTGGACAATGCCGCTCCTGTACCTACAAACCCTCTTTTGGGCGGTTCATGCAGCAGCACCTTCACCTATGACGACCTCTACCGTTTGACCAGCGCCGGGGGCCTGTTCCGTGGGAAGAAGGACGAGCGGTACAGCCTCTCCATGGCTTACAGCCCCAACGGGCGTATCCTCACCAAGGACCAGGGCCACGACCGCAAGAGCGGCA
>JBFGVE010000286.1:0-2114 GCA_041565275.1 Bacteroidia bacterium
AATTGGTAACATGTAGACGTTGAGTATTCATAGTGTATCTGGATATTCACGGAAAATAATTGAGATTCCCAAAGTATCACAATTTAGAAAAGTATCCCAATTTAGGTTTTAACGATTATCTTCATCACAATGAAAAAAGTTATTGTTACTGGAGGTACAGGGTATATTGGGTCTCATACCGCGGTAGAACTTGCCGAAGCTGGTTTTGAACCGATCCTAATAGATAATTTTTCCAATTCTGAGCGGAGTGTATTGGATGGAATTTCCCACATTCTTGGCAGGGAAATTCCATTTTACGAACTGGATTGCCGGGACAGAGCCGCTCTGAACCAAGTTTTTGTCTCTGAAGGTCCAATTTTGGGTGTATTACATTTTGCAGCATTCAAGGCTGTGGGGGAATCAGTTAAGGATCCTTTGAAGTACTACGACAACAATATTGGATCAATGGCAGTACTCTTGGGAGTAATGGCCGAACATGGGGTATTCAATTTCATATTTTCTTCCTCTTGTACGGTCTATGGGAGTCCGGAGGTAAATCCGGTCACTGAATCCACACCTTTGCAAGATGCTAATAGTCCTTACGGTTTTACTAAACAAGTAGGTGAACAAATGGTTCAGGACTTAGTCTCCAGTCCTCTGTTTTTCAGAGCCGTAACCTTGCGTTACTTCAACCCAATTGGTGCACATCCCAGCAGTGAGATCGGAGAATTGCCTGCTGGCCCCCCCAATAACCTCATTCCCTACCTCACTCAGACGGTGGCTGGTATCCGTGAGGAGCTGACGGTTTTTGGGGGAAATTATGATACACCTGATGGGTCTTGTATCCGGGATTATATTCACGTTGTCGACTTGGCAAGGGCGCATGTCAAGGCTCTGGAATATGTTAACCGCCAGGGACCTGATAGAAAGTTCAACTTCATAGCCAACATAGGAACAGGCGCAGGAAGCAGCGTCCTCGAAGTGATAAAAACTTTTGAGCGGGTAAACGGATTGAAGGTAAACTACCGCATAGGAGATCGCCGGAGTGGAGACGTAGAACAGGTTTGGGCTACAGTGGGAAGCAGAATGAAGGACCTGGGGTGGGAAGCTGAGCTAAGCCTTGAAGATGCCCTGCGGGATGCCTGGAATTGGCAAGTAAAGTTGGGACAACGGGATCAATAGATCTCATTGCTGTAATAAAACTGAGGCCGGGCCATATTGACATTGGATTGGATCACATCGACGATCAGTTGAAAATCAGTCACAATCCTCTCAGCTGCTTTTATCCTTTTGCCGTAACTTAAGGCGTGCAAGTTGTTCATATAATCCACCCATGCCAGGGTTTCATTGTCAATTTTATACTCCTCCGGGATGTAAGACTCCAGAAAGTGGGCTTCGCCTTGGTAGTAGGCTTTGAAATGGCGGTTAGGCAGTTCATAGGCAATAACTCCATCGGTTAAATTAAACTTTTGCGGTTGAATGTCTTCCACCATGGTGATTATCCCATTGTCAAAGACCATGAATTGATAGTTCCTGTTGACCCACGCGACCATATTGTCCCCTACCTGGAAAGAATGTGGCTTAAAGGGATCTGCGTCAATCACAATTCCATTGTGGAATATCTTGAACCTACCATAAGCATCAGTGTATGCGAGAACATTTCGCCCTGCCACAAAGTCGCTTCCGGCCAGGAACTTTTGCGGGACCAGATGCTCCAATTCATACTTGTGGCCGGCCCAGAATACGGAAAACTGGCCTACATTGTCAACGTAGCCGACAAGGTTTTTCCCTACCTCGATCTGGTCTGGCCTGACATCAAAGACCTCAAGGTTATGTTTCCTACCCTTGTAATAGACATTCAAACCTTGATTGAAATCATAATAAGCGATCAAGCTGTCCCCGAGGATGAAATTTGAAGCAAAATTGGAAATACTCCGTGAGCGTTTCCTCTCATATACGAACAATTGCCCGCCTAATTCATAAGCCATGAGATGATCGGAGGTAACATATCTGCGAGGGGCTATTTCCCTGATAACTTTGACATAGCCATCCTCATACATCTTAAACTGTCCTACATTGTTAACCCATAGTAAAAAATTACGGGCAACCCGGTATTCTTTTACAGGTAAGGTTTC
>JBFGVE010000287.1:0-2098 GCA_041565275.1 Bacteroidia bacterium
TAGCAGGCGGCGTTGGTCGCGGGAACTGAGGCCACGGGAGAAAGAGTAGGATTGGTCGAGGAGTTCAAGTGCTTTGCAAATGTCCTTCATCTCATTGTCGGAAAACTGGCGGTTGACCCGCCCTGGATTTGTGCTCATGGTTGTAGAGGTTAGTGTGGTAAAAAATACAATGTCAAAGTCGCACATATTGTTGAGAGTACCACTACAGCATTCTTCGAATATCAGAATAGAAATGGGTATAAAATTATACTAAGTTGTTGATAGATAATGGTTTGATTCCCTCAAATTCCAGGATTAAATATATTGAATTGGCCATTCGCGTTGTATCTGCCATTCACCAAATTGTAATTGGCAATGGGAAAGGAGCCACCCGGAGGATACCGTGGCGGGCTTAGTCTTGGCTATAAATCCCCCTTTTCAGGTGTATGTTGTATTCCCGACGACATTACGGGCTTTACTCCAACTACCACCGGGTTGTACGGTGACTATATCTGAATTGTGCTCTGACCCCAGCTGTATTGTAATCTGACTACCACCAGGCTTGTGTTCTGACCCCAGATGTGCTGTAATCCGGCTACCTCCAGGATTGTGCGCCGACACGACTAGATTTTGTATGGCCCCAGCTGTGCTGTAATCTAACTACCACCTGGATTGTGTGCTGACTGCACCTGGATTGTATGCTGATCCCAGCTGTCCTGTAATCTGACTACCACCAGGATTGTGCGGTGACTACGACTGGATTTTGTCCTGACCCCAGCTGTGCTGTAATTTGACTACCACTAGGATTGTGCGGTGACTGCACCAGGATTTTGTCCTGATCCCAGCTTTGCTGTAATCTAACCACCACCAGGATTGTCCGCTGACAACCCAGCTGTACCCCGAAGATCACTTGCTCTACATGCAACCTACCACTGGTATGGTACCATATTGCACACAAATGCCGCGCTTCCTAACAACTGTATTGTTTTCAAATTACATTCTGGTGAAGTCCCGATTACAGATTGGTTGGTTGAATAGTGCACCCCAGTTGAGATTTAAAGAAAAACGCTCTGTTAGTGGGGAGTAGAATCTGGTGACATTCGGAATTTAGCCCAGTGTTATGCCATGCATAGCCCAATGTTATGCCGCGCATAGCCCAAAGGTATGCCATGCATAGCCCAATGGTATGCCTTGCATAGCCCAATGTTATGCCACCTTTAGCCCGGGTCCTTTACAACCGCAAAACAAATATGGCGAACGGGTGTATCATGGCGGTAATATCCCTATTTCTGTACCTGTCCTAAGTGGAACTGAGACACAAGAACCGCTGACTGCTTCGATGCCATTGTCCACTGGTGGGAGGGCGGTTAGGCTTTTTCCTGGCAAGAAGAACTGTGGGCTCAACAAATACAATCACAGAAAATTGATCTGTTCTCCCCAAGAATTGCCTAAATGAAGCAGTTCTCTTTGTGAAACGGTCCCACTTCTTTATCTTTCCCGGATCAGCTCCTTTGTTATCAATAGATTAAAAGCAGATGCAGAAGGCAAAGTTGTATGTATTGGGTCTGGAGAGAGAACTTCTGGATGCCACGACACTGTACCACAAATTGATGAATATGAACGGCCATCCGGGTTCCCCTGCATTGGGAGGTCTCATCACTGTTCGTTTCGCATCTCATGAAGATGACGGCCTGCTATTGCGATGGATGGTCCGCGAGGACGAGGACAGATATTACCACATGGCCAATGGGGAGGTTTGTTTTTATGAGGATTCAATTGAGGATCCTCCTGAGAGGCGTTACAGGTTCACCGATGCGGTCTTAGTACGCTACAGGGAGGAATTTGATGCAAATGGAGACGTACCGATGACGACGACACTCACGATTTCTCCGGCGATCCAGGAGTACTGGAGGTACGGAGGGCCTTTAGTGAAGGTATGGTCTGAAACCAGGCTTGCCCGATACGACGAAAGGAACCGCCAGCCCGCAGGTGAGGAAAAACAAGAAGAGGAGGTTGATCTGAAGTATGTTGCCCATCTTCGGAGGAACAAAGGCTACAGGGGTGAATATGGGTTTGACTGGATGCGTGAAGAATACAAGGAATACTGCAGGGATTACGA
>JBFGVE010000288.1:0-2087 GCA_041565275.1 Bacteroidia bacterium
CATTTCAATGCCAGCCTCACAGCAGTAAACATTGCCAAAGTCCATATCCTCAGAAAGCGAAAACCCGGCCAATCTGGACCAATCTCCATAGCCAATTTCAAAACCGCGCTGTTCAACCGCTTTTGGGTGAATCGAATTATTACAATTTAGATATCGACCCTGAGTTTGCATTAAATCACCCCAATTATCAAGACTTATTGGAATTCGGGATAAGAGCTGACTAAATTGTCCAGAGTATTGATACTTAGTATTCTCTTTTTTAATACACACCCCAAGGATAAATTGACACTCGATGTCCTACAGTTTCTTCAGATTGGTCCTGGACAGAAATTTTACATGCCTTTAAGAATCCTGTCACCCATAAGTTGTCCTTCCTCTCGGCTTCAATATTATTACTACAATTTTTGGATTAGCATAATCCCATCTCGTATAGGCATCAAGACTTGTTCTACCCCTTCATGGTTCGAAACATGCTGTACAAAGTTGCGCAAACCGATGGTTTCTTTATCCTCCGTATCCTCGTTCAGTACCCGACCACTCCACAAAACATTGTCAGCAACGATAAAGCCACCTTTTCGAAGTTTCGGCAGAACAAGGTCAAAGTAGTTAGAATAGTTGTGTTTATCGGCATCAAGGAATATCAGATCAAGGGTTTTATTCAGTTGAGGAATAACCTCTAATGCATTTCCAATCAACATCTCGATTTTATCCGCAATTCCTGCCTTTTGGGCATATTCCAGCACCATATTTTTTCGTTCTGGGTCTATGTCGATGGTAATGACTTTGCCATCCTCCGTCAAACCTTCAGCCATACACAAGGCGGAGTAACCCGTGTAAGTTCCGATTTCAAGAATGCAGTTGGGACGTATCATCCGCGAAATCATACTGAGAATACGTCCCTGGAGATGACCAGATAACATCCTTGGATAAAGGACCTTTAGGTTGGTTTCCCGATTGAGGTCGGCCAGCACCTCGGACTCTGGGGTGGAAAAAGATTCTGCGTAGGCTTGGATATTGGGATTAATGAAGTCCATTAGTACATAAAATTGGGGGTTTCAGTATATCAGATAGGATTACAGCAACTTATAACGGGTTACCCTTATACCTAAGCGAAGTTAAGCGAAAAGGAGTAATCTTCCGGTTGGTGTTCTGCACAGAATACTATGTTGAATTAATGCTGTCCGGGAAAAATCTGGGCTAAGAGCAGCGATTCAGCGAGAAATAAAAACCATTTCTAACGTGTAGATAACAAAAGTTCTTAAAAAACATTTTTCGGGCTAACTTTGGGGGGAAGACACGCCTTGCGGATCACTCCGCCTTGGTGGTGAGTATTTAGCTCTAAAGTCTTCTTCCCATATTTTTTAAAGGCAGAGGTTTGTAATAAGGGTCTCTGCCTTTTCTATTTTCAATGTACGGCGCGAAAAGTTAATTTAAAACACTGGTTATCAACGATGTGCTGTTGATATGTTCATCCCCGCAGGGAAGAAGCACAGTTTCAACATCGCCCCGTTCCGACCACCGTGAGTCCTCCAAGGGACGACTCATCGTCGGGCAGATCCACAAAACGATCCACCACTATTTTCCAGACCTCTTCGCTCGGCTGGACAAATTCACAGATCCGCGTAATCGACGTGATTATGCGGTGAGCGAATTGGTCATCGCCGCGATCAGCATGTTCATTTTTCACCAGGGTTCTCGCAACCAAATGAACCAGTGCCGGTCGGATTTCAAGTTTCGCCGCAATTACGAACGTCTTTTCCAGTGCAGGATGCCTCACATGGACACCGTCGTGCAGTTGCTTCGCGCGCTTGAACCCAAAGAATTGGAAGGTCTCAAGGCCCGACTTATCGCTGCCCTGATTGAAAAAAAGGTTCTCAGCAGGTTTCGGGTCGGGGGAAAATACATCGTCGCCGTCGATGCGACTCACGTTGCGACCTATTCGCAAAACTATTGCGGGGAATGCGTTTACAAAACCCTGGGCAAGGGAGACAACAAGAAAAAGTGTGGTTCCACTACGTCCTGGAAGCCAAATATCTGTATTACCGGGGACGGTCTTTACCCCAACATGACCGTTTTCAATATTTGCA
>JBFGVE010000289.1:0-2043 GCA_041565275.1 Bacteroidia bacterium
TTGGACAGAACTTCCAATAATTCTTTCTGCAAGGCAGATGCTTGAAGGCAAAACTTTAAACGAGCCATAATTTCTTCGATTTGATCGAAGGTAGACCCTGATATCCGATCAATAATCCACTTTTCAACAACCAAATAGGAGGAGATAAATCAAATTTGATGTACTAGTGTCCGCCCGAAAACGCCATATTTTCGGATTTTGCATGATAGGTCTGGGTTTCTCTTGGTGATGATATACCAGTCGACCCGTGTTTTGCCCTGCCATTATCGCCCGCATCCGACGGTTTCAAAAATGGTCGTGTCAAACTCAAGAGACTGTCGATCATACTCCACTCAGTTTGGCTTCTCGGAAAGGTGGAAGTGCGGATATTTATCTTTATAATGCTTGCGCACAATGTCTATCAGGGTCTCTTTAAGGCTGTTCAAATTGATATTTTTTGCTGCAGAAATACACACCGCATTGTGTTTACGAGTCATCCAGGTGTCTACTAGCAATACTTGTTCTTCTGTCGACAATTGATCAATCTTGTTGAACACCACGAGCACTTCTTTGTCTCCTGCTCCGATCTCCGCTAAAGTTTCATTGACCACCTGAATATGGTCTAAATATGAAGGGTGGGATACATCCACAATATGCATAAGAATATCACTTTCTCGTACCTCATCTAGAGTGGATTTAAAACACTCTACCAGGTTGTGGGGAAGTTTCCGGAGGAATCCTACCGTATCAGATAGCAGGAATGGGACCAAGTCAATTACCACTTTCCTGACTGTAGTGTCTAAGGTAGCGAAAAGCTTGTCCTCTGCGAGTACTCGTGCCTTGTCCTTGGACAAGGCATTCAGCAAGGTAGATTTGCCAGCGTTTGTATAGCCTACCAGGGAGACTCTAACCATAGTTCCTCTTCGTTTCCGCTGTGTGAAATTCTGTTTGTCGATCTTTTGCAATTCCTTCTTCAAAAGATCAATCCTATACCGTATGTTTCGTCGGTCCGTCTCTATCTCTTTTTCACCTGCCCCTTTCATTCCAATCCCGCCTTTTTGTTTGGAGAGGTGGGTCCAAAGCCCGGTCAATCTGGGAAGCATATATTCCAAATGGGCCAACTCTACCTGTACCTTGGCCTGAGCAGTCCGGGCACTTTCGTTGAAAATATGTAAAATAATGCCACTTCGATCCAACACTTTAATTTCCAAAACTTTGTCAATATTTCGAACCTGAGAAGGAGATAGGTCATCATCAAAGATGACAAGATCTGCCTCGTTTTCAGCAACATATTTGGCAATCTCTTCCAGCTTTCCTTTACCTACATAGGTGGAGGGAACTGGCTTATTGAGGTGCTGCAAGAAAGTCTTAAGCACAGTAGCTCCAGCAGTCTTAGCAAGTAACCGTAACTCATCCAGATTTTCCTCTGCCTTTTCTTTCAATGTTTCCCGGTTGTATATACCGATCAAGACGGCTTTCTCCGATTGTCTATAGGATAACTTATCGTCTAAATGGATCATTATTTAGTATATAAAGCGTTTCTTCAATCTAGTTTACACTCAAATATACAGGTCGAGGATGATATCCTATAGAAAAGGCTCTTTTTAACCAGGGCAATCGCACTAAAATAAATTTCTGATTCTTTATATCCCTGGACCAGTTGATTGTCTATCAATAAGTACGGGGCATTTGAGCTATCGAAAACGGTAGCTGAAGGTTTTCTACCTTGTCGGCAAACTAAACCTCTGTTTATGGCAAGTCATGCAACCTCTCTTGAAAAAGCATTGGAAAATCTCAAATGCTGTTTTGAACAACTCTCAGACCCACGTATTGACTGGCAAAAAGCACACCCGCTGATCAATATCCTGCTGATGTCGATTTGTGCGGTGCTGTGCGGAGCGCATCACTGGAGGGAAGTTGAGAACTTTGCCAGGGCCAAGCGTTCCTTTTTCGAGCGCATTCTTAATTTGGCCATTGGGATTGTGTCCCACGATACCTTTGGACGGCTTTTCTCCCTGATCGATTCGGAGATTTTCGGCCAATGCTTCACTGATTGGGTGAAAA
>JBFGVE010000290.1:0-2033 GCA_041565275.1 Bacteroidia bacterium
TCAATTCTCGACTCAAGCCTTCCGCAACACCTGGAAGATGTACCCAATCAGTGACGTGGCGTAGTAAAATTATTGCAGGTAAACGCAAATATTTTTTTTCTTTGAAAGTTGAACTTGCATTTCCCGCATTGATAAGGCTTTGAATTATCGCCAAAATTCGGGGGTGAGCGGCTTTTGTGATGCCGCGAGCGCCAGCTTTTGGGGGGATAGCGGCCAACCCAGAAGCGGCTGACCGCTCTCTTAACGTTCAGGGGGAGCGGCCAGCCGCTCGGGGTGAGCGGCTAACCGCTATATAATCAAGGGAGCGGCCAGCCACCGCTACAGAGCGGCCAGCCACCGCTCAGAGCGGCACTCTATCTCAATCGTGCATTTGTCAATGTCAGCATCAACTATAAAAACCGGTTGAAAACAAAGCAGAAAACGATCAGAGAGGAGGTAAACACAAGCAAGGTTTATACGGGATTAAAGTTGTTTGACTTGAGAAGTGATCTCCGCACCTCTATCGCGTGGTCGGCACCATGGTGGCACCGAACCGGCGCGCTCAGTTGTCGCCTTCGTCCTCCTCCATGTCATCTTCGTCAAAATCAAGAACCTCTGGCTTCGGTAGGTCGCCAATATTCGGGCTCCTCTTCCATTTATACTGAACACATGCTTTTCTAGTATAAACTTCCTGATGAATATGCCCGCGGAATTTGTTCAAAGCAAACTCAAGGTACTCCGGCCTCGTTTTGTGAAGTTCCCTTGGAGCCATTGTCAAATGCTTACCCGCATCCATGTCAATCCTGAGCATAGGTAGGGCAATGTCCACAAAGAGGCGCTTATTAGGAATTGGGTGATCAGCAAGGAAATTCTCCAACATTAGCCGATCCTTGGTTGCTTCCAACTTTCCATCCCATACATGATGGCGCAGAGAGTAAAGCCGTCTTCTAAACAAATCAAAATTATTGAAGTCGCTTTTCTGAAACTCTGGTAGGTCCTTGAAAAGCAAATACAGCTTTCTTGGCGTCTGATCTTGTCCAATACCCATCTTACTATCCAAAAGGACCTTGTTACCCTTAGCGTCCTCGCCTTTAGCAAGCGCCTTCTTCAGGATCTTCTTCGCATCACTGTAACGCCATGTTTCCTCCTTAGTTTTCTTCTTCTTTGCTGTCTTCTTAGCTGCCTTGCTGGAACCAGACCCAGGGGCACCGTTTGTACCGAGAACAGAGGATTCTTCTTCTTTGTGTCCAGGAACGGTAACTCCATTGTCCTTTAATCGATCCAGTAATTCTTGTTTCGTTCCCGACACTTTGAGGTTGTGTTTCTTGAGCAATTCCTTCAGTTCTACGACGGTCGCTGCGGCACCTTGTTTTCCTCTAACATTTCCCGCGGGAGCTTCGGAGTCGTTCCTTCCGGACATGATAGCGTGTGATTAGTAAGCTCAAGTTCGATGAATTTATGTTGTGGTGGGATTGACTCATTGATGCTTTTGGTGGGAGTATGAAATTCTAAATCCCTGTAGGGCGATCACTGCGATTATAACAATGAAGATATTGAGATATGTAAGCATCTCCAACAGATCGCGAACCGTCTTTGACTATAATTGACTCATCAACGATACCAGCCGGCATGATCAATATATAGGTGCTTCTAGGTTTTCCTGTGAATTGGCAACGGCAACTCCAAACGTTTTTTTTTTGAATTCTAATGCGGAGCCCTCTGAAAGTCTCCGCATCGCCAGAACTCTCTATTCTTTCATTCTCATTATTCCAAGTAAGTAAACATAATATCCTGGCAATAAAATATTAACTAAAATACCTCGCACTTAATTCTAACTCCTCTCTTCTCCACCATGGCGCGTCCATCATCAGGTCTTACGGGAGAGGAACAAAAACAAATTCGCGGTCTTTTGAACGACATCGAGCTTCGTGGTGGAATCTTTGTTTTCAAGGACTACCATAAATCGAAGCTCTTGGATAGACTCTTAGGCCAAAGACCTCAATTGTACGGTCTCCCCCATTCCCAAATCAAGCAAACCTGGCAACAGAGGACCA
>JBFGVE010000291.1:0-2010 GCA_041565275.1 Bacteroidia bacterium
GAAATAGTTGGCACTCACATCTGCAACGGCTGTGACTGCTGCACGTCCCAATCTTCCACCAGGTGTTTTCCAGGGTATCAGCCCTTCAAGACCAGACCTTGCTATTTGCCACCCATTCACATCTACCGCAGAAGCACTCCAATCACCTGATGTTTCGGGGTTGAAGTAATAGTTCATTGCAGTTTGGGCAAGCCAAGCTCAAGTTATTCGCAAGATGTAGACTTCTTCTCCAGCACAAAATTGTCATTGACGAACCAATAGTGCCATTGTGAAAAGGAATCATCATTAAGATTTTGTATTGTCTTTTTTCCTCCTTTCTTGGGATGATAATAAGAATGACTGTAATCCAGATATTTAAAAATTCCCTTTGTTTCACAAGCAGAAAATACAGTTTCAATCTGGTCCCCTTGTAAGACAAACAAATGGTTTTGATGATAAAAGTAACCATTTGGATTTAGCGAAAGCAATAAGTTAATGTCCTTTTGAGACTCAATTGAGATTAAAAAATTATTTTCTGACTTTCTCACGCTAATAGAAAATATTAATCTGCAATCATAGTACTCACAGTTTCTTTCGTGCAAAACCGTGCTATCTATGATTGATAAAAATTCATTCTTCTCTATGTTTAAATGTGTAAGCTCTATTTCTTTCCCTTTTTTTTGAGCTACTACGTTGGATTCATTTAGGAATAATATCATTATCGCGAAAATCTTAAAGAACTTAATCATTGCTTTAGTCGTTTTTAGGTACTGTAATTTCTACTTCTGGTAGTGTTATTGTGGGAATTGATAATAATCCATTTTCATCATAATCAAAATATCTTCCTTTATGGTATATATCCAAAGTAGCCTTGGGGAACTTTAAGTTCAAAGATTTAGCAAAATTTTTATCGGCTATTGAAGGGAACTTGCTGTATGGGTGACTGTGGGAATGTTTTCTTATCGTATATCCGTATGCCTTTAAATATCCAGCACCAATTTCAAAATTTTTAATATGCGATGTTGTTAAAACACTCTTCCCATTGTGCCCACTTTTTGCACCAACCCCCGTCAGAGACCACTCCACTTCGGTATTGTCTGCAACAAACTCAAATAATCCTTTTGCACCCTCGTCTCCTGTAATGTCATATTGGTCAAAAGTATATTCTTTTCCATTAGTTGCTGTGACCGTATTAATTCGGGAATCATTTAAAATCCCTTTATCGACCTGAATAGATTTACTTTCACCATTGTTATAAAGCACATCAAAATTATCATCTGTTTTTCTCAGCAATGAAACATTTCCCTGTTTATCAATTTTGTAATCATCAGGTGGAATTAGTGCATCAATTGTCATTCTTCCATCAGGATCGATGTATCTAATGGGATTATTAGCCACATATCCATAAGGCGAGATATCCGGATACTCATCCGCCAGTGGATCCACACTCAACCATACACTCACTTTTGGATCGTAGTACCTGGCCCCGTAGTAGTAGAACCCCGTCTCTTCATCCAATTCCTTGCCATTGAAGAGATACCGGGTATAATCCGCTGCATTGCGCTCCTCCACAAAGGTCTCCCCAAAGGGGAAATACTCCATGTGTTGGAAGACTTCTCCCGAGGCGTCGGTGATATAGCTGGAACTTCCCAGGTGATCGGGGTGGTAGAAGAACTGGAGGTCTTCAACATGCCCCGGAGGGGGCGGGACCGTTGTGCTGTCGTCAAACTGCCGGAAGTACTTCTTGATCTGCCCATAAGGTACCTTGCCGCTCTTTCCGGCAACAAAGATGGGCGTGGGAAGGTTCAGCGCAGCATAGGCCGAAAGGATATAGTCCTTTAGTTCACGGCCCTTGAGACCGTAGTCGGGCGGAGTATTGTTGTTTCCGTTTCCATTGTTGCCGTTGCCATTCCCATTTCCCATGGTGTTGCCAGCCTGGTTGCCATGGTCAAAATGCGTACCCGAAGCACCGAGCTTGCTCACAATCCGCTGTCCCTCGATAAAGAAGTGCTTGCTGTACTTTGCTCTCCC
>JBFGVE010000292.1:0-1973 GCA_041565275.1 Bacteroidia bacterium
AAAGTGTACTACTATGGCTACAAATTTCATGGGGTTTGTAGCCTCGATGGCGTCTTTTTCTCTTTCGATCTCAGCCCGGCCAGTGTACATGACATCCATTACATGAAGGACGTTAAGGGCTTATTTTCAGACTGTCTGCTGAGACCCTTTTCTCTCCGTTAAACGACCAGTTCATGATCAATCGCAACTATGCAAAGTCCTTCTCGGGTTTTAATACAAGGATATTAGCAAAACTCACAGCAATGACCATCATTCAATATCTCAATAAAGTTGTTCTCCAAAGACCCATTAATCATATAAAGCATGCATTCGCCTAATTTTAATTCACACTACGGGTTCAGTAGTGTCCGGTTAAAATTTTAAAATTCTTTGAAATCGACTCGGACCTTCGGAATTCGAAATCTGATTTCAGATTCCGATCCAATGAACCAAGGCAAGTATATTTTCTCGCAACTGATTGCATTCGCTTCAAAATATGAGTTCAAAAAGTGTGTACAGCGGTACAATTGCGACAAACGGGTACGGAGCTTCAACTGCTGGAGCCAATTTCTTCGGGCAATTGACCCACCGCGAAAGCCTACGTGACATTGTCAGTTGCCTTCAGGCGCAAAGCAAAAAGCTCTTCAACCTGGGTTTCAGGGGCAAAATCGCCCGTTCCACGCTGGCAGATGCCAATGAGGTGCGTGATTGGCGGATTTATGCTGATTTTGCCCAAGGCCTCATCGCCGAAGCAAGGCGGCTCTATGTCAATGACCCGGAGTTTTGCCTTGACCTGGACAACAGCATTTATGCACTGGACGCCACCACAATTGACCTTTGCCTGAATGTTTTCAAATGGGCGCGATTCCGCAGGACCAAAGCGGCGGTGAAGTTGCACACCTTGCTGGACATTCGCGGCTCGATCACGATGTTCATCCATATCACCGACGGCAAGGTCCACGACGTGAAAGTGCTCCCACTGCTTGAATTCGAACCCGGAGCGATCTATCTGATGGACCGCGCCTACCTGGATTTCGAACAACTGTTCCGACTGAACGAAGCTTCACCATTTTTCGTCATGAGGGCCAAGTCGAACCTCAAGTTCCGGCGGCAATATTCGCGTCCCAAAGCAATAGGTGGAATCGTCGTTTTCGACCAGATCGGTGTATTGACCGTTTACCGTTCGCGAATGGCCTATCCGAAACAGCTTCGGCTGATCAAGGTCAAAGACCCTGAAACCGGGAAATTCATCCGGTTGCTCACCAATCACATGACCCTGGACGCTGAACAAATCGCCGAACTCTACCGCTACCGCTGGCAGATCGAGTTGTTCTTCAAATGGATCAAGCAACATCTGCGAATAAAGGTATTCTGGGGCGAATCCCCGAACGCAGTCAAAACCCAGGTCTGGGTGGCCGTTGCCACCTACCTACTGGTCGCCATTGTCAAAGAACGGTTGCAGATCAAGCGGTCGATCTACGAAATATTACAAATTCTCTCTGTTTTCATATTCGACAAAAGTCCTCTAAATGAACTACTTATGAATACAAAAATACACTTTGAAGAACTTGATGGCAGTAACCAGTTGAATCTCTTTGAGTTATAACCGGACACTACTGCTACGGGCTATTAAATAAAGTTTATGCTTTTCCATTTCTTTGCCACTGGAATTTTGGATTCCAGTGGTTTAGCGCGTTGCTCATTTGTATTTTTCGCTGCTAATTCCGTAAAATATTCCCAGCAATGTCCTCTTGGCATTGCTGATCGCGGTGTGGACCCATGGCGCTTTTTCGAAGTATATAAACCAATTCAGACTCGGCCATGACCAGCACGGTGGCCTGGCGCTGGCTTCCCCGACCACGTTTGAGTGACCTTTTCTCCTTCTTCCCGATCCGAACTTCCAAAATATCAAACCCAGTATTGACGTGTTGTGTCAATATTCGTGGTAAAGTTGCGGACAGGCATAATAAAACTTATAGAATAGCACCCTATGC
>JBFGVE010000293.1:0-1959 GCA_041565275.1 Bacteroidia bacterium
AGAAGTCTTCCAGCACATGGAGTATTTTCCTTTCGGAGAGACCTTTGTGGAAGAGCGCAATGCAGCGGATTATACCCGGTATCTCTTCAACGGCAAGGAACTGGATGAAGAGACGGGGTTCTACTACTACGGGGCCAGGTACTACGATCCGAAAGTGAGTGTGTGGTTGAGTGTGGATCCGCTGGCGGACAAGATGCCAGATTGGAATTCATATGCTTTTAGCTTTAATAATCCCATCATATTTCTTGATCCAGATGGAAGATCTCCTGCACCGCCAACGGACTTTTTGAATACTGAAACAGGTGAGAAAATTCACATTAATGATGGTAATAACCAGACTGTAAATGTGAATAATGATGATTGGCAACAGGTCAAGAAGTTTCAAACGGATTTTAGTAATGGTGTATCACCTTCAAACTATAAAAGCTTTATATCATCACGAGGTGCAGTTGCAAATTCCGGGGACCAGCTACCAAGTTTTTCAACTTTAGAGTCAAATTATTTAAAGTACGGAGTAGATTATCCTGGAGGAGGGGTTACTAGTGAGGAGTTTGGCGATATAGTTGGAGGGAAATTAGAGCTAAATATTGATGGAGGAATTTTTACAAATACCTGCGCTTGTCGAGTTAGCCATTCACTTAACCAGAGTGGTGATTTAATTCCTTATATAAAAGGTCAGACTTCATCTGCAGCGAACGGTAATAAGTACATATTCAGAGTTTCACAAATGGAAAAGTACCTGACTTCAAAGTATGGTGAGCCAAATGTAATTAGTACAGACGTAAGTAATTTTTATGGGCATAAAGGTATAATTCTTTGGGATACACGCGGTTTATGGAATGATGCAACTGGTCACACCACTCTGTGGGATGGAAAAAATAGATTAGGAGGTAATTATGCTCCTCAGTTTTATTTTAAAAATTCAAATACAGTTAAACTATGGGTTACAGAATAATTTTCTTAGTGCTAACATTGTTTACAGGCCAAAGCTGTAAATCTCAAAATAATACTGTTTTGAGCAGTACTGAGAATGATAATAACGCTTGGAAAAAAGTGGCTACCTGTCTATGTGTTTATGAATCTGAAGCATATTCTGATGAAATGAAAAAGAAAGAAGGTAGTATTGCTGCATATCTACAAACAAACGAGTCACTTGACATAGAGCAGTTAGGAGAAGTGAAAAGGTTTGTTCAAGAGTATTTAGAAGAGAATAAATTCGCAAGTAAAAATGGTGCCTCATTATCTCTTATGCAATGTATGGGCCTCTATGATAGTAAGGAACTCAACGAATTCGTCAAAACTTTAAAAAATTAAGAAAAAGCCTTCTTGCAGCGATGCAGTGTAATACTCCCCGAAAAGCGGACAATCAGTTAAGTTGAAAATAAGTTGTATAATACCTGAGGAAGGTGAATGGAATCAGGAGAAAATTCAGTTCAAAGTTCAAGGCCAAAGCGGCCATTGAATCTCTCAAGGAGCGTGAGGCCCTCAGCGAGTTGGCCACGCGTTTCGGCTGCATTCTAAACAGATCTCCCATATGACAAGTTCGAAGACCGGGTATACCTCCGCTATGGCAACGGCACCGAGACCATTTACAGCTATGATTCTGCCCGCAGGAGGCTCACCCACATGCATGCCGCAACAGCCACCGGTAGGTTGATGATGGACAACAGCTACAGCTATGACGGGGTGAACAATATCCTTGCCCTGAACAATGCCGCACCTGTACCCGTAAACCCTCTTTTGGGTGGTTCATGCAGCAGCACCTTCACCTATGACGACCTCTACCGTTTGACCGGCGCCGGGGGCCTGTTCCGGGGAAAGAAGGACGAGCGGTACAGCCTGTCCATGGCTTACAGCCCCAACGGGCGTATCCTCACCAAAGACCAGGGCCACGACCGCAAGAGCGGCAACAACTGGCTGCCACAGGCAAAGACGACTTACACCCTCACTTACCAGTAC
>JBFGVE010000294.1:0-1944 GCA_041565275.1 Bacteroidia bacterium
CCTCAGGGTTATGAATCCTGCGCTCTAACCTTCTGAGCTACCGCGCCATTGGATTTCCTTAGCTATTCAGCCTCAGGGACTGCAAATATAAAGGTTTTTTCAGGGGCCGAAAAAGAATTTTCCGATATTGTAATATGGGGAACGTGATCTGTCTTTTTGCTGGGGTCCTGATGACCCTCTCGGTATTTACTGTCCTGGTGGCTCAATCTTCCCTGACAGCGCAGTCTCTAATTCGATCGGGCCCTATGGTTGGCTATTCCGAAATGCGTGAGGTGATGCTTTGGGTGCAGTTGTGGAAAGAGGCGGAAGTCTACATTCGTTACACGGATTTGGAAAGTAGCGAAGATTATGTGACGAATACAGTTCATACAGACAAGGACAAAGTTTTTACGGCTCATTTGCTGGCGGATCAGGTAAGGCCCGGCCGTCAGTACGAAGGGGAATTGTTTATCAACAATGAGAAGGTGGCGCTTCAACACCCATTTACCTTCCAATCTCAGGTACTCTGGCAGTGGCGTAATGATGCCCCTGATTTTAAATTCATTGCCGGGAGTTGTTTTTACAACAACGATCCCGCATATGACCGGCCCGGGACTCCTTATGGAGGTGAATATCAGATCTTCGACCATATCAATTCCCAGGAGGCTGATTTCATGGTTTGGCTGGGTGACAACACCTACCTGCGCGAAGCAGACTATGGTACCCGAACTGGGATTTTGCACCGTTACAGTGTTGCCCGTTCTCTTCCTGAGATTCAGCCCCTGCTTTCTTCCATGCACCACTATGCGATCTGGGACGACCACGACTACGGACCCAATAATTCCGACCGTTCATATATATTGAAGGACGCGACCCTCGAAGCTTTTCAATTGTTCTGGGCAAATCCGAGTTATGGCCTTCCCGGACAGAAGGGTATTACTTCCCGCTTCAAGTGGTCCGATTGTGATTTTTTCCTCTTGGACAACCGTTACTTTCGCAGCCCCAATGAGCGTGGTACCGGAGAGCGCACCATGCTTGGCAAAGTGCAACTGGAGTGGTTGATCGATGCCTTGAAGTTCAGCAAAGCACCTTTCAAATTTGTATGTATTGGGGGGATGGTTCTCAGCGACCAAGCTAAATTTGAAACCTACAACAATACCCACCCGGCCGAGCGGGACTATCTCTTGAATACCATACAAAAAGAAGGTATCAAGGGGGTAATATTCCTCAGTGGTGACCGCCACCTTTCTGAATTGTCTTACTGGAAGCCTAAGGGTGGGGTAGCTGTTTATGACCTAACCTGTTCACCTGTTACATCCAGACCTCATAAATCCAACGAGCCCAATACGCTACTGGTCAAAGGTACCAAGATCAGTAAACGTAATTTTGCTGTGATAGAGGTGACAGGTTCGAGAAATAAACGGGTATTGAAGATGACGCTCATCGACAAGGACAATAAGAAACGCTGGACACGCGAGATCAGTGAGAAGGAGTGGAGATAGGGCTTTTTTGCACCTCCAGGAAAGGGCTTTATCACCGCTTAGGCCACCAAATGAGCAAGGGGGGAGGGCTTGTCAAGGCCGACTGATTCCCTTGAAAACAAACTAGAAAATCAGCCACTTGCTACCAGCCTTGACTAGACCCGAAGCGAGCCATATCTTTGCCAAAGAGGTGATAAAGCCTAAGGGCAGGATGAACGAAACTACTTGAATAAATTATCCAGTTTATAGAGGGTTAAGACAACCTGATTAAGTAATAAAGCCAATGAGTATCGAAATACAGACCACAAATGGTGACTTTAAGTTGCTGACACCACGCTTTATCGAAGGCCAAGAATCAAGACCAGATGAGTGGCAGTTTCAAGATAAAGAAGGGAAAAATTGGCTGATAACCACGAGGAATGATAGTGGTTTTACCATTATTTTCGAGGAGACTGGCATTGCTACCGAAAAAGAAATTATTCAG
>JBFGVE010000295.1:0-1941 GCA_041565275.1 Bacteroidia bacterium
CTTCCGTGGGGTTCTTTTTTACCCAACTAGGATCTCTAGCCCATTTCGGGAAGTATCTTTTCAACCCTTCAAAATCTCGCAGGTAGAAACTTGATCCGGGGTTTTTTGTCGGCAGTCCTTCCGGGCTTACCCAATGCTTCGCTCCTTTTGTAGGATCATTTTTTGTGGGATTCTTATCATCGATTCTCTTCTTTGCTGCATCTACTGAGTCAGGAAAATTGCGAAGAAAGGTCAGTTTTCCGGTTAAGTCAAGGTCATCCCAACGATCCTTTAGTTTCTCATAATTGCTAATTTCAGCACCTTTTGGTTCCCGAATTGTTCCACCAGTTCGGTTTAGATATGCATACGCGATTGCTTCCTTTGCAGCAGAGTTTTCTCTACCTGCCTCGTTATATACGACGTTTGCCAACAATAACAGGTCGTCTCCATATTTTGTTGAGCTTTCAACTGTAGTCTTGATATTCTTAAATTCTGTTTTCAGCGATTTTAATTCATTGACACGATCTTGCCATGTCTTAAAGGGGCCCTTGCTCAAATCCACTTTCCAGTTTTTCTTTTCATAATCGGCCTTTTTGGAAGCGATCTCACCCTCATACTTCTTTATTTCGCCGTCAATATATTTGTTTACAGATTTAAAAAAGTCCTGATTATCTGAATTTAAGCTAACCTTAGTGGAAGACGTTTTATTGGAGGTTTTGGAGAGTTGCGGAGAATTCCACGTGACATTGGCTGAATTAACTGTCGAAGGTTCCCGGTGGCCCTTTACATCCTGCCCGATTCCGCTATTGCCTTGCAATCCTTCAATATCTATAGATATAGTAGGCTTATTACCAGCATATTGGTAAGGAGCATAGAATGGAAAATCATCTTTCAGGGGGTCAACGCTTGCAAAGCGACCGAGCCAACCTAAATAGTACCTCGCGCCATAGTAGTATAGTCCTGTTTCGAAATCCTTCTCCTTTCCGACATATCTATATTGTTTCAAACTGACCTCTATTCCAGACCTTCCGGAACGGTATGCAGAGGTGCCGTATGGATGATATTCCTCATAAGAAATGATTAAACAATTTTCGTCGAGTTCCAGCATTCCTGATCCCAAATGGTTTCCGTACTGAAACCGAATTAAAGTTGAGGGTAACCCAACAACTATTCCATTTTCTACAGTTTTAGTTTCAATCAAACAAATGCGACCTGTATCGTCGAACATGTGAAGACTCTCTCGTTCAAGATTCAGGTTCCCTGAAATAAATTTCCGGTATATTTCAACTGCTCCTAGATACCGTCTATCCTTCACCAGGTTCCCATTTTCAATCACTTTTCGCACTCGGTCCCCGTTGGAATAAATGTAATAGGCCCTGCCTCCACCTCCTAAATCCACAGTTCTTAATTGGTCGCCAAAATCCCAATTCAGTACGGACAGGTGTGGCATTGTGGTCATATTGCCATGTGAATCATAGGAATAATTGATCCAGCCACCTGAAATGCTTGTTCTTTCAAGTTGATTGTTTGTAGAACTATAATCATAATTTCGTGTCCAGCTACCGCCAGTTGCCTGGTGAATCATTCTCAGAATGTTCCCCAATACATCGTATTCATATCGACGCGAGTAATTCCTGACGGCATTTGCGTTATTGCCATGAGGGACAGGAGTGTTTATCGGAAAGTCCTGGTGGTCATAATGTGAGTTAGCAATTCCACCTGCATGTTCCCTGCCAGTCGCTTTAATTAACCGATATAATGAGTCATATTCATACCTTCCGATAGGATTTACGACCGCATTTTGGAAAAAAATTGTTTGTTGAGCATTGTCCTTTTGCTCGGTAATATTTCCGATGGAATCAAACGTATAATGAAGATCTTGAAGTAATTTGTTATCAGTTGTCCGCAAAGTACGGAGGCGAATCAGGCGAAAAGTCTTTTCGTCATAATCGTAAGTTGTAC
>JBFGVE010000296.1:0-1937 GCA_041565275.1 Bacteroidia bacterium
CTGTGGTCGAAGACCAGTACTTCGGCAAGCTTCCCCTGGTATGGGGATGCTTCACCCGCACTGCCTAGGACAAGGTCCGTCAAATAACGGGCACCGTTGTTCTCCTTCTTCCAGGAATGAGGAACAACGTTGATCACAGGTATTTCCATGTTCCCTTCGGAGTACCTGGTCACTCCTACCAAGCCAAGGGAGCGGCGGGTGGTCAGGCGTACCTCGCCAAGGTCTTCTATCGCACACCGCCAGAGACCAGACTCTTTACCCCCTGCTGCATGGTGGACGCTCACTACCGTCAGTTCATTCGACCGGGCAAGGTCCAGGTTGGCACTCACAGTGTCGCCCAACTTTCCGAATGTCAGGGCCGGATTGTAATTGATCAAAGCATTTTCAAACTCAGCATTGGGGCCGGCTAGTGCGTTGTGGCCAGCACCACTGAAATCCTCCCAGAGACCGCTGGAACCGTTGTATTCACCGGCACGAAGCCAGAAAACCGGAGACAACACCGTACTGTTCTGAGCCGGGAGAACCGAAAGGCCACAGGTCAATACGAAAAGCAACAAGATCAATCGCAAGGAGAAGAAGGCAACTGTCGTTCTCATATACATGCGTGGTAAGGGGTGGTGGTCTGGCCCCCTAAAAATCGGGCAATTTAAAGATGGAATAGTTTAAAGGTCGTAACTTATTGCTTACTTTGAAAATAGCAAAGGACGACCGATCGGCGATTTTTGAACCGAAGGTTGTAGAATTGGAGTTTAGGGGCCCTTTTCCTTCATTTTATCTTTGACGTTGTTCATATGTAACCGCTTAAGCCAAGGACTCCCTCCAGGCTCTTATTACCCGAAAGCTGTTGGTAGGGTATCTTGAGTCTGAAGCGTACCTTCTTCTTTTTCAATACTGTTCTCTCGATTAGATTCTGGTTCCAGCATTCCCAGAACAGCATGGGAGGCAGGTTTGTCGTAGAGCCGTGTAGTCTGACATGGTTATAAGTCTGAGAGCCTTTGCCAGAATATGGTGAAAACTTTCGATATGCCCGTTTTCCTGTGGGGTGTAGGGGTGTGTAAAGACTTGATCCAAGTGGTTTTCCTTGAGGAACTTGCGGACTTTTTTGGCCACAAACTGAGGACCATTGTCACTTCGGACTTCAATAGCGAACGTAGTTTTTCTCCATGGCAGACCTGATTTTTTCTTTCAGGAGTCCATCCTCCTTCATTAATCTGTACACCTTCTTATGATTGATCTGATACCCGAGCAATTTCAGGTGAGTTGCCATACGGTGATAGCCATAATCGGTGTCGATATCAGCTTTGACCGATCTCATTTCTGCAGTTACCCTTTCATTGGGAAGCAATTCTTTTCCTTTGGGGGTGAATTGTGAGGGGCTGCGGCCCGGCTTGCGGGCTGATACGGGGCGGTAGTAGTATTGGTGCTTGCTCATCGAAGCAATTGAAAGCCCAACATCCCGTTTCATCCCTTGTCCAATATAGCGCATCACCAGTTCCTTCTTTTGGGCAAGGGGTATTTCTTTTTTAGCAGGTCATCCTTCAGCTTGCTCTCCAGTTCCTTCTCCGCGATGATCTGCTTCAATGTTTGATTTTCCTTTTCCAGCCTGCGGATCTCCTTGAGATGAGCAGGAGTCATTCCATGCGAAAGCCCCTTTTCGCCCATTGAGGACAGCTTTCTCTTCCAACTGTAATAGGTGGAAGGATAAATCCCGTGCTTCTCCAGGGTCATCTTTACTCCCTTGGATTTAGCCTCTTTGAGAATCTTCAGCTTCTCGGACTTACTGAATTTGCGTTTTGACATGACCATAAATTACTAATATTGATGTGTAATCATGTCCGGCTTATTTCAGGGCTAAGACACATGTCCGTAGGTCTCTATTGGTATTGTCCCGGTAGCCTCTCTTGCATCACTTTTTCTGAATCCCATGGTCTAACATA
>JBFGVE010000297.1:0-1920 GCA_041565275.1 Bacteroidia bacterium
AGCGGATTATACCCGGTATCTCTTCAACGGCAAGGAACTGGATGAAGAGACGGGGTTCTACTACTACGGGGCCAGGTACTACGATCCGAAAGTGAGTGTGTGGTTGAGTGTGGATCCGCTGGCGGATAAGTATCCAAACCTTTCCCCATTTTCCTATGTGGCGAATAATCCAATAATTTTTACTGATCCTAACGGAATGGAAATTGGAGAAGGAAAGGATGTATTTACCACCTTTCGGGACGGCGTAAAGAATAAAATTAATTCGTTAAACAACCGTGCTAAATCTTTACAAAGTAGGGCTACCTCGGCTCTCGCTTCGGGAAAAGAAAATAAAGCAGCTCGACTCAATAAAAGAGCCAACAGGACATACGCTTCTGTCAATACTTACGAAGGGGTTCTGGGAGAGCTAAATGCCTTAGAAGCTTCCGATCAAGTTTACAATATTTATACCTCTTCTCTTGATGTTGGATCAGGTGCAGGTGGGAATGTTCAGTATGACATTTCTACCGATGCGGTAAATGTAAATATCAAGGACAGTTATGACGCTGGTACGCTTGCACATGAATTAAAGCATGCCTATCAATTTGAAACTGGTGCATTATCTTTTGGACCTACAGGTAAAACTGGCGGAAGTCTTTTTGACTTACAAGATGAAGTAGAAGCTTATGAACGAGGGTCTTTATTTGGATCAACACTTAATCCATCCTTATCTGGTTTGAAAAGGACATATAGTGATATTAGCTCAAGAACTACACAAAGGACTCTAGATACCCCTTCAGCTAACTTTAGTGGTGCTTCGACGTTAGGCAAACAATTGAGAGCAATGACGTCTCGGGCATTTAGTTCTGGTAAGGCTAGTCCAGAATATTACCGTAATTGGAAATCGAACTACAAGTAATTTATGATCAAGCAACATGCACTATGGATATTGACGTTGAGCATTGTGGGCTGTAACTCAATGAAAAATATTGCAGGGACTTATTCCTCAGACAATGATCTTATGGTCAATCATATTCTTCAAATAGAAAAAGACGGAAATTTTAGATATTATTCGAAGGGTGATCTCTTAGATGTATCGGGTAATGGGACATGGCATCTTTCCGCTCAAGGAGATTTGGTGTTGAAAAGCGATCAAACTCTACGTCCAGGAGTTATTGATTTTGTTGAAGATAGAAACCCTTCAAAGGTCGGATTCAATATTAAAGTATTAGATGAAAATGGGAAACCTCTGTCTCATGCTGCTGTCACTCTAAATGGAAATAGTAAGCATGGGTTCAATGTTGATGAAAATGGACTTGGCCGCTACAAAACTTCCGCGTTAAAGTCACTCTCCATAAATTTTTTAGGAGAGGAATATAGGTACGTACTAAATAATCCAAATTCAAACTACATAGTACTCACAATTCGACTACAAAGTGCATCGATTATGTACTTTGATAATGAAATATGGGAAGTGAAGAGGAAAAAGTTAATCGGGAGAGATAATCTGATATTGAAAAAGGAAAAGAAGGATTAATTGGTCTCTCGGATATTGCGATACTCCCCGAAAATCGGACCATTGGTTAAGTTGAAAATAAGTTGTGTAATACCCGTGAAAATGAAGGGGATAAGGAAAAAATTCAGTTCAAAGTTCAAGGCCAAAGTGGCCATTGAATCTCTCAGGAAGCGTGAGACCCTCAGCGAGTTGGCCAAACGTATCGAGTTGCATCCCAACCAGATCTCCCATATGACAAGTTCGAAGACCGGGTATACCTCCGCTATGGCAACGGCACAGAGACCGGATATACTTATGATCCTGCCCGCAGGAGGCTCACCCACATGCATGCTGCTACAGCCACTGGGAGGCCGATGATGGACAACAGCTACAGCTATGACGGGGTGAACAATATCCTTGCCCTGGACAATGCCGCTCCTGTACCC
>JBFGVE010000298.1:0-1907 GCA_041565275.1 Bacteroidia bacterium
AAGTCGATATCGTCAGCTTTGCCCAATAACTTGCTTAATACTTTGGCCAGTTTGGGGAAATATTTGCCAATCTTGGCCAGTACTTTTGCGCCCAGAGAGCCTCCGCCAGTAAAGATAGCCAAAACCACTTCCAAGGCGATTTTGCCAATCACTACCCCCCGGAAATGCCAGCGGCTGACCATATTTGGATGCTTCCATTGTTCCACAAAATCTCCCCAGGCATTGCCGCCCATGGTGATGACTTCCTGAACCATTTTCAGGGCGTCGTCAACCGAGAAATTTGTAACCTTGTTGTATAACTCCCCGATACTGGCAAATAAGGAGCCATCCAACACCCCGGAGACTATATTTACAACTCCCTTGCCGAGTTCCCAAAGCCCTTCCACCATTTCCCAAAGTCCCTCAAACAGGCCCACCGTCACTCCGGAAAGGAAGCCGCCAATACCCTTACCAGCATCAACTGCCGTATTCAGCCAATCCGGACGGGTGCCGATGACCCCTGAATTCTGTAATGCACTGATAAACTGTACGGAAGGCAGCCAGATATTGTAACCAGCCTTGATCTCGGAACCGTGGTATATGGCGAAATTGTCAACCATCCAGGGATCAAAAGTGCTTTTCAGCAGGTGGCTATCCTTATAGTTCTGAACCTTTTTAAGGTCGATATGCACTCCGGCCCGACCCTGATTGACGGCCTGAACCGCTACGGCTAGAGTGGTATAATCATTGCCCGTTCCCAAGGGCCAAAGACCGCTTTTTATATAATGGTTTTCGAGAATTGTGGTCAGATTAGGCTCGGTAATGTGGTGAAGATCGGCTTGCGAATCGGGCATGCCGGTAGCCACAAAGGATTTATTAATCCAGCCCGTAGGGCCGCCCTCAAGCGGAACCACAAAATAAAATTGCCCGGTATTATCCAGTGCCCGGACCCAGACCCCGGAATTATAAAAAACCTGTCCGATTGGAGCAATGAGCCCGTTTGGCTTATTCCGGATATTGACACCCTTGGATTTTGCATGTTCGTATTGGCCTACTGGAGCAGAGATTTTACCTTGTTCATTGACATCCTCACCCTTAAATTCTTCAAATTGGACCGCCTCTTGGGCTTCTACTTTTTGTACCGGTGCGAAGAGCTTTCCTACGGAGCTACTTCTAGGGGCGGGGCCAGCCTTCATCTGCACTACTTTGCGGCCCAAGTCGTCGGTTTCTTTTTCCGGAGAAGTGTCGGTATTGACCGTATTCCCGACTTCGGTTCCGGTGGACTGCACTCGGCCCTCTCTTTGTTGGGCCACATGTGCGAATCCATAGCCGAAAAGTTCCTTTCTTTGATGGGAACTGGGATTGAATTGTCCAGAGGCAAAATGAACCCCGCTGGCCTGACCTTCGTTCAGGGCAGCGGGGTCGGAGGTGGTAGATGATTCAGTATGGACTTTTACATTGGTGAAATCCGCGCCTGTAGTGGATTCCATCTGCCCTTTGAAGTCGGAAGAAATATCTCTGGCACCAGTGTCTTCACCCTTCCCTCCTCCTTTGAAATTTTCTTTCTTTTGCAAAATTTCATCGTCTCTGTTGGGAGGTGGAGTCGCTGCGGAAGAAGCAGTCAATTTAAACTGCGGAGGGGCGAGGATGGTTCCTCCCTCCCTTTCAAACCGTGGATTTTTTGCGGTAGGATGGTGCTTTCTTTGAAAAATGGGCGGCATGTTAGGAATAAGATAAGAACGGTTAAATTGTGTACAATTAAAGGTAATGAAAAATTAAATAAACCCGTAAGTCAGGGCAATCGCACAGGGCAAACTCATTCTCTGTACATTAGCAATCCCAATAGATATTCCCTGTTTCGCGCGGCTTTAATCCTCTTGTTCTTGACTCCTAATCTGAGGGATCGATCCTGTTTGAGTAGATTGAGG
>JBFGVE010000299.1:0-1903 GCA_041565275.1 Bacteroidia bacterium
CTTACATTGCCATAGGCCCCGTAGCTGTAGGTGGTCTCCGAGGTCTTTGCTGAAGTAGGCTGCCCTTCATAGAACCGGTTGACCGTCCGGGTGAGGGCCGGGAAGACAGTGTTGATGCCTGTGGCTTCAAAGTTCGGTGGCAGGTCGGTCATGGTTCCGATGTCTTTCAGCGTATAGGTGTTCTCGCTGCGGGTGTAGGGATTGCCCTGGGCGTCGGTGAGGGTACTGCTCAACAACAGGCCCTGGGTGTAGTAGCTCGTATTCGCGTAGTCCTGGGTGACAGTGCGGTAGACCAGGTCGCCATTTTCTGTGTCGTGCTGTTTGCTGATCACTTTGGCAAAACCGTAGAACTCCCGTTCCCTGCGGTCGTAGTAGCCGTCCTCGTAGTCATAGGTGGTCAGGCTGTAGTCGGCTCCGTCTCCCGAGTGGCCGTCAAATAGCTGTACCCTGTTCATGACCCATTGGTTGCCTGGCAACTCATAGGTATTGCCCTTGCGCTCGTAGTCAAGGGTAAAGTATCCGTTCAACGGGCGGTTGACACGCTTGAGCATATTGGTCTTGCCAATGGTCGAGCGCCGTACACGGAGGATATTGTCTTCGTCGGAGCTCACATAGTCGGGAAAGCCGTCACCGTCCACATCCTGGATGGAGACTTCGCTCCTGCTGAAGCTCCGAGACAGGTTTATGCTAGGGTTGAATATGATGCGGATGGCACCCAGGGGAATGCCCAGGGTGAAGGCCACATTGGCGCTTTCAGTCAGGGTTCTCGTCTTTTCTGCAAGAGAAACTCCTCTTCGGAGGTGAATTTAACTTATCTGTCATTTGATAAAATCTTTATACTTTGGTGGCAACCACTCCTTTATTTTTTCCTGCTCCTCTTTCAGCTGTTTAAAGTTTTTTTGGAAGATAGAAGAAATTTCGGGTTTAAAGCCGATTATGTCAAGTGGTGTACCCGCAGGGTCAACTGAACGATCCCAATATTCATTTGCAGCATACTTTCCCCACTTAGCACTACTTCCGAAAACAAAAAATTCCTTATAGGAGGTCTCAAAAAGCTCCATAGATATAAGACCCCCATTTAAAAGCTCGTCCCACGTTATCTCAGCAGGAAATTTGAACCGTAAGAGTGGATGTACGATTGTTTTACCATTTTCTCCTATGATTACAGGCTGTGTATGCTTGTTCTCAGCTATTACAAACCATTTATCTCCTGCTTCCAGCATACACTTCTGCAATGCTTTAAAATCGTCTTCTGTAAATACTACTCCACCTATAAAAATAAACAGTGCAAAGTCTTTTTTAAACATCATATCAGGAAGACAGACAGATTCTGGAGCAAATATTTTATCCTTTAAAGGTTGCCAATAACTTTTCCACTCTTTCTTATCTAACCAATACCGATTCAAGTATTTTTCTGAAATATCTCGTGTTTGGGGCTCTGACAAGAGATCCAAAATGTTCTTAAAGCTCTTTCCCATTATTCAATTCGTATTTTGAATAGTTGCCCACTCTTGTTTATTTGAAGTGTTGGAACTCCTGTTGTTGATGAAGAGTATTTCGTTACTATGGTACCATTTGGTAGCCGAACCCGATTAGGAGCAATATGTTTTCCGCCTTGAGTGATAGAATTGAAAATATCGTCCACATTTCCCTTTACAAAACCTTGTAATCCTCCTTTTACAGGACTAAGATTACCTGCCCCCTGAATTAAGCTTTCGGCACTATTAAACTGCTGTAATAATTTAGTGCCCCCCCTCTTAGCGGCTCTTTGATTCGAATTGGAAAGTACGTCTATTCCGGTTAGACCTTTTATCTGGTCAGCATCAAATCCTAGTCTTCCTAACCCATTGGCGATATTTTTAGCTCCATATTTAGAGGTCAACTCTCCTAGTCCACCCCCTGC
>JBFGVE010000300.1:0-1891 GCA_041565275.1 Bacteroidia bacterium
CAACAATTCTCTGGTGGAAAATTACCAGGGAGTCCGGAGAATGTATTTGCCAAGCTTCCCTAAGATAGAGGAATTTCAAGAACTGGAGGATACCAATCGAACCCGTATTAGCTCCCTTGGCTTCTATCCCATATTCATTGATCACAGTTTCGAAGTCTATGCTCAAAGTGGAGGTGGGCTTCATTGTCTCACAAAGGTACTTCACCGGTCAAGGTACTGAGCTATTTCAAGTCGCTTGTTATGAACCAATTCAAAAACCCTTCCAATCACCTGCAATGTGTACTGAGATCCTATGCGATGGTACACCTTGATCCCTACGTAAAGTGGTACACGGATAAGCGCCACCGGATCCAGGAAGATCTCATACGGCAGTTCCGCCTCCAAGATCCTTTTGTCCCGATAATATCCGGCTCGATAAAGAAACATACTGAGATCAACCTGCGCTTTGATGTGGATCTGATCTGTCCATTCCCATTTGACCACCCTGCGGCCAGTTCCCTTTCGGAATTGCACAATGCGGTATTGATGTTCTTTCAGACATATCGCCACAAGGACCACCAGTTGCTGCCTCCCAGACAACAAAATTCATCGATAGGGTTGCGGTTTACCAAAGGCTCCCTGGAACTTGCTATGGATATCGTGCCTGGAAAAGAGATTGGAAATGGAACGTATCAAAAGGGAAGTGAATACCTGCATATCCTGGACCGGAATAGCCGTACCCATGTTCAAACTAACATTGTAAAGCAGGTTGAAGCCATTCGGGGATGCCCTGACACCGCCAGAAAATTCATTCGCCTGCTGAAGGTATGGAAAACACAGTTTTCTATCCCGGTCAAGTCAATCGTTCTGGAACTGCTTGTGATCCGTGCCTTTCAGTCTCGTCATCCAAAGGGTAATCTTTGGGAGCAATTTCAAACTGTACTGGAAAGCATGATCTACGAACTGAGGAGACCTGATTTTAAGCTAAAAGATCCCGGATATTCAAAAAATGATTTGGCAAAGACCATGACCTCTTGGGACAGGAAGCGCTTTCTCAACGGACTGGAAGAGATCCTTGCCCACTGTGGGGATCGACCAGAAAAAATCACCTTGTATTTTACCCCAAACCATAACTACCTGTAACATAAATGAATCTGAATATGCAGCTCTCCAATATCCAAAACACCCCAAATATGAAGAAGATCAGATATCTGCAGGTAAGCTTCGACGGCAAACTAAGAGGTCCTGAGATCCCCGCTTTCAGGGGCGCGATCGTAGAAAGAGTTGGCCGTGAATACGATCTGTTCCACAACCATAACAACCAAAGCGGAGGGTACCTCCACCGCTACCCTCTGATCCAATACAAAAGCTTATTTGGCCATGCGGGACTGGTCTGCCTGAACGAAGGGGTGGATGCTATCCAAGAGTTCTTTTCGGGTAAGCCTGACTACATGGCTATAGCAGATCGGGAGCTGGAAATGGGTATCAGAGATCTCAAAACCAGGCAAATCACCATCCGAACGTGGAATAAAAGATTTTACTATAAGATACGGTCGTGGATCCCACTTTCCGGGGAATCTTACCGCGAATACCGCAATGAGATATGTCTTCAAAAGCGGATGGCAATCCTAAGCCGTATCCTCAACAATCACCTCGTATCCTTGGCTTATGGGCTAGGTTGGTTCCAACCGGACCCAATAGAGTCCTGTATGACCAATCTGGACAATGAGTTCTCAATCCGTTTGAAAGGTATTGGATACAAGGCTTTTGATATTACCTTCTGCACCAATATCTACCTGCCTGATTTCATCGGCCTGGGGAAATGGGCCTCTATGGGCTTGGGTACCATTCGCCAAATCAACTTTGAAAGACCATGATCCCAACACAACACGACATTTTTGAAATGGGTGGG
>JBFGVE010000301.1:0-1822 GCA_041565275.1 Bacteroidia bacterium
CTTGAGACCGGGGACATCTGGCTCGGCGGTGACCTTGTTGTCCAAACCGATGACGACCTTTATCTTTCTATCATCGAGGAAATGCAAACGCTCGAAGGAACGGTCGAGGAGGAATGGGAAGTTCGGGTGCCGACGACACTGTCAATCGTTCAGAACAAGAATGCCCGCTTGGATGAAGAGGGGCTCCCATGCTGTGCCAGGGTTGAGGATTCCGAATACACCACTAACATCATCGGTGATGGTGTAATGCTGGAGATCAAAGAATAAAGACGGAATTGCCATGCCAGGTTCAAACATATTTGATTTAGGCGATCAGTTTGGCGTTAGCAGCCCGTTTGGAGATTGGTTATCTGAAAGCCAACAAGCACGTGCAGCTGAGGCAAGTCGAAGGGCCGCATTGCTTCAAAATCCGGCACCAACATCTAATTTCAAGCGATTGATGTTTTACGGCGGGGCAACATCGTCCAGCCACAACAACACATTTCTTGATGCAGCGAATAATGTAAACAGGAACTACTCGGTGAAAGCAAAAAAGAAGGAAATCACCGCAGGTGGTCAGCAAATCGTAGATGCGATTAATAAAGAAGGAAAAGGCAAGATACAGTCGATTGACATTTTTTCCCACGGGGGCCATCAAAATCTCTATTTCAGGAAGGATACCAACGGTAATTATCAAGACCTTTACAGGACTGACTCTCAGGAGCAAGCTGAAGGTACAGGATTGTGGCCATTTGGAGACAGGAACAAGTATGGAGCAGACATTGGCGAAATCGATTATGGTGTTTTTACTGATAGTGCGAAAGTCGAGTTTCACGGATGTAGTACGGCATCAGTTACGACCGGAAATAAAGGCGAAAATTTCGCTTCTACATTTTCAAAATACCTCACAGCCGCGGGAAAGAAGAAAGCGGTGGTGGTAGGACATATAGAGAGTACGAATCCCAACGCCCATCGTACCTTGTCCGGCTCCGATTACCGGCATGGCACAAGGAGAGTTTACCATGGCGGAAAAGTTCTTTTCCTCACCCGCCAGGAAGGCAGGATCACTGCAACGACTATCAACAATTATCTCAGCAAGAAAGCCCAGCAGGGTTCCTCATATGACGGCACAAAAGAAAAGACCTGGAAATAGTTTATTTACTATCATCCTGATCACCATTATATCAGGATTCAATCTACCAGGTTGCAAAAGCAGCGGTGAGTATCGTCATATACAAAAACTGATGGAATTTTCCGGCGAGAATCCGGCGACTTTTCGAGTAAGATTTGAGGGTTGCGCCTGTGGGGAAGAATATCCAGAGTACGTGGTGGATAGCGTCCTGTACAGCGAAAATGTTGAGGCTAGCTTCTATCTCAATAAGCAATTCACACTTGAATATCAAGATCCCTCCTGGGAACAAAAGTTTCAATTACGCAATTGTAAGCGAGATTGTTATTACTTAATCCTGCATGGAAACGCAGAGCGTAATGGGTACGGTATGAACCGCCTTTTCGTTGATAGTGGGACTGTCCACGTCGATTCGACTTGCTGTTTTTCCGGGCGGTGAGTAATGGGTAAAAAGGTGAAAAAACTTGGTAAATACCTTCCGTAGATCTTATCTCAATCACCACCGATACAACCGCTACCGGACAAATCTCCTTGGATGATCAGGCAATACTCCGGACAGTTTTATAGATACATCCACACAAAGGTGTAAAAAAGTCGACGCCACACTCAAGCTCAAAAGAGCGAATATGGCGTCATGAATTTTATTGTTTCAATAGTAATAGCCAGCCTTGAGTTGAGCATGCCCTGAAAAAATCCTCGATTACTACTCAGCTA
>JBFGVE010000302.1:0-1820 GCA_041565275.1 Bacteroidia bacterium
CCCATCTTTGTTGCCGGGAAGAGCGGCAAAGTGCCCTACGGGCAGATCAAAAAGTATTTCCGGCAGTTTGACGACAGCACCACCATACCGCCCCCTCCGGGGCATGTCGAAGACCTGCAGTTCTTCTACCACCCCGATCACCTGGGAAGTTCCAGCTACATCACCGATGCCTCGGGAGAAGTCTTCCAGCACATGGAGTATTTTCCATTTGGAGAAACTTTTGTGGAGGAGCGCAATGCCGCAGATTATACCCGCTATCTCTTCAATGGGAAGGAACTGGACGAAGAAACGGGGTTTTACTACTACGGAGCCAGGTACTACGATCCGAAAGTGAGTGTGTGGTTGAGTGTGGATCCGCTGGCGGATAAATATCCGGATATCTCGCCGTATGGGTATGTGGCTAATAATCCGATATACTATGTTGACCCTGACGGTAGAAAATTAGTAGTAGCAAATAAGGCACAGCGAGCTACCGTTTTGGGCTACCTTAGGGAACAATTTGGTATCGATGTTTTTAAATTTAGTAAGAGAGGAGAACTACAGCTTGATAAAAGAGCTTTCAAAGCTGCACAAGGTACTTTTAGTCAAGACCAGGCGGATATTGCTTAAGGATTGACGAAAGTAATCAAAAGCAAAAGGATTATTGAAGCAAGGATGTTTACAAATAAAGACATTGACTTTTCCAGAAACCCATTGGTGCCTATCCAAGTAACAGACCCCATTACAGGGGAAACACGTACAGAGTTTAAACCAATGTATGAAGGAGGCAGAGGTATTGTAATTCCCGAACTGACTCAAGAGGGAATCACTTTCTTTATTGATGGAGATGATAGGGCGTTTATTTTAATGAACCAAAATTTGAGTAATAAAGGGACTTTTGATGCCAAAGGAGGAGGAAAGACTACACCTTGTGCAAGTTGTGTATTTATTCATGAGGCATTAGACCACGGTCTAGACTTCACCAGAACAGGGAGGTTAGATGAACCTGTAGATGCAACTAAAATGGATAATGTTCAATTCCATAACAAATCATTGAAGAATTTGGGTTCTTCAGAAAGAACAGGAGAGGATCATGAATAAAAAAAGATTGTACAACATTGCTTTTTTAGTAGGTTTTTGCCTTTTCGTCTCAACGGTATATTCTCAAGCTGAAGCCTCTATTGCAGACGTAAGAATTAAAAGTTGTAAGGTTATCTTTTCTTTAAAAAATAATAGTCTGGCTAGTATTGAAATACCTTATGTATCAGTGTTGTGCCGGAGGGGGAGGTATTTACCCAAATATTTCTCGATTATAAATGACACATTAGAGGTCAGGCTATTTGGAGATGAAGACATTATTCAAACGGGACATTCTTTGCGAGATAGTGTGATCATTGAGGGAGAAAGAGTAAATACAAGCTTATTTGTAAAGCCAGGTGAGAAGATCGGTTTTTTTATTCCATTGAGCAAAAAAGTTGAGATTACGGTTATAAAAACCTTATTGATGGGAGATAAAGTATTATATGCCAAGGTTCCGTAGTTGCTTAAGAAAATGACTTTTACGACCCCCAGCATGTTACAATCGGCGGTTGAATTACCCAGTAAGGCTGTGTCGTTTCTCAGGCGGAAAGGATGTCTTCACCTTCCAAACCGAATTCAGCTACGACACCTGGAACCGTCTGACCGGCATGACCTATCCCGATGGGGAAGAGCTCACCTACAGCTACAACCTTGGCGGCAAGCTCCACGACATGCAGGGAGAGAAGGACGGCCAGACCTACCGCTACCTGGACCAGCTTGGCTATGACAAGTTCGAAGACCGGGTATACCTCCGCTATGGC
>JBFGVE010000303.1:0-1776 GCA_041565275.1 Bacteroidia bacterium
GCTAGGTTAGCGATGGTAGCTTTTCCACGAACAACGAATAACGTGGAAAAGTATTCATAGAGAAATTTGGCTCTGGGCTTGCTCAGCTCAAGGCTGGCTATTACTATTGAAACTATAGAATTCATGATGCCATATTCGCTCTTTTGAGCTTGAGTGTGGCGTCGACTTTTTTACATCTTTGTGTGGATATGTCTATAAAACTGTCCGGAGTATTGATATTAGTACAATGATTTTTATTCGATGTTTTTACAACTTTTCCGACACCATTTCGCACATTATACATGTTTTTACAAAATAATTCAGACTTTGAAGCAGAAGCTTGGACATATTACGAAGGCTGGCCTGGGCAGCTATGACACTCCTCAACCCACCGGTGAAGTGGCGTTTTTACATGGAGGTCAATTTGACGAGCGGGGACGGTTGGCTTCACCACCGGAAACCTTCACCGACATAAATGCAAAGGTACAAAAACAATTGCTTGAGCCCGGTGACGTCCTGCTTGCAGGAAAAGGCTTTCGAAACTTCGCCTGGTGCTACCAGGGGAGTATGCACCAGAGGTGGCCTCGTCCATCTTCTTCGTAATAAGAACGGACGAAAAGGTGCTTCTCCCGGAATACCTGACTGTATTCCTCAACCTTCCCGCTACCCAGACATGGTTCCAGGCGATCGGGGCAGGTAGCAGGATACCATCGATCCGAAAAAGTGCACTGATGAGCCTTGAGGTTCCGGTGCCTTCCAAAGCGGACCAGCGCAGGATCATTGATAATGAATACAATCCACGAAAAGATAATTGACATCTTGGAAAGGTTGCCGGACAGGAAAACATCCCTTTACAAAGCAATCATATCAAAAATCATCAATGGCGAACTACAAGATTGAACGAATAGAGCTGGTGGGCCAGGAACCACCCTACTATGACCAGGTCCGGGAGTATTTTCTGGAACCTAAAAACGTGTTCCTTATACACAGGAAGCAAAACGACCTTCATGAGTTGGATTGGGAAAGGGTAAAAAGGTCTATGCCCAAAGGTGAGTTCAGGCCAAACCTCTACGGCTTACTCATGAAGAGAAAGGATGAGGAGTTTTGGTCCCTCAAATATATTGGGCAGAGGAAGTACTCTGGAATTCTACAACGACTCCGCTCCCATCTAATATACAGAAGCGAAAATACAGGGTCTCAGTACGAAAAGGTGAAGCAGGCTATGGGTGACGGATTCGAGATCGCCATCAAGCTGATCGGAGTACATCCAGATTACTGGCGTCAGGCATACGAGGCCAAATTGATCGAAGACATCAAACCGAAATGGAACATTCACGGATAAGCATCCAAAACCGAATAAAGAAATGACAAAGAAATTATCTCAATCCGAAGTAAACAATATCGTCTGGAAAGCCTGCGACACCTTCCGCGGTGTTCTCGACCCGTCCCAATACAAGGACTTCGTCCTGACCATGCTCTTCGTAAAGTACGTCTCGGATGTGTGGAAGGAGAAGAAGCGTGAATACATCGAGAAGGGTGCACGTCAAAACTTCGCTGTCCACAAAACTATTCGTTTTGAGGTTACAGATTTAAATTATTGTTTAGAACTGTTGTACTATACCAATACCAGGGTTTCTATCTTGGTTGATGAACAAGTCAGAATTTCTCCAGCAATGTAGTTTGGACTACGATAAGTGGTCCAAATCACAAGAAGGCCAATCCGATGCCTATGAATTCGAGCGTAGTTTAGATGAGTTAATGACTCTTATTGGCCATCGTTTCATGCAAATGAGCGTA
>JBFGVE010000304.1:0-1758 GCA_041565275.1 Bacteroidia bacterium
GCCCCGGCCGCCAGGCAGGGACCTGCATCCTGACAAAGTCCCCGTCGATGCCTTCGATCTCCATTTCCACCTGGTAGTAGTGCTCCCGGGGCTGGTCCCAGGTAAGGGTATAGGTATAGGACTGGGATTGTGCGGATTGTGTCGCTCCTAGTGAAAGCAACAGGAAGGCGATGATGCCTTGGTGGAAAAGCCTGGTCGTTATCATTGCCGGTTACAAGTATTTTGTTATACAATCTAATATGTATCTCAATGCAGGAATATGAGTATCAACGCAAGTTATGAGTATCATGCAGGAATATGAGAATCAATGCAAGATATGAGATTTTCTTTTGTCTTTGGCCTCATCCCTTGCCATGTGCACTTTGACGATTGCTCTCTGCCATTTGCTGCTGGCACATGAATTGCCCTTTCTGTTTGCAGGTGTTAAATTGGGCCGGGGACTAAGTGCCGCTGATCAGAGTCCTAGGGTCAAGGACCACTGAGCAGAGTCCAAGGTCCAAAAGGAAGGAGCCTGTAACCTGTAACCCTCAAGTATATTCGCTTATGGAGAAGCCTCAGATAACGGTTAAGAAATATTCAGTTTGGAACAAAGAGATCGAAGTTGACTTCCGCGGTATTTTTAAGGCAGGGGTCAAAAGGCTATTCGCCTTGCCTGGGGATCCTAAAGCTGCCGTAAATGCCGGGATCGAACTCGGGAAAAGCATAAAACTGCAAGACAAGGTAGAACATCGGGCCTATATATTGATCTATTATTCTCTGAGGGAAGCTTTGCTGACTTTGGTGGTTGAAGCCAAGGATTCGATTGCGAAGCAGTTCAATGAAAATACAGACCTGGAGTATGAAGCAGACAAGTTCCAGGAACTGGTAAACCAGTTGGATCTCCGGTTTGAAGAAAAGAACTTTGCCATCGATTATACCTTTCTCAAACACCCCGAAAACCTAGCGATCGTGGAGGATATTCGGCCTGTTTTTGTCCGATGGATGCAGAAGATGGGTGTTTCGGAACGAGCGAGCGAGGCTATGGGGGGTAGGCTCAAGCATTATTTCGTTGGGAAGCTGTTTAAAAATTGGCGGGCACAAAGTGCTTATTTTGCCTTGATCCCGGAGAGGTTAAAGATCTCTGTTCCGGAGAAGCGTGCCTTGGGCCGAATGGAATACAACAATCTTCTGGTCAGTGAGTGGGAGCGGCCAGTCTTTGCAGAAGCGGTCGGGCTGCCAGCGCTTTACGTGCCGCTAAGGGCTATGTTCACCATTTCGGGTGAGCGCGATGAGGGTCTTAAGACGAAGAGAAGAGTTGTTGATGCGGAAAGTCACCTTTGGGATTGGCTGGAAAGTTCCGGCAAGGAACAAAAATTGGTGGTTTTGAAAGGTGGACCGGGATCGGGAAAGTCTTCTTTGATGAAAAAGCTTGCGGCCAGGTTGGCTGAAGAGGGAAGAGTACCTGTGTACTTCATCCCTCTTCAGAGGTTTAATTTAGATGGGAAGCTCCAGGATGAGATCGGTCGTTTTTTTGAAAATACCAGTTCTCTGTTGGAGGACCCTTTTGACCGGGACTTGAGTGGAGACGCACAGCGTCCTGTTTTCATATTTGATGGCTTGGACGAACTGCCGCGGATGGGAGCAAGAGGGCAAGCTGCCGCACGGGACCTGGTAACTGCTTTGACAACCCTAGTGGAGCAGATCAACACCCACCCAAAATGGGAAATGCGGGTGGTCATCACAGGACGTGACTTGGTGATCGAAGAGGTTGGGAAGCTA
>JBFGVE010000305.1:0-1757 GCA_041565275.1 Bacteroidia bacterium
AGTTCCCCAAGGCTTCCAAAAGGGTAGGGCTCTGCGGCATGGTTTGCCATGCGGACCAAATGCTCCAAAGCATCCGCCAATGGCGATTGTTTCAATTCTGACCATATCCAGGAGCGCCTTTTTCCATGGTCAGCGTCCAGTTTAATGAGTCTTTCTTGAATAGCGGAAGGCTCTTTGCTCTCCAATTGCAATAATTGGCTTCTTAGTTCGTCTTCTCCTGCTTCATTCACTTGAGGCCAGCTTTCCTCTGGAATCCCAAAGAGACCTGTTCCCAAATCGGCAGGTTTAGCATCCCTCAATATCTGCTGGACCTTTGGAAACTTAGAAGGAGAATTGGCAAAATATTCCCATACATACCGCCAATTGTTTTTCTGCTCCCCCAACTTTCGAGCCGCCTCTATTCGGAGCGCATCAATGGGTTCAAAACCGTATTGCTCCTGGCAAATGGTGGAAAAGGTACTGCCTTCTTCCTTGTTGAATTTGCTAAGGAAGGTCTCTCCTTCATTTAGCCAACCCAAAATAGAGGGAATCAGACTTGGGAAAAGCAAGGACCGAAAGTAATTGGCACTTAAATGGCGATCCGGAAATTCGAGCTTGACGTCTTCAAAAATTGCAGGGAAGCATTTCAATATAGCATCTTTGGTAGCCGTATCCTGAGCTAAGTTCAGGCCCAAGCCTTCCTCTTCATTTTGCAGGAAAGCTGGGACCGTCCATTCCTTGCCATTGCGGTGCTGCCAGAGGTTGCCAGTGTAGAAATATTCCAATAAGGGTTGCATTTCCAGGCTGGCTTCACCTACTCGTTTGAGCTGGTGTTTGCTTATGCCTGGGAGGTAAATAATGGGAGCCTTATATGTCGAGTTATTTCCTTTGGCAAATTCTTCATAAACAGTTGTTTTGATCCAAATCACTGGCCCCTGGCGGCTGTCCGGATCATAGTCGCCCATTTTGAGCAGCTCAGGCACCTCAGATTGTAACAATGGAATTACAGATTCCCACTGGCGTTCCGGGTCAGGCCAAAGGATGACCTCCGGTCCTACCATGATGTTTCGGTTGTGCCGTTTTGCAGCACGGAGAGATTGGATGACTTTTTTAGCAATTGTCATATGCTGCTATTCAATAGATGAAGATTCCTCTGACTGGATATCTTCTTCAATAATCTTTTGGTCTTCAATACTTTTTTCCGATTCAGATTGGTAATCGCTTAGGTCTTCATTCCATCGATCTTTTGCCCAAGTCACGATCGTATTTCTCCTTTCCCGGATCTTGGACACATTCCATTCATCAAAAGCCGCCAAATTCTTTTCTTGTTGCAATTGACTATTGGCATAGCAGGGTATTTCTTGACCAGTCTTTCCTCTTTTTCTATCGAACCCGAAGTTCCGATAACTACTATTGTCGAATGTGAGGCAAAGATTGCCTAAGTCATGTAGGTAGATTTTGATTTCTTCCTCTGAAAACCGCTGTAGCCAATACTTCTCCTTCTCGTCGGGAGTTTGAGGTAGAATATGTTCGATCGAATTTTCAAGTTTCTTTTTCGCCACAGTTTGCCAAGGCAACTTTACTCCAGTTTTAGTAAGAGATTCCTCATACTCATAAAGAAGATACTTGATAGGTCCCCAATGGTACCAATCATTATTTTGGGGGGCAAAATCCCAATAGGAATCGAAGGTGGAAGGTTTGGAATAGTTGTTCAATAGCCACTTCAAGTGCCACATGACATCCCCAGTATTGTGCTCTCCCACAAATAGCGTGTGCGC
>JBFGVE010000306.1:0-1715 GCA_041565275.1 Bacteroidia bacterium
ATAGCCATTTCACGGCCGAGGGTAGCCCGATTGATGAGAAAGGCCCATTTACGCAGCAAGTTGACGCGCAGGTTCGTCAACACCACTGACTCTGCCCACGCCTACAAGGTCGCCTCAAATCTCCTTGATCGCGCCTTCGAGCGGGAAATGATCAACCGCGCCTGGGTATCAGACATCACCTACATCCACACAGGACAGGGATGGCTCTATAAATACGGAGCTATAACACCTTTGCCAGTTTCTTTTTTTGTATAATATACTCCATGTGCTAGAAGTAGGATAACCTGTACTTCTAATCACACATGATATTCGCATATATTATTTCTCCGTGTTCACCTGTTTTAATTATTAAGTGGCCTGGTGCTGCATCCATTATCGAGCTATTGTCAATATGATAGATTGAATTTGGTGTAAGAAGAAAATAATCTTCATCTATATCACTGGGTTTCTCATAAATGTAATTCAGAGTATCAATTTTTGATAAATCAAAATGTGCATTTACCTTTTTTCCCGATTTCCTTTTAATGTGAATCAGTTCTCCCCCATTTTCTTCAAGATATAAATTGGTAATTGGGATGTTGTCTACTGAATAAATCACTTGTTCTTTCAAGTTAAGGCAAATTTTATTGCCGCCGCAAGCCTCGAAGAGTAGAGCCATTAAGATTACTATTGCCTGAAACTTATCACTCATTTTTTTCTGATTCTTTAAATTCCTTCCACCATTTATCGATTTTATATATTTTGTAGCTTTCCCTTCCTTTATAGCCATCTTTCTCTATGGTGGCTTCCATCGCTTTTACCAAAGTATTTTTCCCATATTTTCGGCTGACAAAATTATTGAAAGAGAGAAATGATTCTCTTCCCTTTTCTGCTTCCATCTCATTCAGGGCACCATCATGATCACCTGAAGAGAAATATTGTACAATAAACTCTCCTATATATGGGAAAAACCCTCCAGCCCTGTCAATTTGAGGCAAATGACCAACTTCGTGGGACGAAAGGGCTAACCACCCTTTTATATCTTGGCCATAACCATGACCATCATATTTTTTAGGGTCATCCTCAAACCAATTTTCTGTATAAGTGATGTTTGCATCATAACTACCTGTTCCCAAAGTTATGGCTCCACCGCCCTTGTTTGCAGAATAGAAGGGTCTGTACTGACCAATTGCTCTTTGTTGTATTGTGACTTTGCTGATCATACTTTCCTGAACACCTGATACCAAGCTTAGCAAATGTGCTGCTGATTTAGTAAACTTATATCCTCCATACAAGCCTAATTTGGGGTCAAAAGTTAACAATTGAGTTGGATAAAGACCATCCTTATCTATGAAGTTAATCGGATTATTCAATGTATAGTTGTAAGGACTCCACGTTGGATACTTGTCCGCCAGCGGATCCACACTCAACCACACACTCACTTTCGGATCGTAGTACCTGGCCCCGTAGTAGTAAAAGCCCGTCTCTTCATCCAATTCCTTGCCGTTGAAGAGATAGCGGGTATAATCCGCCGCATTGCGTTCCTCCACAAAGGTCTCCCCGAAAGGAAAATACTCCATGTGCTGGAAGACTTCTCCCGAGGCGTCGGTGATGTAGCTTGCACTCCCCAGGTGATCGGGGTGGTAGAAGAACTGGAGGTCTTCTACATGCCCCGGAGGGGGCGGTATGGTGGTGCTGTCGTCGAACTGCCGGAAGTACTTTTTGATCTGCCCGTA
>JBFGVE010000307.1:0-1702 GCA_041565275.1 Bacteroidia bacterium
ATTGATGGCAGGATAGCCAGGGATAGTAATAGTTTCAGTGACCAGACAGCCCGAACCCGAATCCGCTACCGTTACAACATAATCGTTTCTAACTTCCGCAAACAGTGTATCGGTAAATACAGGAGGGTCGGTGTCCCAGAAAAAGGTATAGCTACCAGGAACACTTGGAATAGCTACTGCGTAGCCTACTTCTCCGAAACACTGGACATCGGTGGTATCGAAATCAACTGTGTAAGGTTGACGTACTATGATGGGAACTGAGTCTGCGACTGGACTTGAACAACCGTCAGAAACCTCCACGGAGTAGAAACCGCTTGCAGAAGGAGTGATGGTATGACTTGGATTGTTACTCAATCCCTGGTTCCATGTAAAGGTATAATTTGATCCAACCCCCCCCAGAGCCTGGACATTTAATTGTACTTGTTCACCAATACAAATAGTATCATTGCTGCTGCTCAGGGCCATGTTAAGAGGAATTCCTACAGTGGTAAAAATGAAATCAGATCTGGTACAGGCTCCGTCTCCATACGTATAAGTTAATTGATGAGTCCCCGGTCCGGCTAGCGAGGGATTGAAACCATTTCCGACCAGTCCGGTCCCGGTTAAAAATCCACCGGGTGGACTTAGAACCAACGGAACAACAGTATCTATATAACAGTAGTTGGGTGCTAATCCGGAAATGGTAACCACAGGCGGAGGGAAAACCGTAATCTGCGAAGTGTCGTTACACCCATTGTAGGATTTGTAAAAGATAGGCCAGGTACCTACGCCTGCTATTTGTGGATCAAAAGTTCCCTGGGGAGAGATAATGCCGTTCCCCGTCCAAATACCTCCGGCAGGGTGGTCAGGAGGGCTAACCGATAATTGGAATCCTGGTTCTAATTCACAGACACTGGTGTCGGTGAGGGTATTGGGTCCAGGGATTTGGACGTGAAAACTGTCTGCACAGCCATTTACTGAATATTCGTATACATGAAGGCCGATACCGAGGTCGGCAGGACGAATTGTCGCATTCTGTCCGGTAGTCAATAAACTGGGGCCGTTCCATTGACCTCCGCCTGGAGTGCGTCCTGTATTGCTATAATTCAAGGTAATTATGCTGGAATCATCTCGACAATAGACAAGTGTATCAATTGAGACATTTGTGATGCGAACAAAGACTGATTTAGTTGCAGTACAACCCCCAAAAGAGTAGGTAACGGTAGAGTTCCAATTTTGATTGTTGACGGAGGGATCAAAAAGCCCAGTATTTGGATCAAGGATACCGACTCCACTCCAGGTTCCACCGGGAGGTGTGGTTTGTACGTTTCCAGTTGAGTCTTTGATGATCAGAGGTGCAGCTTTTGGGCAAGTCGTGGTATTATTACCAGCATCAATTTGGAAAATCGAAAGAACCAAGCTATCAGAACATCCATTTATGCTGTAGACCAAAACATTTACTGAGTCTCCATTTCCGGGGTCAATTTGACCGGTGAACACATTTTCATAGATACTTTGAGTTCCTTGGGATCCAGTGCTCCATATTCCTCCAAAGGGGCTAAAAGCGAGAGAGAAAGCATCGGCTGAGGAGCATAAATTGGTATCACCAGGGACATTAATGTTTTGCACATTGATAGTCTTATCATCCGAACACCCCCCCAGGGTATAAGTGACTGTATAGGTGCCTGGTGCGGACGGATCAAACAAGCCTGCCGATGTGATA
>JBFGVE010000308.1:0-1676 GCA_041565275.1 Bacteroidia bacterium
ACTCACCCCTGTAGCCTTTGTTCCTCCGAAGATGGGCAACATACTTCAGATCAACCTCCTCTTCTTGCTTTTCCTCCCTTGCAGGCTGGCGGTTCCTTTCGTCGTATCGGGCAAGCTTGGTTTCAGACCATACCTTCACTAAAGGCCCTCCGTACCTCCAGTACTCCTGGATCGCCGGAGAAATCGTGAGCGTCGTCGTCATCGGTACGTCTCCATTTGCATCAAATTCCTCCCTGTAGCGTATTAAGACCGCATCGGTGAAACTGTAACGCCTCTCAGGAGAATCCTCAATTGAATCCTCATAAAAACAAACCTCCCCATTGGTCATGTGGTAAAATCTGTCCTCGTCCTCGCGGACCATCCATCGCAATAGCAGGTCGTCATCTTCATGAGATGCGAAACGAACAGTGATGAGACCTCCCAATGCAGGGGAACCCGGACGGCCGTTCATATTCATCAATTTGTGGTACAGTGTCGTGGCATCCAGAAGTTCTCTCTCAAGACCCAATACATACAACTTCGCCTTCTGCATCTGCTTTTAATCTATTGATGACAAAGGAGCTGATCAGGGAAGCAAGATTTAAGCCCGAGGAGGACAGACAAACATACAACTGCTTCAGTCGGTCAAAATACCACTTTCATAAAAACTGATTTTCTTTAAGTCCCCGTTCTCATGGTACTCGCACCAGTTACCTTCCTTTATTCCGTTTTTATAATCCCCTTCCTCTTTCAGGACACCCGTTTCGTAAAAAAAATCTTTGTAAGTACCATTGCCATATTTACCAAAATAAGTTTTGTAGAGCAATTCACCCTCAATGTTGTAAACCCGGTAGTCTCCGACTACCAAACCGTTGTTGTACCGGATGGTCTTTACCCTTTTGTTTTCAAACTTGACCTCCCAGAATCCGTCTTTGTAACCCTTCTTGAAAGTGCCGATGAATTTCAGGCCTGTATCATAGTAATCTGCAATGTCATATTCATATCTGTATTCTGTTTCATAAATAATATATTTTCCATCCAAAGGATCGCCAGTCGGCTTGTTGAAGTACTTTATTTTCCCATTCAGACTAGTTTCTTCAATTAAAAAGTCGGTGAAGGTTAGGCCGGTTATGGGAGGAAATTGCACTGTTTGGCTGAGTATAAAAGCCGGACTAAGAAACACCAGAATGAGCAGGGAATTCTTCATCTATTTCGCTATGTAAAATTTTATAATGTCGTCCTGAATAGCCTTCCACTGGAACTTCCAAAAGGATACCCGATTGTTGTAATAATCCATGAAATTGTCTGTCTTAGATTGCTCAAATTTGTACGGATTCCTGTAATGAACATTCAAGTCACCCCTAATCCTTTTATAGTTTTTCTTATGCACGTTCCAAAAATCAGCGATTTCCTTCTTTGAAAAACCATATTCCAACATGGCATTGATTCGGTCATCCACTTGCTTTATAAAAAAGTTATGTTCCTCAAGTTTTGAAGCACTGTAGTCTTTTTCTTGTTTGAAGGAATGACTTAAACCCAATACATGCCCTATTTCGTGGACAAAGCTTTCCTTGTGGTGCAAGTTGGAGTAGTAAACAACGCAATGCTTCGCATCAACGTCATTCAACCTGCCCTGGCCTCCACCATCTTGGTTGCCTATTGGTGATAGGAATACCACTAAGCCTCTTTTCTTGGCC
>JBFGVE010000309.1:0-1666 GCA_041565275.1 Bacteroidia bacterium
ACTTCCTGCTTGTATTTTCAAAGTGTAAATACCAAGCGAGTCAGACATCACTCCTTCCTTCAAGTTTTCTATTTGAACAATAGCTCCTTTTATTGGTTTACCGGTTTCCTTATCGTAAATCACTCCCGTAATAAGTGCTTTACTCTCATTCTCTTGCTTACCTTCTTTTATAACCTTATAAGACCCTTCAATAACTTCTTTTTTTGGATGCTTTTTTACAACTGCACAACCGTTCATTAAAGCCAATGATAAAGCAAGGCTTATTAAAAAAAATGCTTTCATCTTATTCAAATCTTGGTTTGCTTTTCACTACTTTACCTTTATTAAAATCAGTAGGAGCAGTTCCGCCAGTTGAAGGTTGAAGCGTGCCTTTTGCCGTACTTTTGTAATCTGAATGATAACTGAACTTGCCAAGCCCTGCTTTACTTAGGATTGAGCCTACAATAATTTTGTTAACATCGCTTGTGTGCCCGACATTTATAGCTTCACTCATAACAGTTCCGATTAGGTGTCCAAAGCCTAATGTATGCCCTACTTCATGGGGGCCAGTGTCATCTGATTTTCTTGATTCCTTAACGCTAATATGTACACCGTCTTTAGTAACTCCTTCAGTTTGTTTATCCGCATCTTTGCTTGCAAATGTTGGGTCAGTATCAGGTAATACGCCATAAGTGTTACTTGATTGGTCAGGCGTTAATTTATCTGTTTCAGCAATAAATAGTGCACGGTCTTTATTTGCTTCTGCTGATGGATTATCTACTTCCTGCACATCCAACTGAAAATTAATATCGTAATAAACAGCTTCTTTTCCTTTCCCTACTTTATACTGATACTTCCCGCTTTGGTCATTCCAGAATTTTGTTGCAGCAACAGCAGAATTGTGGTCATTTGTATTTCCTTTAGCTGTGTAGTGCGTTGCTTTAATAATTACTGTTTTTGTACTGTGATCAACATATACAGAGTAATCGTTACCGTCTATTTCTCTATTTAAATTTGGGTTATTTGCAACAGGTGCATAGGGACTTTGCCAAGGATATTTAGCCTGTAGTTTATCAGGTGTCCATCTTCTCAAAGTTCTTGGGTCATAACCATAATCTCCCCAACTAATGTGGTTCCCAACTCCTCTTATTTCATCATCTTTTTCAAACCCGTTGTAAGAATAGCGGTAATCTCCTGCATTGTAATTCCTTCCGGGCATGATAGACCCGCCAGGATAGTAATTACTCATCTGCCGAATATCTGCTCTAAACCCAAATGCTGAATCTGCCATTATACCGGCTTCCTTGTGGTCGGTAATGACCACCCTGACATTGCCCAGGTGATCAGTCAGTTCATAGTCCTTTGTTCCGGTGACCCTTTTGAAAATAACAGGCAACTTTGACTCTTCCAGTGGCTCCTGTATTACCAAAGGCTCTTCCTGTTGATATGCCCTTGCTGTACCTGGGCTTATAGCTGTATCGGGCTCTGTGGGATTGTTATTCATCAGTCTTTTCCGGGTAAGGATATTCCTCCTGCAAATCCCAATGCGTTCCGATCCATAGATCGGTACTTCCCTGAGCCAGGTCTCAAGATAGGGACCATTTCTCTTTTCCTGGTAGATCGCCAGGACTTTTCCCTGGGCGTCTCTGACATAGTACCAGGTTTCATCGTTACCTGTTCCCTTCCT
>JBFGVE010000310.1:0-1665 GCA_041565275.1 Bacteroidia bacterium
CGGGTACAGGTGCGGCATTGTCCAGGGCAAGGATATTGTTCACCCCGTCATAGGTGTAGCTGTTGTCCATCATCAGCCTATCGTTTATTGACTTTTCGTTTTTACACGTAAGAAATCTGCCAGCACAAGTGATCCCCCAATTATTCCGGCTAAAATGATAGGTCCAAAATCATATATATTCGAGTTGATAAGGTATCTTTCAAAAAAGAACATCACAAAACCGTTCAAAAAAAATGTAGCAAAAAGGGCTGTAATTATCCTTGAAGTGACACTTCGGACAAAATAATAAATAGTTATAGAGACTATCGCCATTACCAAATTAAAAGGTAATGCGATTCTAGGCCCGTCAAAACCAACTAAATATCCTAAACCTCCCAAAAGAGCTCCATTTGAGTATGCCAATAGTACTGGGATCACGGGGATAACAGCACTAACCAAGAGAATAAAAAATATTACCAATGAAATTTTATAGCTAGTTAATTTCATGATTAGTCAATGTTTCTGCTGCTGCTTCCTGGCATGCTCCCTGGTTTCTGAGGATTCATGCTATTAAACTTCATATTCCAGTCGTCAACTGAATACGTCTGACCGTTAAAGTTTACCGATTGCATAGACCCATCAGAACCAAATTTTATTTTATAATGATATTTAACCATATCTCTTTGAAAGTCTCCTGGTAGAGATGTAAAAGGTCCGCCACTGGCACCAGAAATACCAAGAAATATAGAATTTCCTTTTCCGTCGGCAAGTACATTCTCAAAAGCAGGAAACCTATCCCCTGTAATTGAGCCTTTTATTTCGAAAATTCCAGATCCATCTTCATGCCCGGTCCAAGAAGTGGAAACTACCGCATGCACGTCAATATCCGGCGTGGCACCAAATAACATGGCATCATTATTTCCATACAAGTGAGCGGAAAAAGTACTGAATTCTTCACTTACGCTAAGATCTAGATTTGCCTCTGAATATGCAGTAACGATCTCTAATTTTCCAAATGGCATCCACGCAGATTCACCTCCAATGGCAAAGTGGTCTGTAATCATACCTGGGGAATTACTTTCAGTATTAAGTTGAACCAATCCTGCTATTTTATGCTTTGCCCCTAGTTCTCTAGAATAACCTCGGTTTTTCCCATCTCCCCGAAAGCCCCCACCAAATTTTTCAAATGGAGCAAAAGATCTTAATCCAAAATAGATAGGGAATTTTCCATCTGGATCTACAAATATTAAGGGATTACTAAACGAATAATTATAAGGACTCTATCCGGGTCCATTGTCCGCCAGCGGATCCACACTCAACCACACACTCACCTTGGGATCGTAATACCTGGCTCCGTAGTAGTAAAACCCCGTTTCTTCATCTAGTTCCTTACTGTTGAAGAGATAGCGGGTGTAATCCGCGGCATTGCGCTCTTCCACAAAAGTTTCTCCAAATGGAAAATACTCCATGTGTTGGAAGACTTCTCCCGAGGCATCGGTGATGTAGCTGGAACTTCCCAGGTGATCGGGGTGGTAGAAGAACTGGAGGTTTTCTACATGCCCCGGAGGGGGCGGTATGGTGGTGCTGTCGTCAAACTGCCGGAAGTACTTTTTGATCTGCCCATAAGGTACTTTTCCACTCTTTCCGGCAACAAAGATGGGCGTGGGAAGGTTCAGCGCAGCATAG
>JBFGVE010000311.1:0-1664 GCA_041565275.1 Bacteroidia bacterium
CGTGGACACTCGCCCAAGTATCTGCGCTGTGATAATGCTAGTGAACATCGAGTATTGCCATCCATTTGTACAGAGTTTGGTGTTCATGTGGAGTTTACCCCACGCGGTACACCCAAGATGAACGGCGTTGCTGAACGGCACATTGCTGTTACCAACCGTTTGACGCAGGTCGTTTTAAATGCTTCGAATTTAACGGCAAAGCTGCGCACCTATTTGCGTGCAGAGGCTAAGTCCACCGTGACGTTTTTAAAATCCCTGCATGTAGCGTCTCCTGGTGCTCCACAGCCCTTTGAAGAATTCCATGGGCGTGGTACCAAGGTAACCCCAGATCGTTGGGTCGAATGGGGGCGTGTGGGGTACGTCACTGTTCCTGAAAAGATTAAGTCCAAGACGGCGCCTCGTGCGGTGCCTATGATGATGATTGGCTACCCTGTTAATCATCCCGGTGACTGTTACCGGATGTATAATCCCAAAACAGGAGGTATTAGTATTACCCGGGATATCCAGTGGGCTCCCTGGAAACGGAATGACCCTTCGGCCGCCTTGGATGATCTCAAAGCCATACCCCCAACAGTCGCTCCTACGGATGATCCACAGGACGACGATTCTGATGAAGACGATGATGAGTCTCTTCCCGATCTTGTGAGCCCTGTCCCAACGTATGACTCCGACGATGATGATGACGAACCTGCTTTGAACGCAGGGAGGAACTTGAGAGGAAATCAAGATGATGGTCTACGTCCTGCTGCAGTTCGCTTTGCCAGTCGCATCGTGCAACCATCAGAGCGAGTAAATACGTCGAATCAGTCCTCACGTCTAATATCAGCCTTAAAGAAGCTGGATACTTCATACAATCCTGTTTTGAAAGATCATGTTGCGAATGAACAAGTTCAGATGGAAGAAGAGGACAATGAAAACGACACGGCAATGGTTATGGCGGCGTTACAATCCGACCCAGGAGAACCTACCTCTATCAAGCAAGCTCTGGATGGATCGGACAAAGATAAATGGTTACCATCAATCAGGTCAGAGGTTGAGAATTTCATTAATAGAGATGCATGGGAACGAGTATCAATGGAAAGAGTAAGAAAGGAAGGGATGAAACCTGTTGGCACCAAAACAGTGTTCAAGATTAAGGATGAACAAGATGGTACCAAACGGTATAAAACAAGAATAGTAACTCAGGGATATTCGATGATCCCCGGGAAAGACTATACAGAGTCATTTAGCCCTGTGGCTACTGATACGACAATTAGATTCATAATGGGAATTTCGTTGTATGTAATGAATGAGAAAGTTTGGGTGCCGGCAAAGATGAACAAGGCACGAATGGATTCTTTAAAGGAAGGTCGATTGCCAGCATGCAACGATTGGATTATGGAGGTGTTTGACATTGAGGCGGCATTCTTAAATGCAGAGCCCGGCGTAAACATGTATATCAAAGTCCCTGAGGCAATGATTAAGTTAGGAATGATAGGAGATGAAGAAGCATCTGAGACTGCATTTCTCTTAAAGAAATCCATGTATGGTAATGTTGATGCGGCGTTAAGATTTTTCTTAACGTATAATCGGAAATAGTCGCGAAGCAGTTCGACTGCGGAGCGTTTATTTTTCAGTTATTAAATATCACCGAATGAATTGGTTTTATGATTTAGCCAATATAA
>JBFGVE010000312.1:0-1660 GCA_041565275.1 Bacteroidia bacterium
GTCAAGGATGCAGAGTTGGAGTATTGGCACGGTAAATGGCTCGAAATGATCAGAATGGCTTACAAATACATTGAAAAGAAGCCTGATAGATTCATCCAACTTCCATGGGTGTTCTTCAACACAGAGAACTCAAACGGGTTCAAAAGACTTTGGTCATGGGTCCAGAAAGATTCTAGAAGGAGATTGATCCAAAAGGGAGACAACACCCTTTACAGGTGTCAGTCGAAGTACGAGAGCAACCTTAAAAAATCGCCCTCCAAACGCCGACCTATTGGGGAAGTCAGGGAAGAATGTAGGAGGGCAATAGCAAGATTTGACAGAAAGGAACTGAACGAGCTGTGGAAGGAGTTTCTGAGGCGGCAGGATTTGTATCGTGCTAAAAAGTGGTATGATAAAAACCTGGAGGCTCCTGGAAGTCGAAAAATACCAGCCCTGACCATGTATAAAACTTGTATCGAATTCCTGAGCTACCATGGCCAGGAAATCCAAGATAAGTTCAACCGATTTGTCAGCAATAAAACAAAGCCATGATCAGAAATTGGAATTATACCCATGACTACCCTCCTAAGGAAGGATGGCGATTGAAAAGGGATAGTATGTCCAAAATGAAGGTTCTGGTAGGAGACACCTGGAAGACCTACTACTCCTACGATTGGGCGAATCCCAAAAAGATGGGTAGGAGTCAACAACGAGGTTATGTAAGACTGAAGAAGTTTTATGATAGGAACTTCAGAGGCTGCCTGGCACACTTCTACAGTACGGATAATGACAGGCTATATGCCAGGATATTATCAAATGGGATCGAACTAAAGGAAGAATAAATGAAGGATCCAGTACCAAAATTTATCGTCCTCCAGGCCAAAGACATTCAGGCATTCCTTCCCCCTAACCAGTCCATCCACCAGCTGAGAAGGAGGTTCACCCAGTGGCGATCAAAGGTCAAACTTGGGCGTGGCGAGAATTTTACCATTTACCACTGTGCTCAAGTAATGGGAATTGAAACCAAAATAGCCGTTGAAATGCTCAATCAATTTATAGAAAGGAAATCCGCAAGATGACAGTAAGAGAAAAAACCCGAAAATTCCTCCTTGGTTCCGGAATGAATATCATGGAGCACCCTGCAGGGTTTGAAGCAACCAGGACAGAAAGGAGTATCCGATTTTCCTACGCTTACCTGGACGATTCCCTGACCATTTTCGAAGGAAAATCCCAGTTAAGAGCCATCCCAATGAAGGATAGGGTATTCCTGTTTGGGGTATATCTGATCCTTAGAGGAATCCTCCTGTTGGAAGATCAATATCTACACAAAAAAGAGGTCTTTACCAAGGCAGTGATGGAATGGGCAGGAAAGGAGGATCAAGATGCAAGTAATATTTAAGGATAATCTCACAACCCTGATCTTGGGGGACTCAAAAGAGGTATGCAAGGGGTGGTCACTGAGGCAAGATCATGGCATAAAGAATGCCGTTATGATTACTGATCCTGTATGGCCGGATGTTCCTAAGGGACTATTAAATGGATGGGAAAACCCTTATGAGCTTGCGAAGAAAGTGTTCTGGGAACTCCGGAATAAATGCAAAGCAATGGTTGTCCACTTGGGGCAATTTTCAGACCCCAGGTTCACCAGGGCCATTCCATCCTCATTTGAATTCTATACCAC
>JBFGVE010000313.1:0-1653 GCA_041565275.1 Bacteroidia bacterium
CCGGTGCAAGACATCGCCACCCAGCCCCTGCTGGTGGATGCTCAGCTCAGCGCCGGACAGCAACACAGCCTGGAGATTCCCGATTCGCACACCGCGATCATCTATGTCTATCGCGGCAATCTGGCAATTGCAGACCGTGAACTACAGGCACAACAACTGGGGCACCTAACATCCGGCGACACTCTCATCCTGCATGCCGGTAATCAGGGCGCCGGCGCCCTGATCCTGGCGGCCGCGCCACTCAACGAACCCATCGTCAGATCCGGGCCCTTCGTAATGAACACCCAGGCGGAACTGCGCAAGGCTTTCGACGACTATCGCAGTGGAAAATTGACAGCTCACTGAATCACTCCTTCTGATCGTCCTATCGACCTCTACTACTTGCAGTCGCCAGGAGACACTGCGGAATATCACATGGCAAATAGAGATTGGCGACTTCAAGCCACAACCAATCTAAGCGAAGATTGGCAAAATCCTTGGACAGGGCAAACCATCTCTAAAGGCTCTCGGATCACAGTCGTCACTGCTGCAAAACTAAATTCAAAAAAGCTCAACAGAATACCGGTTCCTAATGGGTCTGCTATATTTTTAAGCGCATCACAAAAAAGCTATATAAGAGCAAAAAGCAAGATAGACTCTTCAATAAAAGGGGAAGTCGAATTTCTCACTGAATCTGATGCATTTGATTTCTTAGAGGATACAATCCAATCAATCATACTGGCTTTCTCTGCGATAGAGGCTTTTGCAAATGAGGTTATACCGGGCGACTTTCAATATGCTCATTTCCGTAGAAGTAAAGAAATTCTAGAAATCGCTGATAAGCAAAAAATCGAAAGATTTATTTCTTTGGAAGACAAATTAGACCAAGTAATTCCAGAAGTTTTGGACGTTCAATCCCCCAAATCCTACAAGTGCTGGTCAGAGTTTAAAAAACTAAAACAAATTAGGGATAGAGTAACTCATATGAAAACAGAAGACCGGAAATCCTCTGGGCCAGAAAAAGATACCTTGTGGCATCAATTACTCAAGCTTGGAGCTCCTCATAAAACAGCATTTGAGGTTATAAAGTATTTTACATCAAAGATGGAATCCCCTCCCCAATGGGTAGCATATGCATCTTTGTAAGCTAGATTGCAAAAGTGAATGCGGCATCATTCAAAATCAAAACAGGAAAATAACATGTCAACAATAAATGAAGACTGAATGCTGGTAGGCTCTAAAGTAAAGTTAAGATGTTACAAGAGGATAGAACTTGTTGGCAAACATATGGCCAGAAAAATCTGTAAAACGGTAACGGCGATTCAGAACTTATCACTTCAGTGCAAGCATTCAATAACTGACGTGTTTCCCCAATCGTTCTTAGTCTGATTTTTTTCAAGAGCCGCTTTAACACTCCAAGGTAGTAATACCTCCCCAGCCTCGGAGGTCTACGCATAAAGAATACGGGGAAGAAGGTATTTACAGTACTCACTGGGTTCGACTCCATTGGCCTTGGCCGTTTCGACCAGACTGTAATGAAGGGCACTGGCGTGCCTCCGAACAAGCTTAACATTAATTCTGTACAGTCTGTTTATGCTAAGTAGAATGTTAGCTAGGATACTCATATATATCATGGTTATTCCTTCAGGGACGCTAGTAGCGGTAGCTTTAATA
>JBFGVE010000314.1:0-1636 GCA_041565275.1 Bacteroidia bacterium
TGCGCTGAACCTTCCCACGCCCATCTTTGTTGCCGGAAAGAGCGGCAAGGTACCTTATGGGCAGATCAAGAAGTACTTCCGGCAGTTTGACGACAGCACCACCACGCCGCCCCCTCCGGGGCATGTCGAAGACCTCCAGTTCTTCTATCATCCCGATCACCTGGGAAGTTCCAGCTACATCACAGATGCTTCAGGAGAAGTCTTCCAGCACATGGAGTATTTTCCTTTCGGAGAGACCTTTGTGGAAGAGCGCAATGCAGCGGATTATACCCGCTATCTCTTTAATGGCAAGGAACTGGACGAAGAGACGAGGTTTTACTACTACGGGGCCAGGTATTACGATCCAGTGACAAGTGTGTGGCTCAGTATTGATCCGCTGGCGGATGAATATCCAAGTATCTCACCATATGCTTATGTCGCAAATAACCCTATCAATGCCATTGATCCGGATGGAAATAGAATCTTTTTTGTCGGTGGAGGTGGCAATGACAACAGTGGTTGGAACTACATAAGAAGATGGCGTACCGCATTTTCCGATATAGGAATTAAAAACTTTATCAGGGTTAATGCTTCTCACGGAAAATGGGGGGATGTAGCATTTACTTCAAACTATCGAAGTTCAGGAACATATTATGAATATAATGTAAAGAAAGATTCTGGAGGTGGTATATACAGAGAGTATTCAGGCAAAGAGGTTCCGGTAAATAACCGAATGATAAATAGTACTGCTCAACAGTATTTAGATAATCTTGCTGCCAGTCCGTTAGAAGAAGGAGAACAGTTTAATCTAGCAGGTTACTCGTTTGGTAGTGTTTTACAGGCACAGGTGGCGTTAAAGCTTGCCAAAGAGGGAACTACAATTGACAATCTTGTTTTAATCGGAAGTCCAATAGCGGATGAATCGAAGTTGTTTAAGCAGCTAAGCGGGAATGAAAATATTAAGAATATAATCAGAATTGATATTGAGGGAGATAAATTGAGTAACCCATCATCAGTATTGGAATACATCCAAGGAGCCATTCAAAATAGTGGGGATGATGGACCTCATTTTAACCTGGCAAGACCAGGGCAGATCGCAAATCAAGCTATTCAAGATGCTGTTAATAAGATTAAAGAGCAAGGAGTTAATAATTAGATTATGGCGAAGTACAAATCCTCAATAATACTTGTTCTAGTGTTTGCAATAGTCTATTCAATTTTGATTATAGTCATATCACCTTTTTTAGTTTCTTGGGGAGAAGAGTCTACTACTTTAGGAAGAATTGTTAATTTACTGATGACATTTCCCATTAACTGGAGGATTTTAATTATTGAAAGGTCATTAATCTATGTTTTTCCAAGCGGGATATTTTGGGGCTGCGTCTTAGCAGCGTTTGAATATCTGATAAAAAGGCTATTTTGATTTTCAGTTACATGGAGACGGCCCTTTTCACAGACGGATTGGGCAGAGTAATTCAGACCAAAAAGGACGGAGCGCTCTTCACCGCTCCCGGTACCCCTGAAGAGGAGGTAATGATTGTCTCGGGGAAGGTGGTCTACGACGCCTTTGGCAGAGCCACATCCAGCTATTACCCCATTACCGAAGCCAAAGGCAGTACCGGCACCTTCAACCCCACAACTGATGCCACCCCACCCA
>JBFGVE010000315.1:0-1634 GCA_041565275.1 Bacteroidia bacterium
GGGAGGTGTTCGACCAGAGCAAGGGCAGCTACGGCAGTCCGCGGGTGACCAAGGCACTGAATATGGCCGGGATAGCCATTTCACGGCCGAGGGTAGCCCGATTGATGAGAAAGGCCCATTTACGCAGTAGGTTGACGCGCAAGTTCGTCAACCCATGCACAGCGAGGGTCACCGTTGTCGCAGCCTACAAGATGGCCCTCAGCAACCGCAGCCTCTGTAAAGGACTGAAAACCAACAGAGCAGCATCATGAATCACAAAATTAGTTGGCCAATAACGGCCCCAAACATGATACCCGGTGTGGGAAATACCATAACAAAAAAATCTGCCCCCGCGGCGAGCGGAAAGCGTCATGGACAAAGCCAAACTCGGCCATGAAGATCCACCCCCTACAATCAAACTACCTTATCTCTCCGTCCATTTTATTGTTGCAAGTCCACTGTGGGTAGTAGAAGAATTAGAAGACGGTAAATTCAAGGCGGTGCAACATCCCATCCCGGATGACCAATACGAGGAAGCCCGGGAACGCCTGCTTCAGCTTAATCAATACAGCTACGACAGCGACCAATGGGATGAACGCACCCGCAAGGCCCAGGAATGGGCTGATGAGGAGCGCGCGAAACTGTTCCGGGGTCCTAAATTCTAGGCAATGAGATTACCTTTGCCTGTTCTGTTTTTATTGCTTACTTCCTGGATGGGCTGCCACCACAATTCTTCTGATATGGAACTATATTTTTTGCTCGAATCGCACTGCGGGAGTGCTGAGGTCTGCGAAGTTGACCTGGCTCAATTCACACCCTGGGAATGGGATCAATTGGTGGTGGTGGGCATGCATGCGCTGCCCAGCCAGGCCGCGGCTGCAGTAGGGTCCGGCGACCATTCGGTCCCGGAATTTGAGGAACAGTTGATCTTTCTTCGCCAAGGCGAAGTGGTGAAAGTGGTAAAACGGACCTACGATCCTGAAAAGCCCTATCACCGGACGGTCTTTTTCGAGAGCCTGACCAAGGGTGAAAAGGTGCTGAGCCTCTCCCCTGCTGAGGCGCTTTTGAAGGTGAGGAAGGAAAAAGGCCCGGGATATAAGAATTATTATTTTTCGCGGTGAGGGAGGGGATTACTACACTGTGCTACACAATAACCCAACCATTTTCCTTTAACCCGACGCGATTTTTGTCTACCAGGTCTCGGTTAAGTGCAACACATAAAAGATACCTAGGACGTGACATTCCAACGTGTACTATTTTCAAACAGGCTTTTTTATAGGTGTCTTTCTTCTTCTCTGGAGGAGTATAGGGTTTTCCTAGGAGTTGATCAGTTAGATACTCACCACAAGTTTTTCCCTGGTAATATGACTCCAAATACAAAGTTGCATTATACAATACTCTGGACAATTTAGGCAGCTCTTAGCCCGAATCCCAATAATTTAACCCGTAGTGAGAATTAAAATGTTGATATAAAAAATGTGCATCGGCCTCATATTGAGTAGATTAGTAGTTGTTAAACCCTTAATCTATAACCGATGCACAATATTAAATCCAATTTCGACAAATTATATTCCATAGTCAATGAGATGTTGAAAGATCAGGTCAATGAACACGGGAACTATGTCCGTCCAGGTCCGGAAGCCAAGTTTTCTGAC
>JBFGVE010000316.1:0-1626 GCA_041565275.1 Bacteroidia bacterium
CATCTTTGTTGCCGGAAAGAGCGGCAAAGTGCCCTACGGGCAGATCAAAAAGTACTTCCGGCAGTTTGACGACAGCACAACGGTCCCGCCCCCTCCGGGGCATGTAGAAGACCTGCAGTTCTTCTACCACCCCGATCACCTGGGAAGTTCCAGTTATATCACCGATGCCTCAGGAGAAGTCTTCCAGCACATGGAGTATTTTCCATTTGGGGAGACCTTTGTGGAGGAGCGCAATGCAGCGGATTATACCCGCTATCTCTTCAACAGTAAGGAACTGGACGAAGAGACGGGGTACTACTACTATGGGGCCAGGTATTACGATCCGAAGGTGAGTGTGTGGTTGAGTGTGGATCCGCTGGCGGACAATGGACCTGCATGGAGTTCATACGCTTTTAGCTTTAATAATCCGATATTATTTGTTGATCCGGATGGACAATATCCAATCAAAATTCACGTAAGAAGCTTTGCTCCTTTTAATTATTTCGGATTCAGATTGTGGAAAGGAGATGGTGATAATAGACCTTTTTCAACTTCTTCAAGCCATACCTCTCGAGTAAGACAAGTAACATCATATGAGACGGCAACAACGGCTAAAAGTAGTCAAGCTTTTGGTGGTCGATCACATTCAGTATATGGCGCAGACGCTTATTCAGATGCAGAAATAAGTTACGACCAGTCATATGGTAATAGGATTTACACCCGTCTTTCAGGCGATAATGATGCTATTATTCCTTATTTAGATGCAAATTATGGAAACCCCACTCACGATATTGATGTATGGACAGACTTGTTTATCAATACAATAAAAAATGATGACTGTTCTTCTATTCTTTCCATTACAGGCAAAATTGCTGGAGATGGTTTCCCAAGTTCAGAAGCCTTTGTATCGGACAATTTTGGTAATTCTGTTTTTCTCGGTGTTGGAGCGGCTAAATCAGGTCCAAACGTGGGTCCGTTCATTACATTAATGGGAGACAGAAAAGAGAAACAATTTGATGTAAATACAAAAATTTCAGTAGACGATAATGGTAAGTTTATAGGGGTCTATGATGGAGCTAAAATTATCAGCATCAGCGATTGGAATAGACGTTTTGAGACTCAAAACCCTAAAGGTGACGACTAATGGAACTACGAAGGTTGATAAAATTGCCATTAATTATAACAGGGGTCTTGATATTCTCGGCATTTGTCCCTGTTTTGCAGGTTTTTGTCTTAGTATTAAATGCAGGGTTTTTGTACCCATTTGAAATGATAACGAACGTAGAGCCATCATTTATTCAACCTGTGGTAAATGCGATATTTTCTGTTTTGCTTTTAACATTATACTACTTTTCTAGCAGAATGATAGCTCGAATTTTAACTTCCGTAGGCTTTGTATTCTTCACTCTGCCGGTATTAATTTATCCAATAGCAGAAAAGCTCAGTGAGGAAGGCCCCTATTTTTTACAATTTATTGTTGTAGGAATTATGACTGGGGCTATTTTGTTGATTATCACTTACTTAAAAACTAAGATTGCCAAATGAATTCGCTACAACTACGGAGGCGGAGCAGGCATCAACATAGGGAACGGGAGCTTCCAGGCGGGCATCGGCCTTTCGGGTTCGCGCAACGAGATGCAGGCAGGC
>JBFGVE010000317.1:0-1608 GCA_041565275.1 Bacteroidia bacterium
CGATCGCCTTTTTGTAGGATCTCGAGCTCCATCTCGGCATCGGCAAGCTGCTTTTTCACCCTTGCAAGTTCAGCCTCTTCAGGTGTCATCGCCTTGTTCCCGTGACCGGGAAACCGCTTGGACTCCTCTTTCTGCATGGCGCCACGCCAGCGATAAAGCAATTCCGGACGTATCCCAAGCTCACTGGCCAGGACTGCTATGCTTTCGGTCTCGTAACTCCGGCGAACCGCCCGAATCTTGAACTCCTTGTCGTAAACTTTTCTATGAATTGACAGAGTGTAATGATAATAGATCTTTGACTAAACCTAAAGTCCACACAAATTGTAGAAAGTCCGCTGATCTGAACTCACCTTGGGCTCATCCCCTTTAGGTGTATTTTAGATACACATTACGGGTTTAATCAATAATTGTCATTTTGAAAGTAGCTTTCCTCTTACCATCGGAGAGGGTTCCGATGTAAATGCCAGAGCCGATACCATGGCGGTCAAAGCTAACAGAGTTAGTACCAGCGATTGTCCGGAATTCATTCTGGTAAATGGCACGGCCACTCAGGTCGCGTACTTCGAAGGAAATCGTGCCAGGCTCTGGAGCTGAAAAATGAACCTCAGTAGAAGTATGGAAAGGATTTGGTCCCATCTCCAGCAGGGAAATTGTATTTTCTTCGATGTCATCAATTGAAACGGAAGACGGGGTCACTTCCAAGTCATAGGTAAGGCCGGGAATGGGGAGATAGATGGTATCGCCACCAAGCACAGGGGTTCCGGGAGGAATAAGAATGCCAATCTCGGTATCCATGACAGGCTGGTAAGTTCCTGCTGCAGTAGGTATCCCGGAGACGGCTACACAACCTGCAGAGTCTGCTAAAATTTCACAAGTGGAAGGGTTACAGGCATAACTAAGGCCGGGAGGAAGTGAATCGATAGAATTAATACGTTGTCCAATAATATCAGCAGTAACTGTAATACCAGGAAAGCCAATTATTGGAGAAAGATCAATTGTCGTATCACCAGCAACGACCACCAGGAAGAAGGTGTAATAGGGGGTTCCTTGTTCTCCAGTGGGGAGATTGGAGTCGATCAAAGGATTTGGGTAGACGCCAGCAAGGGGAAGTGAAATGGGTATACATACTTGGGCCACTCCCCAGGTGAAGCAAAAGCTGGTCAGCAGTGTAATTATAAGTAGAGATTTTCGCATAGTTACTCGCAGTATTATTTTCCAAGTTACTATCAAATCTACTTAATTATTAGACAATATTTGAGTCACTTGTCTGCCAATCTTATCCCAAGTTGAGCAAGCCCAGAGCCAAATTTCTCTATGAATACTTTTCCACGTTGTTCGTTGTTCGTGGAAAAGCTACCTGTACTAACCCCCTATTATCTGGACTATATTCTTCAAACAGTTTTGTTGATCCTGCCCTTCGGTTTTATCACCGCTTAGGCAAAGGTATGCCCCGCTTCCGGCCTTGTCAATCCCCCAATGACACTTAGGTTGTGTCTTATAAACATTTTACGACGTAGTGCCTGATCATTGCGATTTTGACCATTGCATGGAAACTGAGAGCCAATTTGTCGAATCTGAATGCAATCCTTCTGCAATTTTTGAGCCATC
>JBFGVE010000318.1:0-1606 GCA_041565275.1 Bacteroidia bacterium
AACGCTCATATGATAAAAAACCTAAAAGGAAAATCACAAAAAAGCTTTGGAGGCGGATTAGGGAGGTGAGGGCCCAGAGGCGAAATGAGGTGGACCAAAGCCCTCTTGCCAAGGGGAATGGTGCACTGTCAGTTCCAGGAATCATTTATGCTGTGTTCCACTGGCACTTCCGAAAAATCTATGTGGGCCAGACTATGCTCAGTTCTTACGACCGATTTGAAGCCCATGTGAGAGCAGCAAGGACCCGTCCCGAGCAACCCTTGCACCACCTCATTGCTAAGTATGGGATTCAAAATCTGTGTATTTTCCCACTAGAGAAGATAGACCCAACGTATCGTGATATAAACGACACTGCCAAAAGGAGAGCCGCATTCACAAGATACGCCAATGATAGGGAAGCCTATTGGATCTACCGCCTTCAAACCCACCTAGGACAAGGGTCCCTCAATGAAGGCCATGCCCGCAGGGGAAGGCTTAAACGTCACCGCCCAGGACCCAACCCACTTATGCATTACCGCAAAAAGCATCGCGAATGTAAACAGCGTGGTGGTGGCGAAGATCCCCCGGGTACCAGCCCACAGAACCATAACCCCTCGACGACCCAAAATCTGCTTTTGATGGGTGATCATTCTTACATTGTCATTGAAACTGAGAAGCAAGGCAATTGTCTATACCATTGAATTAACCACTTATGACAAGATAAGCACACTCTCCGCGAAACTGTCTTTGAATATATGGATAATCTTGCCGACCACCCTTGGATCTTTCCCCTATGGATACTGTTTGAAAGCAGTGAACCCTCGGAAGCATCTTACCGCCAATATTTGAACCAAGAAGTTCGGAAGCAAGGGTCATATTCAGGGCTGCTTGAGGTCCTTATTTGCAGCATCCTGCTCGAACGTGATATTACTGTTGTGACCCCATCTGATAATGCAACAGTATGCATCCGATCCTATTTCCTGGAAGCATATATTTCCGAGATGGACCCGACGCAGTCCCAGAGTGCCCTTGATGACATGCACGAAACTAATGGAAGGGTGTTTGTAGGATTCGTGAATTCAGCTAATTATCTACACCCTGGACCAAATCATTTTGTATTGCTACGCCATGCAAATCCCTTGGCCCAAATCAATCCTAACAGCCCCAACACAACCGGAGAAAAAATCAAGCAATCGTCAAAGCACAAGCCAATCAAAGACCCTCCAAAACAAAATGGACCAAAAAAGCGCACAAGGAGACGCGGAAATTATGACTGGAGAAGACGATGTACCTTTCTTTCCAAGATGTTTATTTCGGATAAACTAAAAACCGTTGACCTTCGCACATACAACCGTTCTAACCTTTATCGAATGCTAAAATACCTGCGTCGAAAGGGTTTAGCCCCCTACACGCGAAACGTCATAGATGCAGTGTACCAATCTTTGGAAGGTTTCCTAAAAATTCGAATTACTCCCCCAGCAAAAAGGCATGATCAGGCCGACCGACCTATTCTTAAAATTGAATGGGGAAATGGCACATTCCGTGAAATCAGATTGGCCCGTATCCTACGAACCCCTGAGGTAACAAGTAAGGCGCCCCCACTGTGTCGGAAAGCCTTATCCGATAT
>JBFGVE010000319.1:0-1595 GCA_041565275.1 Bacteroidia bacterium
GGAGATTCCTGTGGTCAGTCAGGGTGCAGATGTAGGAGCAGCAATCCTTGCCGCGACCCGTGGAGACTATACCGGAGCCGTGCTAAGTGCGTTGGGTGCCGCCCCAGGAATCGGAGTCATTGCAAATATGACTAAATGGGGTAAAAAAGCGACTAAGGGTACAAGAGGAGCCTCAAAAGGTTCGTTAAAGGGCACGAAAGATGCTTTGAAAAAAGTTAAAAAGGAACTCGGTATAGAGGGGTCACTTCCAAAAGGAAAACAAGGGAAGTTTGGTAGTCCTCAGAGAGGGGATGCTAAAAAAGGATATCGCCTAGACCCATCACACCCAAATGCGAAACCAGGGTCTGGAGAGAGGAATATCCACATATAAATTGGTGGGATTATACTAAAGGTAAACGTGGCAAAGGAGGAAGAAGTGATGCAGTGCCAATTATTGAATAAATGCTTATGGAAGATTCTAAGATAGAGTTATTTGAGGAAGAAAATGGGAAATCAACTTTCCCAAAGTTTGATGCTGTTAGTTCGGAAAAATGTTATGAACTTCAAGTAAAGCTAAAAGAAAGGTTAAATTTAGATGTCAGTACGGACCTTGTTTCCTTAGTGAAAAGTTTGTACGATGCTCAAAAGCACCTTCCAGCCGTAGATGCAAATGAGGAGGGATTTAGTCTGTTAGAGTGCATAAGGATTTTGGGGGTCGACTTTGATAGTCAAGTGCTGGTCAATTGGTATCGTTTTGACGATATTGATGAATTTGCATTGAATGATTTATCGAAATATTTTGATGACATCTGGTTTCCAGGTTCTGACGATATTGATATTTTTGATGATTCACTTAATTGGATAGTTTCAATTCGGCATGATGGGCAAGTTTTCGTATTGAATTAATTCAGTAATGTGTAGAACTGTGTAATACGCCCCCCGTAAATCAAACCATCACTTAAGTTTATCTCATTGTCCTAGCCCCTTACTCTCTGGATTTTTATGTTTTATTATCACTATGACCTCTCCAGCAAATTGCTTTCGAGCAAGCGTATCCACCGCCATGGTACGGCTGATGAGGTCACAGTGCGTTTACAGATGGAATATGACCATGGGGGCAGACTCAGGCGGACATGGGAAAAGCTGAATGAAGATGCTGAGATCATGCTGAGTGAACTGTACTACAGCGATCGGAGAATTTACGGTCCCAACGGGAATATTCTCCGGTTGAAACGTGCCGGACAACAAGGTCCGAACCAGTTCGGTCCGATTGACGATCTGCACTACAGTTATTCGGGCAACCAATTGCTATCGGTGACGGACTTTTCCCCGCAGCATGGAGAAGATGATTTCCAGGACCGCGGAGCAACCTCAGGATCGGACTATGCTTACGATGGTAATGGCAACCTACTCACCGACGCCAACAAGGGGATCGCCATTACCTATGACGACAACAACATGCCCGTCCGGATCGATTTTGGCGATGGCCGCAGGATTGAATACCTTTATGATGCCTTGGGGCGAAAGCTGCGCAAGCGCGTAGTGGACAGCACCTCGGTGCCTGTTGCCATTGCCCGGCGTGATTACGCGGAGGGCTTTGTCTACCAGGACGGAGA
>JBFGVE010000320.1:0-1540 GCA_041565275.1 Bacteroidia bacterium
AGCAGTAAACATTGCCAAAGTCCATATCCTCAGAAAGCGAAAACCCGGCCAATCTGGACCAATCTCCATAGCCAATTTCAAAACCGCGCTGTTCAACCGCTTTTGGGTGAATCGAATTATTTCAAAGTTAGATATCGACCCCGAGTTTGCATTAAATCACCCCAATTATCAAGACTTATTGGAATTCGGGATAAGAGCTGCCTAAATTGTCCAGAGTATTGATTTATAAGACACAACCTAATTAATCTTCTGGATTTTTAGGAACCCACTTATATTTTTCCATGTACCCTAACAGTAATTTCATGCCTTCTTCGGAATGATTTCGCATCTCGCAAATAGTTAATTCATATTTCCCAGAATCGAAAAAGGCCATAATGGAGATAAGCCGCGCTTGCAGATCAAGCAACTTGATATGCTCGATATGACGAAGAGTATTCTTCATGGGATTAAAATCAATTTCCCCCTATGGAATGGTAGTTCCGTACCCGGGTGACCGATACAGGGAAGAGGAATACCTTCCCAAAAATGGGACGCAGGAAGATAAATCCCAAGCCATGGATCAATATGTAAACGATAACGGGTCAGAATTCTCGCATTGCACTCAGGAATTGCTGAGTCAATGGCGCGGTACCTGTCCTGAGGTGGGCTGTTCAAGGCTATTCTCAGGCGAAGTACTTGGATTCCTTTCGGCAGCATTTTCATCGGTATCGCCTTCCGGACCATCGACATTTTCACCAATGCCATTGAGATTGTGACCAGGGACTCCATTGAGCTTGTTACCGGGACCATTCCCACTGAGCGGGCTTGTTGGCAGACCAGATATCGGGGAACCAGTGGGGTCGCCAGGAGATGGCTGGTCAGGAGGTGGATCGTCAGGAGATAACTCCACAGGAGGTGGTTCAACAGGAGATAACTCCACAGGATCACTTTCCTTCCGGGAGGAGGATCTTCGTCCTTGGCCTTCAAATCGCTTCTTGGCTTCTTCGTAATAGGGGACGACTTCTGCAAAGCCCCTGTTCACTGCGGATTCCATTGTCTTGTATACATCTAGGCAGTCATTCATCAAGTGATTGCCTGCTACCAACTGCGTTTGCCTCAGCTTCTCTTCAAAGCTTCTCAGGGTAGCAAGTAGAGCTTCGATCTGGAAGAAGATGGCATACTCGTTTTGAAACTCCGTCATGGAGATGTACCCGGGAAGCACGGCGACATTGTCCACCGCGTGTTTGACGGTCTGAACGAACTTCCTGTTGCTGGTCCCGATCCTTACCAGGCGGCGTTGGTCGCGGGAGCTGAGGCCACGGGAGAAAGAGAAGGATTGATTGAGGAGGTCAAGTGCTGTGGCAATGTCCTTCAACTCATTGTCGGAAAACTGGCGGTTGACCCGCCCTGGGTTAGTGCTCACGGTTGCAGAGTTTAGAGTGTTAAAAAAAGAGTGTTAACAGGGTTACTCTATCAAACTCGCAAATATTGTTGAGCGTATCGTTACATCATTCTCCAGATTCCAGAATAGAATTGGGTATGAAATTATACTAAGTTGCTG
>JBFGVE010000321.1:0-1533 GCA_041565275.1 Bacteroidia bacterium
CACCCAAGTGGAAGAGCAATGCAAAAAAGTTGGCTAAACGAACAGGAGGAAACCTGCACAAACACAGTAGTCAAAAATGGTCGGTGGACTTCTATGACAAAGGCCAGGATGTTACCATGGGTGCGATCTTCAGCAAAGGAAGTGACCACCAGGGCCTCTTTGGAATAAATGGTCCGGGCTATGACACGAGAGATCACCAGTCATTTGGCGAAAGGCTATTCTCCTGGCATGTCAGAAACTTGGAATATACCCGTCCTGTATCCGATGCCTTGAAAACCTTCGGGAAGGAAGTGGGAGCCATGGCCTATCAAGCCAACCCGTTATCAATGGTGGCCAATTTGATCATGGGAAGCGAAGGGCCTCAAACCCAAACGGCACTTGGCACGGGAGCCAGTTATGCGGCAATGCTTATTACCCCGGGAGGGGCCGCTAAAGCTAGTGGTTGGGTAAAAAGATCAGTATTCAATTCCTTAGATCCTCTAATTCAAAAAAAGGTTCAAGCAGCAATAAAAAAAGGAATCGTTTCGCCAACAGGAAAACAAGGAATAGTAAGACTAACCCAGACAGAGGTAGCCAAAACAGGATTTACTCATAAGATTAAAATACTTGGAAAGGGCGGTGACATGAGAATATATGGTAAGCAAGGAAGCAATGGCCATATAATTTTTGAAAAGTTAGGTAGGCACTAAAAATAATAGGCGATGCACTTTTTGAATAAAAAGGATTTAGAACAAAAGTATATGAAGGCAAAAAAAGCCTTTATGAAATGCGCAGTGGATGAGGAAAATGAATTTTTACAAAGCGAGATAAATATTCCTATTAACTCTATTGTCTTAAGAGAAGGGTCAATAACCATAAGGTATGAACAGGAAATAGCAGACAATTACGTCATAGAAATAAGAATTCAACTAATTTCACCAACAGACGATGTAATTGGCAGTTACACCTGTTACGAAAATGAAAGCGGTGCAATGATAGATGATAGTCTAGTATTTATATAAAAAAATCTAATCTTGAGGAGGACTTCTCCTACAAATTGATTTTTTACCTCAGTCCCAAGGTTCAAGGCCAAATTTGATGGAAAAGGATTGCAACATTTCCAGCGAGGTAAATGAAAAATCCGCTTAGATCCATCACAGCCGGCAGCAATTCAGAGAATAGCCCATTTCCGAATAAGTACTCTCCGAAAGTGAGGATTAGGCAAAATTGAACCGTTCCCTTGCGTTTTGGTGCGAGGGGTCCGATTTTCCATACGTCTTTTTTTCAATAGGGATTTGGGATTAATAGGGTTGAACGATTCCCGATTTCGGGTCGGGACTCCCGTGGCTGATTTTGGTCAAGCCAAACGAATCTGACATCGTCGTTTTTGCAGGTTTTCCAGTTGCGCTTCTACCATGAAGGCCCACAACCTTCTCCACAAATACTTGATGGTGAGTTTTTTGTTCTCTTTGATCAACGCGTTTACTTCTCTGGAGTGGATCACCAACTGGTTGATCAAATGAGCTATTTGCATGCACTGATAGTAGTTTTTCA
>JBFGVE010000322.1:0-1490 GCA_041565275.1 Bacteroidia bacterium
CCTTGCAAAAAGCATACCATTACCCACAACACCGCCAACAGAAAATCTAGTAGAATTAGACCGAAGAATAACATAAATACTTAAACCCCGCTCCTCTCCTCCCCTCTCTCCCAGCCCCCCATATCCAATAACACATTTATGCCATTTAAGAAGTACAAACCACTTAACACTAATATAGGCCACCTCAACATCACCACCCTCAACATTCGCTCGGTGTCCTCCACTGATGGGAACTCAAGCACCCAAACCTTCGTAAGAAAAAAAAAAGTAGAAGATTACCTTAAGAATCTCCTCACGCGAACCCCCATACTACTCCTCCAGGAAACCAACCTTCACACTAACGACAGATACCTTCATAACCTTCTCCCAGACCACACTGTCTTCAACAACAGTCTCAAAAAAGGGGCTGCGGGGACCGCTATTATAGTCCACAACTCCATTGTAGATGCATACGAGTTAGAGCACATAAAGCTAGTAAAAGGGCTAGTGCAGGTTCTTAGGTTCACAAACAAGGATCAGCACAACGCGAACCCAGGGCAAAGGGATAATATTGACTTATTTAATGTGTATATACCCCACTCGGACAACAGGGAGGCAATTTTTGAGAAACTACTTAAATGGGAGAAACCCAATAAGCCCAAGAGAGCTATTCTAGCAGGCGACTTCAATTTTGTTACCAACACTGACGACGCCCCCTCTGCAGATTCCGGAACGATTCTACCGGATATCCTGAAAGCAACTTGGGAGGAGATTCTTCTCCACCTCACGCTAAGAGAAGTTAAGCAGCACTACCACACCCACTTCACCCTCAGCGACATTGTCGGTAGGTCCTCGTCCTCACGGATAGATAGGATCTATATCACTGCAAGCGACACCGAATGGGACATCATTAGACCCATAGCCTACATCCCCCCTACGACCAATTCCCCTGCTAAGAAAACCAAAACTAACGTTCCCCTCTCCGATCACCTCCCGGTGACCCTTAACTACCTAGGTTGTCAGCACCATAATAATAGTCCCCACAAGAAGGCGATCCCCAAGTGGACGGCCACGGACAAAAAAATTTTGGAGCTAATAAAGGAAAAATGGGCCACCAAGAAGACCAGAGACCCCTTTCAAGAAATTAGGTATTTCTGCAATACAGTGAGGAAAGTAATTACCCAAGTGCTCAAAGAAGGCAAAAGGATAGAAGGCGCAGATCGCGACACCCACCAGAAGATCACCGACAGCATCAAGTTCTTTAAAATTCTTAGGCACCCCTCCCCAAACCCTACCTACATTACCTCTTTCATCAAGTCTCACAACCACCTGTCTGCCACCTACAACTACCAATCCGATCATCTAACCAACTCAGAGGAGGTTCATAAGTACATAATAAACCTCCAGAGCGAGTTAACACGTCAAGATGAGCTTCATGACACTTGGGCCGACTTTCCACCTTCCACCAAAGCCCCCCAGGCGAAAGGAGGGATTTTTCTGAATAAGCTAGC
>JBFGVE010000323.1:0-1433 GCA_041565275.1 Bacteroidia bacterium
GCTCCTCCTAGGGGTAACCTTTTTATTTCCACTTACTAAACCAGAATCATCACTATCATCAACCGAGACTTCGGGGAATGATCGAACCTTCTTCATTTTCCTCTTCTTATTATCACCCCCTGACTTGACTCTGGTTCCATACATAATATTATCTGACCTGTCGCTGTCAGATACTGCTTCATACTTCACCCCCTTACTAACTGGCTCTAGAGAACTCTCATCAGCTGTAGAGTCTCCTCTTCCGGAAAGGAAAATATGTTTCATTGAAATCAACATTGTTTGAGTAAATTACCTTTCGCCTCCTAAGATCCCAGAGACGAACACACTTTTTAATCGGGTCCCTTCCTAGGTATATACACCGGATAGCTTTTAGACTAGCTGAACCCTTATTCCTGGTTCCCTTTGGGATATAGGCAAATGCTTCGCATCCGAACGTCTTGATACGCCGGAGATCCTCGAAGGTTGGCTCCCTACCTTCAAGCTTAGCTAGTGGCGTCAGGTATTGGATCCCTTTATGTGGACTCCTATTCTGAACATAGACCTGATGCCTAACGGCCTCTTCCCAGAATTTATCAGGTAGACCTGCTTGAAATAAGGAAGCATTTAATCCTTGCTCTAAAGGTAGATGTTTCCTTTTGGAGAACGTCACCTTGAATCCCTTCTGGTCTGCTATACGCTTGATGGCAGCGTTGTGGGACTCCCTACCACCATCAGCATAAAGATGCTTTATCTTGAGACTACCTTCCTGAGCTTTAATGAACTTCAACCATGATTTGAGAACATCAACAAACTCAGATTTATGTTTCAAGAAATACACGAAGGTATATCTCGTAGCAACGTCGGTAAGTACGGCAAAGTACTTATTGCCTTTAAGACTTTTCTTCTTCATAGGTCCACATACAACGGCATGAACCTGCTCGTATTTTTCCTTTACCTCCGGATAGTGCTCTGGCATAGGCCTCCTATTCGCCTTGGAGAAAACACATGCATTGCAGAAACTTGCTTTGCATCCTTTAAGATCGATGATCTTTTTAATATACCTTTCGTTTAGATGGCCCATTCTCCGATGCCAAAGATCAATTTCCGGGATCTCTTTTCTTTCATCCTGAGCGAGAACATTTGGCTCTGCTCCATCTTCTTTTGGTTTGCAAGACTCCAGGGCAAAAAAACTTGATTCCCTGTTCAGCTTTGCTGATATGGTTTGCTTTTTCCTGTACATGGTCCCTTCACTTGCTTTGCAAGCTACTTTTAGAGGGGGCTCTATACTACCCTCGCGACCATTATATACACATATAGGCACATGCTGCAAACCACCAAACAACTGACAAACACGAACAACAACAGAAACAACACGTAATGCTTTTAGAAACAACTGAACACGACACATTAAAGCGAAAATGTTGCTCTGATTATTGCTCGACTCTGTACTAGAA
>JBFGVE010000324.1:0-1410 GCA_041565275.1 Bacteroidia bacterium
ACATGGTCATAAACTATTCGATTACAAATTTACCGATGCTGCCTTGGTCAGGTGGCGCGAGTCATTTTCTGCTGAAGGGGAATCTTCGATGAGGGTGACCATCACCATCTCGGCTGCTATTCAAGAGATCCGTGGACAATTGTTCTTGCGTCCATGGCTGGTTACCAATTTGGATGATGATCTCCCCACCCGGAAAAGGCAAGAGAAGGAAGAACCGGAAATCATTGCAGTAGAGTGGATCGATACCAGCCGTAGCCGTGCCAAAGAAACACAATATGGCCATCATATCACCCTCCGTACGACGCTTCGCAATACAGAAGGAGGGACTTACAGGGTTTCGATCAAAAAGCGAGACAATACCGAATTTGAGCCAGGCATAAGTGAACTTGTTTATGTGCGGGAAGCTATAGAAGGCCGCAACGACTTGGGTGAGATCGAAATTAAACAGGTATGGGAGGATCATCGGCAGAAGCAGCGAGACAGGTTACAGGCAACCGTTGAGTATAGAGGTATCACCAAGCAAAGTAGGCAATTGAAAATAATACCCTTGCCTCGCATAGTTGCAAAATTCCGGCCCACCCATTCATGGGATGGTGATTTTGGCTTTGATTGGATCCGTACGCGTGATACCAGCTTGTTTGGGGATAATCCTTATAAGGACATTGTAAGTATCCATTACCGGGATTCGACGTTTACCATTGAAGAATCCAGGTCAGACGAGATCAAAGGCTACTACAAACCCGACCCTGTCCAATACAAAGCATTGCAAGACAAATTTGATCGTCTGAATTTTAACTGGCTACAAAGAGACGAAGAAGGAGAGCTGACCACCGTCATCTATCATGTACCATGGATGAGCTTGCTTCCAGGTCGTGAAGCGCTGTTACAGGTAATTCTTGACATTGACGAAGAAGCCGATTACCTGGAATTCGAATCGAATGATCATTTTGAGATCACACCCTCAAAATTCACTGTCAGTGGTAAAAGAGACTACATAACCTTGTCAATTGAGAGTAAAAGCGAGAGGTTCTCAGAAGATCAAATGATCACCCTAAATGCTTGGCAAAAAGACCCTTTAGGCAAGATGCAGTCCCGTGTTGCTGGAAAAATTAAGGTATGGAGCAATAGGCAATCTAATATGAAAACCATAAAGGCAGTGGTGGTGCGAGTCAAAACAAAATTAGGTGAAGAATTGCGGGTGTCCCTTCCCAACGTTTCCAGTGAATTGGATATTTGCAGGAGGTATCTTGCCCAGGCCTACATAGATTTATCCATGGATTCGTATATCATCGAGTTAAGTCTGGCAGAGGATCCTGAATTCATGGAATACGTGAGAGAGGGCAAGGTCAATTATGAGAGTTCTAAAGGCAACCCAAACCTGGATGAATTTCTGGAAAGAAGGATTTCCGA
>JBFGVE010000325.1:0-1402 GCA_041565275.1 Bacteroidia bacterium
GATCTTCAGCAAAGGAAGTGACCACCAGGGCCTCTTTGGAATAAATGGTCCGGGCTATGACACGAGAGATCACCAGTCATTTGGCGAAAGGCTATTCTCCTGGCATGTCAGGAACCTGGACTATACCCGTCCTGTATCCGATGCCTTGAAAACCTTCGGGAAGGAAGTAGGGGCCATGGCCTATCAAGCCAACCCGTTATCAATGGTGGCCAATTTGATCATGGGAAGCGGAGGGCCTCAAACCCAAACAGTACTTGGCACGGGAGCCAGTTATGCGGCAATGCTTGTTACTCCCGGAGGGGCCGCTAAGGGGGGTAAGACAATCATTGGTGAAACAATGGTTCGTGTAGAAGCCGCAGCAGCAAGAAATCCGGGATCAACCATTCTTAATACTATGCCCAAGTTTTCCGGGGCACCACATCAAGTAACCAGTCAGATGATGCAGTATAACCGCCAATGGCTACTGCAGCAAATGAGAAGTGGAAGACCGATTTTAGATATTGGTTTGGATCCGGCCAGAAAGATGCCGAGTATATTCTATCAGATGGAGCAGAATATGATAAGGAATTATCAGAAACTACATCCAGGAGCATTAAACGTGATCAGATAATGGTAGAAGGTAAAGAATATATAAACACTGTTGAATCGTATTTTTCCTTTCTTGAATCGGAGTTTGGAATGAAAGTCACTGAGGAAAAGGAACGGGGAAATGCTTTTTATGATGTGCAGTATAGGGACAAAGACAAGATTGTTTCAGTCTCTTATGAGAATATTGAAGATTACTTGCAGGTAATCGTTTTTTTGTTGGAGAAAGGACGAATGCCGGACTATGATGATAAAACGAAAACCCTTCATCTAAATCACCTCAATGGCCTTGTGATGTCAAAAGTTGGTAAGGATGAAATAAGCTCAAATGCTCAATACTTTTCCAAGTACAATACGAAGGATGAACTGGAACGCAAACTATTGAAAGGAGCTAAGGAACTGCGGTTGTGTTTGAAACACTTTGATCAACTGGACTTGCAACAATAAAATGGACTTTGAGATAAGATAGTTTGATTGTAGGGGGTGGATCTTCATGGACGAGTTTGGCGTTGTCCATGACGCTTTCCGCTCGCCGCGGGGGCAGTTTTTTTTTGTTATGGTATTTCCCACACCGGGTATCATGATTGGGCCCGTTATTGGCCAACTAACTGTGTGATTCATGATGCTGCTCTGGTGGTTTTCAGTTGATTGAGGAGGTATTCTTCCGGGGACTTGTAACCGAGTGTAGAATGCAGCCGCTGCCGGTTGTACCAGATCTCGATGTATCTGAACACAGCGCTTTCCGCCTCTTGGCGCGTTTTGAAGAGGGTGCCATCGAGCCACTCTGCCTTGAGGGACTTGAAGAAGCTCTCTGCTA
>JBFGVE010000326.1:0-1380 GCA_041565275.1 Bacteroidia bacterium
TACTGGTAAGTGTAGTTGTAAGTCGTCTTTGCCTGTGGCAGCCAGTTGCTGCCGCTCTTGCGGTCGTGGCCCTGGTCCTTGGTGAGGATACGCCCGTTGGGGCTGTAGGTCATGGTGAGGCTGTACCGCTCGTCCTTCTTTCCACGGAACAGGCCCCCGGCGCCGGTCAACCGGTAGAGGTCGTCATAGGTGAAGGTGCTGCTGCATGAACCACCCAAAAGAGGGTTTACGGGTACAGGTGCGGCATTGTCCAGGGCAAGGATATTGTTCACCCCGTCATAGCTGTAGCTGTTGTCCATCATCGGCCTCCCGGTAGCTGTAGCGGCATGCATGTGGGCCAGCCTCCTGCGGGCAGGATCATATGTATATCCGGTCTCTGTGCCGTTGCCATAGCGGAGGTATGTTACTGGTGCCTTTTTCATGGCTATTAACAGTTATCAATGAGAAGAACCCGAGCGTGGCCTAAAGCCATATAGTTTCTTTCCCTACCATACACCTGAACCATTCTTTTTAATCACATTAAATATCTCAGCAATGCACCCTAAATGATATGAAATAGGAAATCTCCCTGCTTTGTCTGCTTCCTCTTTTAATTTTATAAGTTCATCCCAATCAAATGACACCTGTCCCAAATCAAAATCAATGGGAATTTCTGCAGGGTTATATTTTTTATCATCTGCAATTGACCAGTAATAGTCATCATCAGGAATATCAATAACTCCACCAGGGTATACTTCTTTCATTCGATTTTCAAGGACATGAATGATATCTAACAGGTCTTTAATATTGATTTTCATAATACTATTGCTTAGTTAAAACCTCCTTTTTGAAGATCTTAATCTCATTAATCTGCTTCTGGAAATTATCTATCTGGCTTTGTAAGCTTTGTATTCTGGAGCTAATAATTTTCTCTCGTAATTCAGGACTGGCATTTTTCAAGAAGCCTTTGTTATCAAAAGCATCTGGATTTGCTATATAATGTTTGAGTTTTTGTTGATGTGATTTTATTTGATCTGTAAGCCCTGATATGGCGTTTCGATGCGATTTGGAAAGCAAATCTACTCCGGTTAGACCTTTTATCTGGTCAGCATCAAATCCTAGTCTTCCTAACCCATTGGCGATATTTTTAGCTCCATATTTAGAGGTCAACTCTCCTAGTCCACCCCCTGCAAGGTCTCCAATGAAGCCAACTGCAAAATCTTGTACAGCCTGATCGGTAGTGTAGCCGGACATATCATTGAAATAGTTGGCACTCACATCTGCAACGGCTGTGACTGCTGCACGTCCCAATCTTCCACCAGGTGTTTTCCAGGGTATCAGCCCTTCAAGACCAGACCTTGCTATTTGCCACCCATTCACATCTACCGCAGAAGCACTCCA
>JBFGVE010000327.1:0-1380 GCA_041565275.1 Bacteroidia bacterium
AGCGGCCCGAATCGGCGCGTTCGCTGGAGAACAAGAAGATCACCACCCTGATCAGGGAGGTGTTCGACCAGAGCAAGGGCAGCTACGGCAGTCCTCGGGTGACCAAGGCACTGAATATGGCCGGGATAGCCATTTCACGGCCGAGGGTGGCCCGATTGATAAGAAAGGCCCATTTACGCAGCAAATTGACGCGCAGGTTCGGCAACCCATGCACGCGGGGGTCACCGTTGTGGCAGCCTACAAGATGGCTCTCAGCAACCGCAGCCTCTGCAAAGGACTGATTTTTCACTCTGATCGTGGCGTACAATACGCCTGCAACGAGTTCAGGGAACTGCTCGGGAGGGGACAGATGGTCGTCCAGAGCATGAGCTGTTAATCCAGTTTACTTTTCCCCTCTATTGGTCTGGCCTCAGCATTCGGTTCTTTTTGCTTTTTGATGAACCGGAATGTAATCACGCCAGCCACAAGCAGGAAACCACCCAGAAGTACAAGCCACGATCCCCTTTGATCCCTGATCAGATCGTTCCGGGCCTGCTGCATGGTATCCTTGTAGAATTCATCATTCCCACTCTGCTTAAGTACAAGGTTTTCAAGGTCTTCACCGTATACAGTTACAGGTATACTTTCTATTACCAACGAGTCATAGGCTTCGGTTTGAGGATTGAGATAATAGAATTTTACGGGTCCCAGGTCGTAGTCACCGCTTCGGGTTGGGACCAAGTAGTAGGTATAATCTTTTTCTCCAAAATATCTTTTTTCACTGGCTGATGTCTTTAGGTTGGTAGATGGCTGGTCTACGTCAAATTCTTTCGGGAATTCGGCGGTTACTTCAGGAGCCATTGCCATATTTCCATTTCCCTGAACTTTAAGATTTAACTCGAGTACATCACCTGTGTTGATCTCCCGGCTTGATATGTTGCCATCCATTTTAAATTGTCCAACCATATTGGCATTGGGCAGATTGGTAGGAGGAAGGGGACGGACCAGCAGAGATTTTTTGGGAGCTCGAATGCGGATAGGTTCGAATTTTGTGTTTTGTCCCGTAATCCGCTGCCGGATAGAAGCATTGGTAGCTACATATAACTTTTTAGCATCGAGGTACAAGTCATCGAAATCGATCTGACCTGCTGCTAGGGGGAACAAATAGGTTCGGTATAGCGTATAGGCAAAGTAGCGCTTGCCGTCCAGATTGACGGGCTTCATAGGGACCTGCTTAAAGTCGTATATTTCCTGCCAGAACCCACTGTTCTTAATTCGTTGCTGCATTCCCACTCCTTGGCGGCCGCAGCGTCCATCGCCTGAAACATCGCGAGCATGTCGTACAGCATGGCGGTGATTTTCCTCGTTGGTTGTCGTTTAGCGACGGGTGGAAGCGGTGGA
>JBFGVE010000328.1:0-1369 GCA_041565275.1 Bacteroidia bacterium
ATGGTCATATTCCATCCGTAAACGCACTGTGACCTCATCAGCCGTACCATGGCGGTGGATACGCTTGCTCGACAACAATTTGCCGGTGAGGTCAAAGCAGAATACTGCATAAAAAACATCCAGAGAAAAGAAAGTTGAGGTAAACTTAACCGAGGGTTCGATTTGCAGGGAGTATTACACTCCGGCCTGCCGATGAGGGAATCGCCTGTTATCACGGCCTGGCTGACTATTTCGAGTATTACAATTATAGGCGAAGGCATACATCCATCGGAGATGTCCCACCGGCGGTAGCCTACCACAAATGCAGGGAGGCCGCAGCATGAAGAGGCTACTAGGTGGTCAGCAATGCCGTGTCGCGTTGAATATTTTTTCGACTGGCCCTGCCCTTCATTGAAGGGCCGTCCGAAAAAAATATTGAGGTTCCAATCAGGGATGAAATCAAGATCATCTCATTACATTGGACCCAATTACTGTCCTATCAATGGGGGGCAGTTCAATAACCATCATTCAATATCTCAACAAAGTTGTACTCCAAAGACCCATTAATCATATAAAGCATGCATTCGCCTAATTTTAATTCACACTACGGGTTCTTCTAATTCTTCTTTTAATGGTGGTCTGACCTGTTCTCTAAATTGCAAATCTATTGCTCCAAAATCTTTGAAGTTTCTTCGAGCTTGATTAAGGCTCATCTCATTTGCTCCACCTTCATAGTCAGGGTCATTTAATTGGATACCATCATCTTCCCAAAAACAGACAGGGCAAATTTGAAAGGTATTATCTGGTCTCTCATCCAAAGTATAATGTCCGCAACATGGACATTGATACTTATCGTATTTGTTACGTCTAATTTCCATAAAGCTGAACTTGTTTTAGATAATAATCAAGACCCTGATTTGGACGGAAAAATGTTTGAATAGTTCCGTTCGGGTGAGTAGTTAAAAATTCTCCTGTTCTGGTATTGAACCTAAAACCATAACCTTGTTTAGAAGTAAATCCTCTGATACTACCACTAACTGGGCTATCAGCTAATTTTACAGCACGGTTGTAAAATGCATTTTTTGAAATAGAACCCCATTGTGACCACTCACCAGAGTGTTTTGTAAACTTCTTAGCAAAATTTGGGAATCTACCTTGTGTTAGAAGCTTCGTACTCGTCTTAGCAGCAACTACTCTAGCCTTGGGAACCGATTTTACCGGTACTTTCAGTGGAATTTTTCCAGAAACCAAGACCGTTGCTGCGTCAACTACACCACGGCCCCACATATAGGGATCTGATATCACTTCAATTGTTTCCTCGACGAAGCCCCCCGGATCTCTAACCATCTTGTTGAAGTCATTCTCCAGGCTTTGCAGCGAATGGTTGATC
>JBFGVE010000329.1:0-1363 GCA_041565275.1 Bacteroidia bacterium
GACCTGGGTGCTGGCTCAGGTTACTTTGCTTTCCGACTTCATGAAGCAGGAGCTCATATAGTTGCTGCCGAAATTGATGACCGCTTTCTACAGTATCTAGTGTCACAATTCCGTAGATAGGCTACTAATTTTATTTATCTTTGTCCGATGGCAAGGATATCAAAACCATTTTCGGCCAGTGCTGAGGAGCGTGAGGAACTGCTCCTGATAAGCCGGTCGTTAAAACTTGAAAAGCGGTACGTTGATCGGGCGAAAGTGATCGTTCTGAGCCTCGAAGGCAAATCGCTTGATCAGATCATGGTGGCTACTCAAATGAGCCGGACCGGGGTTAACAAATGGCGCAACCGTTACCGGGAAAAGGGGATCATTGGGTTAAAAGATGCCCCTCGGCCTGGGAAGAAAAAAGTTGTCACTGCACAGCAACGTGCGATGGTAATCGAACTGGCGACCTCTAAGCCGGATGGTGGCTATACCAATTGGTCGCAGAAACGTATTGGTGAACAGGTGGGGATCAGCCAGAGCCTGGTGAGCAAAATCCTCAAAGAAGCGGATCTGAAGCCTCACAAGATCAAGTATTGGTGTGGGAAAAGTCCGGACCCGGAATTCGAGGAAAAAATGCTCAACATCGTAGGCCTCTACATGAACCCGCCGGAAAATGCATTGGTGATCTGCGTGGATGAAAAAACACAGATCCAGGCTTTGGACAGAAGCCAGCCGGAGTTGCCGCTTCGAACCGGTCAGCCCAAACGCCACACCGCTACTTACAAGCGCAACGGAACCATTGCACTGATTGCCGCTCTTGCAGTTCATTCCGGTGAGATAACCGGGCAAACGGTTGACTCCAACAACTCTGCAAACTTCTTGAAATTCCTCAAAAAACTCGATCGAACCTACAGAAACAAAACCTTGCACATCATCGTCGACAATCTGTCGGTTCATAAAAACAAAGCCGTGCAGCAATGGATCAGCAGAAAGCGAAAGTTCAAAATCCACTTTACCCCGACTTATTCATCCTGGCTCAACCAAATCGAAATATGGTTCAATATCATGAGTAAAGACGTATTGAAAGGAGGCATCTGGAAGTCGACAGATCAACTCGCCCAACAGCTCATCGCATACATAGACACTTACAATGCCACAAGGGCAAAACCCTTCAATTGGACCTATACAGGTAAACCAATGACCATTTAGTGGACTTTTAATGGAATTATGACACTAGGTCCGTAAGCCAAGTTTTCTGACCTGGAAGTGATCACACTGTCCCTTGTCAGTGAAGCTTTATCCATTGATAGTGAGACCTATCTGTTCGGAAAACTCAATGCTGAGTACGGTCAAGACTTCCCCCATCTTATAGACCGCAGTC
>JBFGVE010000330.1:0-1339 GCA_041565275.1 Bacteroidia bacterium
GAATCAAAGCCAATTGAGAGGCAAACTACCCGCATAAGAATAGTCTCAGAAAAGAATACATACCGGATTGTAAACCCTGCGAACAACTCCGTACTTGGGACCGTTTCCTCGACAAGTCCACTTGAAATTTCCGTTTATGCCAATCAAGTTTATCAGCTGGATCGTTATTTTGTTAAAAATAACGGCAAAACGGTATATACCGGCCGGTTTCCAGTCACGGTTCGTTCAGGAATTACGGAGGTAACCCTTGGCAAGAGTAGCATTTCTTACTCGTATTACCGGTGAACCTGCGATCACGCTTTAACCTGCCTTTATTTCGTAAAACGGGGTGCCCACTTAATCTGCATCATTTCCTCCAGGGAGGAGATCTCCCCCACTGCATCCAGTTGCTGCTATTCTAGCCTGTAAATCAGTCCCACTATTTTTATCTCGAAAAACAAGATAATCCCAGGACTTATTCCTAACTTAGACGGATTCAATAGAAAGGTATATGAACCGGATTAAGGAAGTGCTGGAAGAAAAAGGCATTAAGCAGACCTGGCTGGCTGAAAAGCTGGGCAAGAGTTACAATATGGTGAATGGCTATGTGCAGAACAGGAGCCAACCACGCTTGGAAGTACTGGCTGAGATAGCCGAGATATTAGATGTAGATGTAAAAGACCTGATCGTCTCCACCAAAGGAAAAGAATGAAGCATATGGACAAACTTGATCTTAAATCCCCCGACCTGGTAAATGAGAACTTTGAAAAGCTAGCAGAACTGTTCCCTAACTGCGTGACGGAAGGGCCGGATGGAAAGGCCATAGACTTTGACCTGCTTAAGCAGGAATTGAGCCATGCGGTTGTAGAGGGAAACAAAGAACGTTACCGTCTGGAATGGCCGGGCAAACGGGAAGCTATCGTGACTGCCAATCTCCCCACGACAAAAACCTTGCGACCCATCCGGGAAGACTCGGTTGACTTCGACAATACGGAGAACCTCTACATTGAAGGGGATAATCTGGAAGTGCTCAAGCTTTTACAAGAAAGCTACCTGGGTAAGATCAAGATGATATACATAGATCCTCCTTACAACACAGGAAAGGACTTTGTTTATAAAGACAACTTTAGCAAAGATGCACAAGTAGAGTTATTCGAAAGCGGTCAAATAGACGAATACAACCAACGGTTAGTGGTTAATCCTAGCAGCAATGGAAGATATCATTCAGATTGGTTAGCGATGATGTATCCTAGGTTAAAGCCAGGGCAATCGCATCTAAATGTCCATGATATTGAACTGTTCTGAAGTTGGCGGTGGGAATCTGGTGTTGATATCCATGTGACAAATGATGAAAGTGGGC
>JBFGVE010000331.1:0-1322 GCA_041565275.1 Bacteroidia bacterium
GATCCGGTTCCTCGACCGGTTGCAGGGGGATAGAAACCCGTTCGTGCGCACCGTCGAAGAAGCTTGACGCCCGAGCTGAGATCGGCTTGACTCGTCCAAATCTCCGGAGGCTTGGATGTCTATCCAGGAATGGCTATCATCATCTCCATGCGGCAAGTTGATCGAGAAGTCGACCGTTATCTGACGCTCCTCTCGGACAAGGTCCGCGGGCGCGGCTTCACCCAGCTCGAGGTCCAGGAGGCCCTGGGCTGGGGGCGCAGCTATATCTCGCAGCTGGTGACAAAACAGAAGTCCCTGCGGCTGGACCAGGTACTGTTGATCTTGTCGACTAAGCCATCAATCAGTTCTTTTCCATCCTCTTTTTCGAAAGCGATTTTTGTGGTCAGGTACAAAAAGTAATTTTTGACTTTCTCCAACTCGGTTAAGTCTTTCCCACGGTTATTCATGACCTCGAAAATCACACCAACCTCTGCCGAGCTATCCACTTTATGCATTCCTACTCGAAGACGGTTTACAATCTTGGATCTGAAATCTTTTAGCCAAGGAAAAAACTGAATGTCCAGACTTTTCTTCTTCTGGTGTAGAAACGCTTCAAATGTCTCTTTCGCTTCTGCCAGTCGATGGTGAGAAAGAATCGTTCTTCCTGCTACTCCAGGTTCCCCAAGAATATCATTTTGAAAGAAATCCCGGCAGTCTTTATTCAGTGTGAGTTTAAAAAACGGATTTCCGTCCACCGAGCGAGTGGCTTTAATGTATTTCTTTTCAATTCCTTTTGAAAGCATTGAATTGGCCTCATCCAATTCAAAAAAGTTGCCTATTACAGCCAAAAGGATTACGATACTTGTCAGTCTTTGCTGACCATCAACAATGTCAAAACCTTCATAGGTTTCTCCTTCTTCATCTTGTACAGTACCACCATTGGGATGAAATACAAAGGTTCCCGTATAGTGCTGTAATTTTTCGGGTAGTAGTTCCAGGTCTTCAAGGAGATCAAGGCATTGCTGTTTTTCCCAAGCATAGCCCCTCTGATAATCAGGAACTACAAAAAACCTATTGTTAAATACTTCTTGAATGGGTACGGTATGATTCTTCATTGTATTTTGATTTATTTCTCTGCTCGTGCCTTTCGCTTCTCCTCCAGCGTAAAATGCAGACCATTTTCCCGCTTCTCCCCCCAAGGTGAGCCTGGCGGATTCTTCCCACGGTCTACCTTCCAGTGCACATTGAACTTCTTCCTTAGAATGCCTGCTTCAACAAAGGGACGCACATTTAAGCGCACGCCATCATTCAAGTTCGGATCCCATCCCAAGGGTTGTTCTGCC
>JBFGVE010000332.1:0-1319 GCA_041565275.1 Bacteroidia bacterium
TACCTGGCCCCGTAGTAGTAGAACCCCGTCTCTTCATCCAGTTCCTTGCCATTGAAGAGATAGCGGGTATAATCCGCGGCATTGCGCTCCTCCACAAAGGTCTCCCCAAATGGAAAATACTCCATGTGCTGGAAGACTTCTCCCGAGGCGTCAGTGATGTAGCTGGAGCTTCCCAGGTGATCGGGGTGATAGAAGAACTGGAGGGTGAAAGGCCGGTTCATAAGAGCCAATAATTGGGATCATCCTCCCATTGCATCTATATTAAAAATCTAAGCTTTCAACAATAAACGGACGAGACACTTATTTAGAGGGGGAGGCCAATTTTCGAAGTTAATGAAGGCTCCTTAATTTAGTGGCTTTCTTTTTTGCTTTCCATTGAAAAATAAGATTAAGGACAGAATTATACTCTTTAAAAGAACATTAATTCCAGGAATCAAATGATATCCTTGAAAATCGTTCGGCAACACCATAATGATAATAAAATCAACCACATAAAGTAGCACAAAAGCAATAAGAATAGTCATGTACTTTAGCAGCCTGTTTTGCAAGTGATGGAGGCAAACTACAATAACAATCAACAATATCAACCATATTAGCAAGACTAGCGAGTGACTTGGTCCACTTTCAAAAGCTCCCAAAATCTCTTTTATCGTTCCCCCCACTGCTCCACCAACTATGTACAGCATAGCATGCTGAAAAAAGATTTCAGGTAATAAGTAAGCAATCATGGAAACGCCCAACAAAAATAAAAATCTTTTAGTAGCCATCTTATTCGTGTTGTTTGTTCCAGTCATCGATAGAGATTGTCTTATCTTCCTGTATTACACTTTGGAAAATACCGTCAGCACTAACATTGACTCTAAGGTTCACATTAATATTTACATCTCCCTCATTCTCTTTCATTAGATCCCAAGTAGGTCCTGTAACTTGACCTCCTGGAGTCTCAAAGTTCCCTAACCACAAAGCATTTCCCTTGCTATCGTAAATAAAGGATTCTTGATTTGGAAAATCATCCCCGCTGATTACCCCAGTTATATTTAAAATATGGTCTTTCTTAATATCTCCTTCAATACCAGCGGTCAATTTTGTAAACTGGTCAATATCCCAAGAACCAGGTTGGGCAGCATTATTTGCATAAGAATGGACATCTATAAAATTACTGCCTTCTTTTGTCCTATTATCTACTCGAGTACGGGAGATTGCATCCTTGGTTTCTCTTGTATTATGAGAGCGTGATAGACCACCATAAGCCTCAGTTGTCCTTAGTTCTGTATCATGTACAATTGATACCAAAGTACGGTAAGAAGCTCCTCTATCTA
>JBFGVE010000333.1:0-1319 GCA_041565275.1 Bacteroidia bacterium
ATAAAGAACAGATGCATCATTAACAAAGTTAGGTGCTGTAGTATGATAGCTGCGAGAGCTTTGACCAGAAACTTGAGGTGACTGGCGGGAGTATGCAGGCGGATTCGCTTTCGGTTTCTCGGTTTTCTCGGTATTGCGGTTCGGTTCTTTTTAGCGTTAAAAGCACAGTGCCATTCATGCATTTTCTTCATTTCATCAGTATGTGGAAATTTCTTATCAAGGAAAGGAGAGAGTTTTGCATGGAACTTGTTGAACTCATCCCAAGTAAAACTGTCTTTCTCAGTCTCACACAAAATATCCTCGAGGAACTTGAAAATAATCAAATTGAAAATGTGCGCTTTACGGTAGAATTTGTACGCAGATTCATGGGGACAAATGTTGAAAAGCCCAACAGGACTCATTTCTAAGTAATCATCGAGGTCGTTGTCTGAGGTCACAGCACAAAATGCAAGAATTTCCAAGTTTTTGGGTCCAAACGAGGGATGGTTTTGTCCAAAATTACAGAAATTATTGAGAAGGTAAGTGATCCCAGGAAAAGATGGCCTGATCAACCTGATATTTTTAATTTCAGTAATGTCAGTGTCAGAATCAATGTCTGAGTGTTGCTCTTCGAGGTCATCTTGGTTTGAGCGAAAACGGAGCCCTAGATCAGGATAAGGGACGTCGTAAAGTTTTGGCTCTTTTGGCTTGGCGTGCTTGCGCGTGCGTGCTTTCGTAACGGACGTGCGTGCGCGTGGCATACCAGGCTCGTACGTAGCGCCGGCTTTATACACATGCTTTTTGGTTGGTACAAATGCGCCCGGCCGGTCGCCCATGCGCGCGCCCGTCGTCTTAAGGAAGTTTCCTTCGGGATTCTTCGGGGTTCTTGTTCCGAGTTCTTGGCCTTTAGGAAGGGCGTAGGTAGGCTTAAAGAACTCGGAACGATTCTCTCGGAAGATCTCGCGAGAATGCTGGAAGGTCGGTGGTGGCGCCTGCTTGCTATTGTTCTCGTGCGTTAAGGGAATTCCGAAACCGGATTCGTTCGGGACTGTTTGGAGCCTGTTCCCCTTCAACTTGGTGAGGGAGGAGAGAAGGCCGTCGTTAAGCGGATCGTTATTGCCCACATGTGCCCATTCCGGAAGTTCTTTGGGGTTCTTAAGGAGGCCAGCTTTGGTGGCAGGGAGGGATGCAATAAGTAGCCTGATCCACAGGGTTCATTGTATCATAGCCCTTAGGGACTAATAAAGTAGAATACCAGCTACCTTTTCGTTGAAAGATTGGACAATACCAGTTAACTTCCTGCAAACTAATATTATGAGCTCTATTCACTAATTTGGTAA
>JBFGVE010000334.1:0-1275 GCA_041565275.1 Bacteroidia bacterium
AACTATCGGAATTATCACCTTGGACGAGTCTGCAACTTTAAAGTCCCTGGGCATTAAAATTCCCTTTTCCCGGCTTCCGTCTCTCCTGGTAAAGTCGATTAGCAGGCCATGGTACCAGTAAATTGCCTGGAGGATGTTACCGGTTGCGATCCACCTTTTTGTATGTTCTGTGGATGCTGAAGCGGTAATTTGCTTCCAATTTTTCAGGACGAGATCTCTTTCTTCATCCGACATACCCATTGTAGAGCTGACGATATTGAAAACGGTTATCTCCTTTTCATTGCGCCTGCTCAAGGGTATTTTCAGTAGCCGCTGGCTATTAGCGACTGCAAACTTCGCTACGATAGCAGAAGGGACCATGGGGTTGTCCCTAGACCAGTCAATATTCCAGCCCAGAAATATTCCCTTTATTGCTTTTGGTCCGGAACCAATAGCATTCACTCCCTTGCCAATTTCAAACAGTCGGGCATAGCGGGTGAACTTATGGCGAAACTCTTCCCAGTATTTGGTTTTTTCAGCTATCTTGTCACGACCAATTGTTTTGGCCTCATCCTTCAAACTTTCGTAAGTCTCCAAGCGCTCATCCGGGTCGTCAATTTTCTGCACCTTGACTTTGATTTTCTCGATCATCAAGGATTCAGCGCTTTTGATCTCTGTAATTACCGATTCAAGCTGGTTATCAATGGCATTTTCAGCCAATTCAACCAACTGTTCAGCGGCCTCTTTTCCAGTCCTTCCCGCTAGGGCTGCCCCGACCAACTCCTTTACTTTTTGTACAGTATAAGGCTTGCGCAAGTTGACGACCTCACACAACTCCAGGGATGTATCCTTTCCGAAGACGGAATCCTTGCCTGTTCCACGAATGGCAACCTTTTTTTCTATGGTCTTGGCCTTGAGGTCCTGCAGGTCTACCTCCAGGTCGTACATTCCGTCCTCCTTCAACTGGCTAATGAAATCGAAATACTTCTCCGTTATCTCGGAATAAAACTTCTCTTGTAATTCGGTTGCCAAGAGTGCTACCCTCCCCGAGGCTTTGCGGCTCAAGTCTGAGGGCTGTCTCCCGAATTCGATCAGTTCTCCATCTGGTGTTTGATTGATATTGTACTTTAGGTCAAGTGTTTTCGCAATTTCCCTGTTATTCACCAGCCAGTCTCCAACGACCCGGTCCCCGTATTTGTTGAGAAAATCCGGATTGTCTAATATATCTTCACTGGCCTTTTGATTTGAAGTGGTATTTGCATCGAGTGATTTGAGCTTGTTCACAAGCATCATCAT
>JBFGVE010000335.1:0-1216 GCA_041565275.1 Bacteroidia bacterium
GGGTCGTGGCTTACTGCCAAGGGGGTCGTGGCTTACTGCCAAGGGGGTCGTGGACTGAGAAAAGATCAGAATTTAACCGCAGAGTGCGGGTATGCGGTTCATTATTTACAGGGAATTCCGGAGGATGACCGTAAACAATTTCTTAAAAACTAACTGTTTTAACAAAGTAGAATTACTATAGTGGACTTTAACCACATTTACACCGTGCCCATGCTGGGCACATACAAAGCGATGCAGTCAATGAGATATAGTCCGCGTTTTTCACTCTCTCTGCTACGCAGAGAACCGTGCCAAGCATTCCCTACACTTCATGACTGACCTCGACGTTCGATGAAAATAAGCACTTGAAGAATATGAATGTTTTGCTAGGTTTTTGTTATGACTGTTGATGAAATAAAAAAAGAACTTTCACACATGGAAGCTCCTGTTCTAAAGGAGCTTACTTCCTTTATTCTTCAGTTGCGGCGATCACTTGAACCTGAAAGGAAAGAAAAATTATCTAAACTCATTGATTCTCCAGAAAGTAAATGGATATCTCTAGATGAGATGGAGAACCGACTTGGAGAAGAATGAACTATCAGGTATATGTCCTTGAATATGCCTTTGAAATAATTTCTTTAGTCAAGGGTAGAAAAAGAGGTTCTTCCCGGATTTCGGTTTTTGAGAGGTGCTTTTCAATGGAACACTGTGCAATTCCGGCGTCTCTGCTGCTTGCTTTAGCAATGATAGCTTCAGGCTTTGGCAATAACGAAGAATACTGCTTTTTGTCGAGAATTCAGAGCAGATCCGACTGGGAAAGTTACCCACAATTTTCGCTCCTTCCGACGAGTTTTATTGCCCATTCTCAGGAGCGAAAATCATGGATAACTTTCCTCAAAAACCGAAATCCGTGAAGAGGCGGATTATAGAAGTTCTTCGGGCTGATGAATAAAAAATCGAACCAGTCGATGGTATCAACTCCAGAAGCTACGCTTCTTCCGTGATACATCTCACCGTTGGGCAAAAGCAACCAATGGAATTTACGATAAAGTTCAACGATGCTTGGGAGATGACCGATTCTATAGACGGCATTCGCTGGTTCTTCGAGCAGATGCTTCAGCCATCCCATCCCCTTCGTGAATACGACCTTTACCCAGTGGCTAAGGTCGAAAGAAAATACAAATTTCTCGTCGAGGAGATGGAGTCCAGCGAAAAGCTTTGGGTTTTGGACTTTGAA
>JBFGVE010000336.1:0-1100 GCA_041565275.1 Bacteroidia bacterium
TCTTCATGATAAATTCGTATGCTTTCCGTCTTTCCTGGAGAAGATGCCGATCGCCTTTTTTAGGATCTCGAGCTCCATCTCGGCATCGGCAAGCTGCTTTTTAACCCTTGCAAGTTCAGCCTCTTCGGGTGTCATCGCCTTGTTCCCGTGACCGGGAAACCGTTTGGACTCCTCTTTCTGCATGGCGCCACGCCAGCGGTAGAGCAATTCCGGACGTATCCCAAGCTCACTGGCCAGGACTGCTATGCTTTCGGTCTCGTAACTCCGGCGAACCGCCCGAATCTTGAACTCCTTGTCGTAAACTTTTCTTTTAATTGACATAGTGTAATGATAATAGATCTTTGACTAAACCTAAAGTCCACACAAATATAGCAGCTCCAACCGCATTGGTAAGTGGGAATTTAGAGATTACCAAACACCCTGAACACCGTTGTTTTTTACTGCATTTAACTCCATCGATGGATTCCTTCGAGCAAATAAATTGAGCAATGCCAATAGTTCTAAAGGATATCATTTACAAGTTCTTTCTGAATCAGAATGCATACTTCTATGTCCAATCGAGAGCAATACCAAAAACAGGACTTGCAACAAAATCTATCGAATGCACGACTTCCTTTGATCTGGGTTTACAACTTGTCTTTGTGTAATCTCCCATATCAAGCCCTCTACTTTGAATGATACTTTCAAGATCCAATGTCTTTACTTTCACTCTTTCCCGCCATATATCTTATACCTCACCACAGTTCCTTCGCTGTGAATCACATCATGCTCATAGTGTTCTTCTACATATTGTTTCACATGGCTTTGATGTGCTATAGTGATATCCATAGGGCTTAAATTCCTCCAATCCTTAAAAGAGATCTGAGTGCCTTTGTCATTCAGCATTTTTAAGTAAAATAGGTTATGAGCATTATATCCATCAAAAAGGAGATAGTTATTGTTAAGGTCATATTTACCTTTAACAGCATCTCTTAGGAAATAACCAACCTCATAAAAACCTCTGTCCCGGCTATTTTCTTTGGGTTTATAGGTTTTATCTAAAATCTTCTGATACGGGGTTATCCCTATAAGAAATAGAAAAATAAAGGGGGTGACATTAA